>DVOJ01000016.1 GCA_018713725.1 Candidatus Caccopulliclostridium gallistercoris | reverse complement strand
CAGACTGTTCATTTAACCGAGCGAGGCAAGGCTCGAAAAATTTCGGGGTCTCCAGAAATTAGAATAATTTTTGGGGAAAGGAAAAAGCAAGCGTTAGTATGATATTTTGCTTTGCAAAATTCATTAAAGCGTAGCTTTTGACGCAAAAGCAGGAGTTTAGTTTCCTTAAGCCTCTTTTTAGGCGTTTTTCAGTAAACGCAGTAAGAAAAATTCAAAGAATTTTTCGGTCGCGCAGTTTTTGGGCAGTCTGAGAGCCTAATTTAAGGCTCTTTTATTTTACCTAAATTTATCTTTCTATTTAAAAGCGTATACACAACATACACCGCCATGACTCCTAAAACGCCAATGCTAAATAGAACTAATGTGTAAACCACGCCACCAGCGCTTTCACGTATTGCTTCTAAAAAAACCACGCTATTATGAAGAATAGAACAGAAATTCACATTCAAAGCATATGCAAAAGTTACTGCTACCACAGCATAGCTAACTATGCCAATTAAAATGTACCAAAGGTCAGAAAACTTTGCTAAAATTAAATTGGAGCCTAAAAATATAAAATAGTATAAAAACAACAAATGGTGATATGTGAATGTGTGAAAACTTGAAAAGTTAGCAAACACGTTTTCGCACGACTCCCCTATTATATTGCTAGGGTTTATATAGAAAAGAAGTATTACTAAAAACGTGCAGCAAACTGTCATAATATCGCCAAACCTTTTTAGTTTTCCCTTCCCAAAGTTCGAAAATGAATAAAAAAACATAAATAAACTACAAAAATGAAGCGGAATTGCCCATAGGTTATAACCTATACAAATATTATAAATCTGTTTTGCTACTTCTAGTGCAAGAATAATTATAGTGATAATAAGTAGTGGTAATCTTTTTATTTTTTCAGACTTATTTTTAGTCAACAAACAAATACCTATTGCCAAAATAAGTAAAACCACTATCATAATAGGTAAAATTATTTTTTCTTTCGCACTCCAATCAAACATAAGAATATTATAACATAAAAGCTATAATCTTTAAAGTAAATCTTTGACAAAAAAGTTTAATTTTATTAAAATACTTCAAATGAACATATTTTTATCTATCATTTACTTAATAATAACCTTTCTAATAACAGTTTTCGTCTACAAACTTTTTGGAAAGGAAGGCACGTATATTTGGATATGCGTTTCTATTATTATAGCTAATATTCAATCTTTAAAAATGGTAGAAATTTTTGGGCTTACAACAATCCTTGGAAATGTAGCCTACTCTAACGTATTTTTAGCAACAGACATTTTAAATGAAAACGAAGGCTCTAAAAGCGCAAATAAAAGCGTGCTATATGGCTTTATTTTTATGATACTCTTTACAGCTCTTATGGCATTATGCTTAACCTTTATTCCAAGCAGCCTAGATACAATTCAGCCTAGCTTAGTTGAAATTTTTAGTATAATTCCTAGAATTTGCCTAGCTAGCCTAGTTGCATTTTTATGTAGCCAATTTTTAGATGTATTTATCTTTAAAAAATTAAAAGAAAAATATAATAAACTATGGCTTTCTAATAATCTTAGCACAATTGTAAGCCAGCTTGTAGATACAATTATTTTTACTTTAATTGCATACATTGGCACAATGCCCTTTATAGAACTTTTAGAAATTGCCGGCACAATGTATCTTTTAAAAGTGTTAATTGCCCTTGCAGATACTGGTTTTATATATCTTTCTAGGCATTTAAAAAATAAAGAAAAATTAAAAAATAATTAAAATAACGATAAAAACACATAAATTTTTTAAAAAAAATAAAATATTTTGATATTTTTAAAAAATATAATAAAATAATATTAGGAGGAATTATGGAATTAAAAAATGTTTTTATTGCAGGTGGAACAGGATTCTTAGGTTACTACACTGCAATGCAATTTGATAAAATGAATATTAAAGTGGATACTATTGCTTTGCCAAAAGAACTAAATAATTTAGATTGGTTTCCAAAAAATATTGGCCTTAGCTTTGGCAATCTTTTTGAAATGAGCGACGAAGAAATTATTAAACTTTTAAAGAAAAATAATTACGATGCCTTCATATACGCGCTTGGTCCAGACGACCGCGTTGTGCCAGACGCGCCAGCAATAGATTTTTTTGCAGAAAAGCTTGTAAACCAAAGTAAAAGAATTTGTGAATGTGCAAAAAATGCTGGCATAAAAAGGTGCGTAGTATTAGGCTCATACTTTGCCCATTTTGATAAACTTCAAAATGGCGAGCTTGGGAAATATCACCCTTATATTAAAGCTAGAACAATGCAGGAAGAAGCCGTGTTTAGTTTGGCAGATGAGAACTTTGACGTTATGGTAGCAGAACTTCCATACATATTTGGAACTATGCCAGAACGAAAACCACTTTGGAGAGATAGTTTCCTAAGCAATTTCGACGGCATGAAAAGTGTATTCTTCCCAGCAGGTGGCGGCACAGCAATGATAGACGTTACAGGCGTAGCAGAATATATAGTTGCAATAGCTATTAACGGCAAAAGTAAAACGGCATACCCAGTAGCCAAAGAAAATATGACTTATAAAGACCTAGTAATGCTAATGATGAAAGAAAGCAAAGACAACCGTCCATACAAAGAGCTTCCCGCCTTTTTATGTGCGCTTGGCGCTAAAAAAATGGTAAAACACATAAAAAAGCAAGGTAAAGAGAGCGGCTTAAACGCAGCCAAACTTATGACGCAAATTCAAAATAAAAAATTCTATATCAATCCTGAGCCAATAAAAGAAGAATTAAAGTTCACAGAGCTTGGCTTTACTGGTGGCAGAGACGTAAAAGAAAGCATAGCGGAAACAATGAAGGCCTGTTACCCAGAACGTTTTTAAAAAATAAAAAAAATGCCTATTTTTGAAGTGCTCCTAGTAGTTCATTTCATTTTTAGGCATTTTTTATTTAAAATTACAATTTTTCTTATATCTGTTATTCTTTTCCTTAAACATCAACTTCTTAATTTTGCATAAAAAAACACAAGGGAAACCCTTGTGCTTCTATTATTAAAATATTAACGTTTGCTAAATTGTGGAGCTTTACGCGCTTTCTTTAAGCCGTACTTCTTTCTTTCCTTTGTTCTAGAATCACGTGTTAAGAAGCCGCCTTTTTTAAGCTCTGGTCTTAAATTTTCTTCTGCCTTGATTAAAGCTCTTGATATACCTAAACTTATAGCACCAGCTTGACCTGTTAAACCGCCACCAATAACGTTTACAAAAATATCGTACTTATCTTTGGTTGACGTAAGCTCTAATGGTTGACGAACAATAAGTTTTAAAACTTCGCTCTTAAAATAATCGTCAATGTTTTCCTTATTTATAGTAATTGTTCCCTTACCATTTGGAACAAGCCTAACCCTTGCTATTGCTTTCTTTCTTCTTCCAGTTCCTAAAAATTGAACCTTTTGTTTTAAAGCCATCTTTGCCATTATTTTCTAGCTCCTTTTAACTCTATGGAAATTGGTTGTTGAGCAATGTGGTCGTGCTCTGCACCTTTGAACACTCTAAGGCGAGTTAGCATTTTTCTGCCAAGAGAGTTCTTTGGAAGCATTCCCTTAACTGCTTGAATAACAGCCTTATCGGAATTGTTTGCCATAAGAGTTTTGTAATCTACTTCTTTTAAGCCACCTACGTAGCCTGTGTGCCAACGAAGTTTCTTTTGTGAAAGTTTCTTTCCTGTTAAAACAACGTTGTCTGAATTTATAACTATAACGTGGTCGCCAGCATCAACGTTTGGTGTGTAGTCTACTTTGTTCTTGCCGTGAAGTATGTCGGCAACTTGACTAGCTAATCTTCCAAGTGGCATATCTGTTGCATCTACAATATACCATTTTCTTTCAACTTCTGCTGGTTTTGCCATCAATGTTTTCATAATTTCCTCCAAAATATTTGCCTTGCTTTTAAACGTATTTGCAGGGGGCTAATCCACAAATAAAAAGCGCCTTAAAAGTTAAGACGCATTAAGTTTATACTATTTTGAACGTAATGTCAACAGTATTTTACAATTTTTTTATAAAGTTTATGCCGTTTCCATGCTTACAGACATAGTGGCATGCTTTAAAGTGCTACGCTTTTCGTTTATCTCGGCAATAGCAACGTTTTCAAAGAGCATTTCGTTGTAATCTAGCACTAAACTATGATATTTTTCTCTATGGCTTCTAAGCTCTCTTGTGTAACCTTCGTAAGCCTTTAACAAGCGAGATTTAAACTCATTTTCGCTAGCTCCACTTACCTTTAACATTTTAGTAAGTTTTTCCTTATCCTTCATTATTTCCTTTGCATTATGAAGGTTGTTTACGGCGTTTTTAAGCTGCTTCTTTTCGCCTAGAAGTTCCTCGCTAATTCCATCAATCTTTCTTTGGCTAATGCCTTTAATTTGCCAGTCCGCCCTAGCCCTTTCATCAGCCTTAATTCTACCCATCTCTTTAAAGACGTTCTCCACCCTTGTTTGCATATCGCCTTTGCCGGATAAAATATCTGCTACTTTGCTATCAAAGTGCTCGAATAGCACGTTTAAATTACTATCTAATTCCTTTTGCGTTTTAGATGACTTAATTAATTTTAAAGTATTTGGAAACTCTTCCGTTAGATAGGCGTCAAACTCCATAACATCCTTTCCGCTAACTATTAAAAACCTTTTATTAAGAGAGTTTAAAAAATGAACAAGTTCTACATAATCTCCGTCTATCTTTTCTTCTAATGGATACATTTTAGTATTTCTCCTTTGTATGCATTTATAATAACAAAAAAATTTGCATAAAACAAGCAATTTTATGCAAATTTATAAATATTTATGCAAAAATTTTATTTAGTAATATATATATTACAACATTGTTAGTATTCAACGTTTAATAGATATAATCCACAAGGTGGCATATTTTTAGTTATGTGCTTTACGTTATGTTCTTTAAGAGCCAAAGTTATATCTTTTAAAGAAAGTTTGCCCTTACCCACTTCAACCACGGCAGCCACTATGCGCCTGACCATATTGTATAAAAATCCATTGCCCGTTATTTTAAAATAGTATTCATCTAAATTTTTTTCTATTTCAAAAGAATAGATTTCGCGTTCAAAGCTTTTTACGCTTGAACCTTCGGAACAAAAGCCTTTGAAGTTATGCTTGCCTAAAAATAGCTTTGCCGCTTTTAACATCTGGTCATAATTTAAATCATACGGAACGTTTGCATAGTAACCTTCACGAAGCGGACTTAAAACTTTTCTTGTATAGATTTTATATAGATACGTTTTTTTATGAGCACTTAAACGCGCGTTAAAGCTCTCGTCCACAACGCTTGCTGAGAGCACTCTAACTCCTTCTGGAAGATAGGTATTTACAGCATACGGAAGCCTTTCTAAGTTAAAATTTGAACTTATGCTAAAATGTGCATATTGGCATATTGCATGAACGCCGGCATCTGTTCGCCCACTTGCTGTAAGCGTTATATTCTCTTTTAAAAGAGCGCTTAATGCATCTTCCAAAACTTCTTGCACGCCTACGCCCTTCTTTTGCCTTTGCCAACCGCTGAAATATTTTCCGTTATACTCTATTGTTATTAGAACCTTCATGAAAGCATTATAACATAATTTTAAAAAATTTTTATATTTTTTGAATAATATTTGATAGTTTGCACAAATTATTAGTGTAAAGAAATTATCATTTCTTTACCGAGCAAATAGCAAGGGCACCTAAAATCCCTTGCTTTTTTGCGTTTATTTAAAACTCTCATGCGAGAGCGGATAGCAAGGCTATCCAAACTTTAGCTTGCATATAAAATCAGACTGTTCAAAAACAAGTGAGGCAAGGCTCGGCTTTTTCGGGGTCCCCAAAAATCCTTTGATTTTTGGGGAAAAGAAAAAAGCTAGCTATAATATGATATTTTGCATTAGCAAAATTCATTAAAGCGCAGCTTTTTTCATAGGCGCGTACATTGACGTACGTAACTGTCTAGCCCTGTTTGGCTAGTTTTCGCAGCATCACGACGTTTTTGGGCAGGCTGAAATTATTCATCAAACTTTTCAAGCCTAGTTAGCCTATTTTTAGCATTTTCTTCACTATCTTTAAATAGCTTATCTGCTAAAACCTTATCCTTTTTATACATGGACGTAAACCTAGTTTCACCTGCCAAGAACTCGGAGTATTCCTTGCTTGGCTTACTATCTAAACTAAACTTATCGTCGCTATCTGGGTTATATCTAAATAAGTTCCAATAGCCTGTTTCTACCGCTTTTTTCATTTCGCCATAGCTTGTGGACATATCAAAGCCATGATTGATGCAAGGCGCATATGCTAATATGATGCTTGGACCTTTATGCGCTTCTGCTTCTTTAAACGCGCGTATGCACTGGCTTGGGTCAGCACCCAAAGAAACGGATGCCACGTAGCAATCTGGATATGCCATAGCCATGTAAGCTAAATCCTTTTTATTAGTGCGTTTGCCGCCCATTGCAAATTTAGCAAAGGAACCCTTTGTTGTAGATTTAGAACTTTGCCCGCCTGTGTTTGAATAGACTTCGGTATCTAAAACTAAAATGTTTACGTCTTCATTAGAAGCTAGCACATGGTCTAAGCCTCCGTATCCAATATCGTAAGCCCAGCCGTCACCGCCTATTATCCACACGCTCTTTTTAGATAACATATCTTTTTGCTCTAAAATGTTCTTAGCAAGTTCTCCGCCGTCAGCTTCTAGGAAAGAAATAATTTCGTCGCATTTTTGGTAAGGTAGATTATTTTGGTTTTTTAGCCAAAGGTCAGCTAGTTCTTTTAATTTTTCATTCTTTGTGTTTTCTTTTAACTTTTGGAACTTTATTTCAAGTTCGTTTTTCTGGCTTTTAATTCCTATCGCTATACCCATACCAAACTCTGCGTTGTCTTCAAACAAGCTGTTTGCCCAACTAGGACCGTGGCCGCTCTTGTCTGTTGTATAAGGGCATGCCGGCGCTGAGCCGCCATAGATACTAGAGCAGCCCGTAGCGTTTGCTATTATCATGGTATTGCCAAAAAGCTGAGTAGCTAGCTTAATATACGGCGTTTCTCCGCAACCACCGCAAGCGTAGTTATATTCGAAGTACGTATCTTCAAACTGCAAGCCCTTAGGCGAAGAATTGCCAAACGGATGGCTAGCTCTTGGAAGGGTGTTAGCGTAAGCCATGTTTCTTTGCTCTTTATCTAATATGTCAGTAGCAAGCGTCATGTTATAGGATTTTGTTGGGCACAAGTTCGCACAAACTCCGCAACCCGTGCAATCTAACGGGCTAAGCTGAATTTTATAGCTTGCACCATTAACGCCTATGGCAGCCTTAACGTTGAACTCTTCTGGTTTTTCCTTTAAATCTTCATCGTTAACTAGCACGGCTCTTAGCGCTGAATGCGGACAAGCAATTACGCATAAGCCGCATTGAACGCACTTTTCACTATTCCAGTTTGGGCACCTGAGTGCTATTCCGCGCTTTTCAAACTTAGTAGTTCCCGTAGGCACAAAGCCGCGCGGGTTGAAGGCAGACACCTTTAAGTCGTTACCTTTTAACTCGTTTATTGGTTTAATAAAATTGTTATAGTAGTCCGTTTCCTTTCTTTCGCCATAATGTTTGCCCTTTAAGGAATTTACGTCAATTTCTACAAGCCCACTAAGTGCGCTATCTATTGCGTTATAGTTACTTTCAACAACCTTATCCCCCTTTTTGCCGTAGGTTTTCTTTACGGCTAGTTTCATGGCTTCCACTGCATTAGAGTAATCCATAATATTAGCTAGTTTAAAGAACGCCGCCTGCATAATTACGTTTATTTTATTGCCAAGCCCGCAATCTTTGGCTATTTTTTGAGCGTTTAATACATAGAATTTGGCTTTGGCATCTTTTAGCGCCTTTACAAAATAGTCTGGAAGGTCCTGGGATAAACCGTTTTGGTCTAAAACCGTATTTAATAGAACTACGCTGCCAGCGTTTAAGCCCTTTAATACGTCGTATCTTCCAACAAAGCTATAATTATGAATTGCAATAAAATCTGCGTTCGTTAAAGTGTAAGTAGATTTTATTGGCGTGTCAGATATTCTTAAATGTGATATTGTTATACTACCAGACTTTTTAGAATCGTATTCAAAAAAGCCTTGTGTGTATTTGTTTGTGTTTTCTCCAATAATTTTAATGCTATTTTTGTTTGCACTTACTGTTCCATCACTGCCAAGACCAAAGAATTTGTATTCAATGTTATCATGGCTAATATGGAAATCTTTTAACGGAAGTGATAGGTTGGTAACATCGTCTACAATGCCAACGGTGAAATTATTTTTAGGATTTTCGCTTTCTAAGTTTTCAAGCACTGCCTTAACGCAAGCTGGGGTAAACTCCTTACTTCCAAGCCCGTATCTACCGCCTACAACAAAGGCACTTCTGCTCATTTTTGCAAGTGAACTTACTACATCTATATATAATGGCTCACCTACTGCTCCGCTTTCCTTAGTTCTATCTAGCACGGCTATTTTTTTAACGGTTTTTGGCAAAATTTCACAAAGAGCCTGGCTATTAAACGGCCTATATAACCTAACTTTAACTAAGCCGTATTTGCCGCCAATGCTATTTAAATAGTTTATAGTTTCTTCCGCCGTTTCCGCACCGCTACCCATCATTATTATAACAGTTTCTGCGTTTTTAGTTCCAACATAGTCAAAAGGTTTATAGCTTCTACCTGTTATCTCTTCCACCTTTTTCATAGCGGAAAGCACTTCGCTATATGCATTATTATAAAAACTATTTGCTGCTTCCCTGTTTTGAAAATAGATGTCCGGATTTTGCGCCGTGCCCTGCTGATGCGGATGCTCTGGGTTTAGCGCACGAGCCTTAAATTCTTTAATTTTTTCATACGGAATTATTTTTTTAATATCTTCTTCGTCTATATCATATATCTTTTGCACTTCATGCGACGTTCTAAAACCGTCGAAAAAATGCAGAAATGGAAGGCTTGAATTTAAGCTTGCTATGTGCGCAACAAGAGCTAGGTCTAAACACTCTTGAACGTTGCTTGAACAAAGCATACAAAAGCCCGTGCTTCTGGTTGCCATAACGTCGGAGTGGTCGCCGAATATGGAAAGTGCGTGCGTGGCTAGTGCACGCGCAGATACATGAAAGACAGTAGGCAAAAGCTCGCCTGCTATTTTGTACATGTTTGGAATCATGAGAAGTAAACCTTGACTAGCCGTAAACGTTGTGGTTAACGCGCCGCTAGCAAGTGAGCCGTGCACCGCTCCGCTAACGCCAGCTTCGGACTGCATTTCTCTAACAATAAGCCTTTTATTTAAAAAATTTAACTTTCCGTTCTCGCTCCACTCGTCGCACAGTTCCGCCATCACGGAAGATGGAGTTATAGGATAAATTTCAGCTACTTCGCTTAAAAAATATGCAATTTTAGCCGCTGCTGTATTTCCATCTACGTTAATAGTTTTTTTCATAACTTTACCTCTAATAAAATTATAACTTTAAAAAAATTTATAGTCAAACAATTAAACAAAAAAGCGCCCTGTTTTATAGGCGCTTGTGCGAGGAAGCAATATTTGCTATTCGCAAGAATAATTTATGCAAAAATATTGTTATTATTCATTTTTTAAACTATTTTTTATAAATTTTACTAAATCCTTAGGTTCGTAGTTCATAAATTTTAAAACGTCTTTCCCCTTTCCGCTTGCGCCAAAACTAGTAACGCCAAACAGCTTTCCGCCAAAAACGTTTAGCCACTTATAGTCGTTCGAGGCTTCAATGCAGAACCTATTTTTAATTTCATGTTTTAAAATAGACTTTTTAAATTTTTCCGGTTGACGTTCAAACACTTCTATGCTAGGCACACTTACAATTACGGCGCTTATGCCATCTTTATTTAATGTTTCCTTTGCTTTCATAGCAAGACCAACTTCACTGCCGCTTGCAAACATTATAACTTCGGGTTTTTCGTCTTCGGCTAAAACGTATGCGCCGCAAGTTGCACCTTCAAAGCTAGTGGGTATTTCTGGAAGTGCTTGTTTTGCAATTATAAACGCGCTAGGCTTTTTGTTTTCATACGCAAGGCTATAAACCGCCATAAGTTCATTTGTGTCTGCTGGTCTGTAAACAGTTAGGTTTGGTATAGCACGAAGCTGTGTTAGCTGCTCCACTGGCTGATGTGTTGGGCCGTCTTCGCCCACGATTATACTATCATGTGTGAATATGTACATAACTGGCAAATTCATTAGCGCGCTCATTCTTATAGCTGGAAGCGCATAGTTTGAAAAGGATAGGAAAGTAGAGCAGAATACGCTGGAATTTGCGTACAGTGAAATGCCATTTGAAATGGCTGCCATTGCATGCTCGCGCACGCCGTAGTGAATGTTTCTTCCCCTATAATTAGAAGAAGAAAAATCTCCGCCGTCGTCTATGTACACCTTAGTGGACGGTGCAACGTCTGCTGTTCCACCCATAAAGGATACTAAATTTTTAGCAACTTGATTTATTACAACGTGATTTGCGTCGCGCATAGCCATGTTTTCTGTAAATTTACCCTTGCAAAGTTTTTGTAAATTTAGCTTTGGCCTGTTGAAATAATCAAAGAATTGTTGGCAAAGGTCTGGGTGTGTGTTTTTATAGAGCACCACTTGTTTTTCCCACTTAAAGTACTCCACTTTTGCCCTTCTATGAGCGCGATAACAATATTCTTTAACGTCTTCGTCTACTTTAAAGCCGCCTTCTACTCCTAGGTTTTGCCTGAGCTTTGCAAGTTCTTCGTCGGTTAAGGCTTTTCCGTGTATCTCATTAGAGCCGGCATAAACGCTGCCATAGCCAATTTGCGTTTTAAATATTATAATGGTTGGTTTATTTTTACTTTTTTTAGCCCTAGATATAGCCTTTGTAATGCATAAATAGCTATTTCCATTTGAAACTGTTATAACGTTCCAACCCATTGCCTTAAATTTGCCTTTAACGCTTTCCGTGTTTGCAACATTTAACTTTCCGTCTATGGTTATTTGATTGCAGTCATAAAGTAAAATTAATTTATTAAGTTTTAAATTCCCAGCAAAGCTGCAAGCTTCCTGTGCCACACCTTCCATTAAGCAGCCGTCGCCTACAAAACAATAGGTGTAATTATCTATAATGTTAAACTTTTGTACGTTAAACCTTTCTGCCAAAGTTTTTTGCGCCAAGGCAAGCCCTACGGCATTTGCAACGCCCTGCCCTAGCGGCCCCGTGCTAGTTTCCACTCCGTCCGTTACGTCATATTCTGGGTGGCCTGGAGTTTTAGAGCCAAGTTTTCTAAAATTTTTTAAGTCTTCCATGCTGACATCAAAGCCAAAAAGGTGTAAACACGAATAGTATAGCGCGCTAGCATGACCGGCTGAAAGCACAAACCTATCGCGATTTATGTATTTACTGGAATAAAAATTATAGTGGTCCTTAAAAAGTGCATAAAGAATTGGTGCCGCACCTAGCGCAACGCCAGTGTGCCCTGAATTTGCTCTGTTTATCATTTCCGCGGACAAAATTCTTGCCGTGTTTATACACTTTTGGTTAATTTTCATTTTTTATCTCCTTTTAGCCCATTAAGTATCTTATTATAACAGCTTTCAACGCTATTTTCACTATTTTCTATAAAAAGTGTACAATAATTTTTTAGTAGTGCCATTCTATCTTCTAAAACTATATCGTCAGCATAGCCGGATTTATAGGGTTTAATAAATATATTTATGTTATTTTCTTTAAAAAAATCACGATTATTCACAAAAATGTCGTATGGTATGTTTACAACGGTATTCTCATATTCCGATACATTTCTTACGGTTTTGCGCTCTTCTTTCTCTATATATTCCTTTCCACACCTTAAAAGTGCTTCACGGCTATTTACCAAATCGTATTCAATAAGTTCTTTTACGTCAACGAAAAACATATCAAGCTTATCCGCAAGATATATACATAGTTTTTTGTTGAACTCTTTTTCGAACCCGATAATTACTAAATTAGGTTTCATACTCCACCTTATAATAGATATTAGCACAAAACTTTAATTTAATCCAAACAAATATTGTAAAGTAAAAGAAGAAAATTTTAAAATAAGTTAAAAATTTTTGTATTAATTAAAATTTTTAAGTAAAATTCTGCTTTTAAAAATACGCACGGAAGCGCTTGGAGCTTTTTTAGCTCCAAGCAAAAAACTGCGCGGACCCCGCGCAGTTTTTAAAATTTTGCTCCGCAAAATTTGCTTCCGTGCCTTATAAACCTTACTTAGCCTTTTTCTTCTTTCTTTTAGTTCCTACTGTAAAAATAATTATAAGCCCAACACTGCCAACAAGTATAACTAAGCTATACCACTCTATTTTAAAACCCCTAGTGTATACGCCCAAACTTGCCGCAATAGTGCCATCGGCATTCACGCCAATTAAAATGTTTCCATTTATATCCGTTCTATAAATATTATTAACGCCAAAATTTTGTAATCTATTTAAAACTGTTTCACTAGGGTGGTCATATTCTTCGCCGTCCGTACAAATTACCGCATACTTAGGCGTTGTTGCGCGTATAAACTCTTCCGTTGAAGAAGTATCACTTCCATGATGTCCGACTTTTAAAATATCTATATCTAGTGTGCTATAAGCGTATTCACCTGTTAAGTCGTCGTATAAAGCTAAAATCTCTTCTTCCACATCGTGTTCAGCATCGCCAGTAAACATACTTTTAACGCCAGCATACTCTAAAATGAAAATTGGCGAATAGTTATTTTCTACACTATAAGTTTTTTCAAGTGGTGCAATAAAATTTATGCTAAAATTAGAAAACGTCATATCGGAATCCGCGTCAAAAAATTCTACTTCGCAGCCAACTTCTTTATTTAAGGCTTCAACAAAACTTTCAAAAACCTTTGTAGTTGCTATATTATCTTCATTCGTAATATTAAGCTCTGTCGCTTCGTCTTTCGTATACTGATTGGGTCTAAAACATTTTTCTATTTCGTAGGTTTCAAACACTCTTGCCGCTCCGCCCACGTGGTCAGCATCGGAATGCGTTAGTATAAAATAGTCGAAAACTCTTTCTTCTCCGTTTTCAAAAAAGTTGTTATTTAAATATGTAATAAGCGCATCACGAGATGCATTAGTCCTGTCACCACTATCTATGAGCATATGTTCACCATTTGGAAGTTCAATAGCTATGGCGTCTGCATTGCCCACATTTATAAAATGCATTTTAAGTTCAGAGTTTGTTACGTCGTTTGAAACTTCTGGATAAAACATGGAGTTTAAAATATTCTCAATGTCATAACGCACAAAATACGTGCTTAGTAACAAGCCTACAAAAACTATTGCAACTATTATTCTTATTAATAAACCCTTATAATTCTTTTCCTTCGCCATTATATTATTTCAAAATTCTCCTCTTTTAGTTCTACCTTCTTTTTAGGCGCTCTGCCTTGAAATAGCGTGAGTATTTCCGACATTCTATCTATGGCTTCCCTGTAACCTTCTTCTATCATATCTAAATACCCTTCCGTGCTTGTGGATTTAAACCTTTTCGTTTCTGGTTTTAAAACCACATCGCCGTTAACATAGCCCTTTACTACGTTACCTTTCATAAGAATTCTTATAGTGCACGCAAGCACATCTAACATTTTAGTAGAACTAGTTCCATAAGTTCTAGACTTATTCACGTCCACAGCCACCACATAGTCGCACCCCATAAGCTTAGGAATATCTGCTGGCATAGTATTTTGAAGTCCGCCGTCACAAAGAAGTCTATCGCCAAATTCTACTGGCTGGAAAATTCCCGGCACGCAGCAACTGCCGGCAACTGCTTTTGCTAAATTTCCCTTTGTTATACAAACTTCGTTCGTGCTTTTAATGTCTACCGCTACGGCAGAAAAGGGCTTTTTTAAATCTTCTATGTTAATGTCACCTAAATTGTCCGTGATAATCTTTTCAATTCCTTCCGTTTTTGAAGGCACGAAAAATAACTTACTTGTGCGAATATCCTTTGTTTTTATTGTTTTTGCTATATCAAAAATTTGCTTAAAGTTATAGCCCGCAGCATAAAAGGCGCCCACTAAGCTTCCCGCACTGGTGCCACAAACGTAATCAAAATCTAAACCATATTCTTCAAAGGCCTTTAATGCGCCCAAATGAGAAAAGCCCCTTGCGCCTCCACCGCCAAGAGCTAGCCCCACTTTGGGCTTTTTTCTTTTAAAACCTGCAAAACCTAAAAATTTCATATTAATATAATATCACAAAAAAAATATTTCCGCCATAATTTTAGCGGAAATATTTTTGTAGTTTTATTAGTTTTCTGTATTATTTTCTGTGGTCTCTTTCTTTTCTTCTACTGTTTCAGCTTGTTCTACTGGTGTTTCAGCTACTGTTTCTTCCTGAGCTGCTGGTGTTTCTTGAACTGCTGGTTGTTCTTCTTTTACTTCTTCCTTGCTTCCAGCATCTTCTTCGGCTTTAAGTTTAGCTATTGCTGTTTCAACTTCTTGGATATCTGCTTTAATTTCTTTATTTACTGTTGTAAGTATTCTATTTGTTGTCTCTAAAATTGGATATCTTTCTTTGTTAGCAGCTATAACTTCTTCGCAGTGTTGTACGGAAAGCCTTAAACCGTCAAGAAGGTCTAGATCTTCGGCAAGCTTCTTAGCTTTTTCTTCGTCGATATCTACGTAGTTGTTAACGCCGTATAATACAACCTTTTGTTTAGCAACAAGTGCTTCTCTTCTTCTAAGTTTCTTCTTGTCGTTATCAAGGTTTTTCTTAACTCTGGCAAGTGGAAGGAATTCTTTCTTGTTTGCTTTAAGGTCTTTTTCGTTAGCTTTTAACCTTTCTTTTAAAACTTCTAAGCGAGCTTCGTATTCCTTTAAGGTCATCATTGGAACAAACTCTTCTTTGTTTTCAGTAGTTTCAAACAAGTTTTCAAGAGCTGCTCTTTCTTCTTGCCACTTATTCTTTTCTTTCTCAGTTTGTTCTTTTAATGCCTCATATTCAGCTTTTTGTTCTTCAAGTTCTCTTCTAAGTTCGTCTATTTCAGCTTGAGCTTCTTCGCTAACCTTGTTTTCTTCTACGGTTTCAACCTTTTCTTCGCTAGCTGGAGCTTCTTCATTAAAGATAGAAACTTGACCATCGAGCTTATCTTCTTCTACCTTTTCTGGCTCTTCGTCTTCTTGAACGCCAAAGTTGAAATCTTCATCGTCAAAGAAGAAATCGTTAAGGTCGATGTCTTCGTCGGCTGGTTCTTCCTTAGCCGCATTTTGCTTTTCTTCTAAAGCTTTAAGATTGTTTTGCTTATATTCTTCTTCAGCTGCTCTTAAATCTGCAAAGCTATCCTTTGGCTCTTCAACATAGCCAAGTTCTAAGCGTTCTTTTTCAGCTAAATCCTCGTCTACAGTTTTAACTTCCTCTTCCTTTTCTTGAACAGGTTCAGGCTTTACTTCCTCGATAGGAACAAACTTTGGTTCTTCAACCTTTTTCTCTTCCTTTAATACTTCAGGACGCTCTTCTTTTGCTTTCTTCTTATCTTCTGTTTTTGGGTCTAAGATAGAAAGTAGTAAATCGCCTAAAAAGAAGATAATAAAGCCACCAGCAATAATAATTGCAATGATAGCAAGCACATTAACAAGTGCGCTTCCGAAGTCTACAAATGATAATAATGATGTTAAATTATTCATAAACTAACCTCTTTTTTTAATGTATCTACATTTTAGCACAACACTTACACTTTTGCAATACCCTAATCTAAAATTTTTGCAAATTTTATTTAAAAACATGAAAATTTATGAAAAAAAGCGGCAAATTGTTAAAATTTACCACTTTTTTGCTTTAATTTTTAAATTTTAGCCTTGAAGGCCCCTAGATTGCCTATCCATATCTTCAACTACTATATCAAAGATTTCGCCAAGTGTAGAACAGTATTCAAGAACTTCCCAAGGCCTATCGGTGTGAAAGTGGATTTTAATTAGTTCTTCATCGCCAACAACTAAAAGACAATCCCCTTTAAAGTTTGAATTGAAGTAATCGCGAATGGCATCTTCATTTAAATTTTTCCCCTCAATTAAAAGCTGTGTGTCGTATTTATCTTCCAAGATAATATCTCCTTTTAATAGTAGTATTATATAGTAAAACAATAAATATTACAAACGATTTTAATCAAAATTAACATTATAATTAATATCAAAGTGTGTAGTTTTAAAATTTTCGTCCATTTTTATATCTGCCGTAAAAGTTTTACCTTCAAGTAGAGATGGTAGCCAGTAGATATCGTCGGAAAACATCTTATCATAAGGTAAAGATTGCAATTCAAACCAAACAGGTTTCATTTCTTCGCTTTCTCTTATTTCGCCTTCATAGCCACTTGCCACAAAAACATAAGTTTTTTCCTTTTCTTTTTCCCCTTTATAATAAAGGTCGAAGTTTATTATAGCGCGCATTTCAAGTCCAATTGGTTTTACTCCTATTTCTTCCATAGTTTCACGAACCATGCATTCTTCAATGGTTTCGCCTTCCTGCTGTTTGCCGCCAAAGCCGTTTAAATAGCCTTGCCCAAAGCCGCGTTTTTTCTCCCCAAGAAGCACTTTTCCATCTTTTATAATATATAAAAGCGTTGTAGTTAAATTTTTCATATTTTTATTCCTTTGTGTTACAAATTTCTTTAATTGTGTTAAAAGTTTTATCTATTTTATCTTGATTTTCCTTACAAAATACAAACTTTTTGCCTTCCTTTTTATACCAATCAAAAATATCTTCCGGTTTGCCACTAACTAAGTAAAACGACCACCAATCGCATAGCATTTCAAAAAGATATCTATCCGGCATGGAAATTACGCCGTTCTTTTCCCAGTATTCAGGGTGGTGCGGGTTTCTAGACTTGTGAACGTCTGACGCAATTTTAAATTTTTCTTTTACGCTCTCCGTTCTCTCGCCAAAGAAATAATCGGCATAAAACTCGTACTCTTCTTTTGTGCGTTTTGAATCGTCGTGTGCAAGAATTTGCTTTTCAAGTTCTTGTCTACTTAAACCTTGGAAATTAAAAATACAAGCATTCACCTTATCGTACAGTAAATTGAATGCTTTTAATACGTTTTCTTTATGATTTTTTAAATAGTTATCGTAATTAATAAATTTCTCTTCCATTTTTTGCCTTTTAAATTTGGTGGAAGCGGTGGGAATTGAACCCACGTCCGAAAAAGGTGAACTTAACTTTTCTACGATGTGTAGTTTATGCTCTTTTCTCCTTGCAAAGCTATGGTCATAAACAAGCATAACCTTGCCAGCGTTTTAAATTTTTTAAAGCAACAAAACGCTAAATTTGCTTTAAAGTTTCACGAATTTTGAACGCCTTAAACTAAACTCGTGTTATTTAGAGTGGCGTGTTGTGCTAATTTAAGCAGCAACTAAATTTTCGCTATTGTCTGCGTTTATTTTTTTGTGGCTTTTAAGGCAGAATCCACACTGCCACACGCTTTATGCTAAATTCACTTCTTCCCCGTCGAAACCTGTTCGCCCCCATGTTATAGCTTTTTTTGATATCTTTTTATTTCCATTTCGGCAGACTTTTTCTTTAAATCTTCACGTTTATCGTAAAGCTTTTTTCCTTTTCCTACTCCACCTTCAAGTTTAACTAAGCCGTCTTTTAAATATACCTTTATTGGAACTAATGTGCAGCCCAAGTTTTCCGTTTTCTTTAAAAGTTTCTTAATTTCTTCTTTATGAAGTAGAAGTTTTCTAGTACGCTTTTCGTTTGGCGCAAAAGATGAAGTTTTTTCGTACTGTTTAATATAAGCATTTTTTAAAAAGGCCTCTCCGTTAACTATTTGGATAAACGCCTCGTTAATACTTATTCCGCCTTCCCTTACAGATTTCACTTCGCTGCCTTCAAGTGCAATTCCAGCTTCAAAGTTATCTGAAATAAAATAATTATGAAATGCCTTTTTGTTTGTAGTTATTAACTTCATCTTAAATATTATAGCACAATTTAAAAAAAATTCAACAAGTTTTCTTGTTGAATTTTGAATTTAGCTTATAAACAACAACTATAAATTCAGACTGCTCAAAAACGAGTGAGGCAAGGCTCGGAGATTTTGGGGTCCCCAAAAATTCTTTGATTTTTGGGGAAAAGAAAAAAGCTAGCTATAATATGATATTTTGCATTAGCAAAATTCATTAAAGCGTAGCTTTTTTCGTAGGCGCGTACATTGACGTACGTAACTGTCTAGCCCTGTTTGGCTAGTTTTCGCAGCATCACGACGTTTTTAGGCAGTCTGTTTTTATTGTTCTAATCCTCTATCTCTCTGCGCTGAAACATAAGTTTCTATCATTTCTCTAATTTTTTTGGTGTCGGAAAGAGCTCTTACCCTAGCCTTAATGTCCTCAGTTGGAGCATAGCCTTTCATAGCTTTTTGATATTCCATTGCACCAGCAATAAAGGTTTTTCTTCTTTCTTCAAGTGGCTTAACAAGACCATTTTTTACAGTGTTAGCCTCAGGTATTTTAGCGCTAACGGCTTTTATAGATTTCTTTTCAGAGCCTTTTCCAAAGAATTGTCTTGCGTGAGTTAGCTGGTTATATATATCTGAAAGGATTGTCTTTTCTTCTCCCCTAGCCTTTCTGAATGCTGCCACAACTTCGTTGGCTACTGCTTCAAGTTCTTTTACAACAGCTTTATCGAAAGCGCTCTTTAAACTTCTTTCAGAAACTTCTTCTTTGTTTGCAGTTTTTCCACCAAAAAGTGGCTTTTTAGTTTTTGTTTTGCCTTCAAGAGCTTTAACATAGTCAGCGTCTTGGTCTAACATTTCTACAACGTACTCTTCTAAGGTTTTTCCAGGAAGCTTTGGTTCTGTTTTACCAGGAAGTATTATAACGTCGCTAGCCTCTGCTGGTTGTTCTTCTACCCTTCCTGGAAGGATAATTACGTCTGGTGTAGTGTTTACTTTCGGTTCTAAGCCCTCTTCCATTTCTCTAATCATGTCGTCTGCAATGGTAGAAGTTGGAGCAGGATTAGTTCCAGCGTTTAAACGTCTTCTATCGTCAAAATCTCTAGGTCTTTCAGCATGGCTATCAAAGTTTTTCTTATTTCCATATTTTGCTGGCATTGTAGTTCTTTCTTGTTCAGCACCATTTTCAAAGTCGTTCACATAAACTGTTTTGCCTAAAATTTTATCTTTTAAGCTGTTTGGAAGCTCTATGGTGAACATATAGTTCTTTCTTTCGCCAAAAAGCGTGCTATAAAGGTTTGTTGGTGGAACGGTATAGCCATAGCCAAGTTTTGTTAATGTGCTTACTATGTCCTTTTCCGATTTTCCGCTCTTTTTTAAGAATTTAGCTACTGCCCTTTCAGTTTGAGCGGCGATTAGGTTTATAGTTTCCTTATTTGTGTTGCCAAGTGCTGCAATTGTGTTTGCTAGTTGAAGCCTTAGGGCGTTATCTATTTTTCTGTTGAAATTTACGCCAAGGTCGTAGCTTTCAGCAATGAACATTGTGGTTAAAAGTTCTGCTGCAAATTGAACTCTATCTGGGTTTGATGTGTGCTTAAAGCTATCTTTTAGAGATTCTTTTGCTAAAACATTGAAAATTTGAACAAGTTTGTCTGCTTCGCTAACTGTTTCGCCGTTATATCTTCCGGCAAGCCTTATAGTGCCGCCTTTTACAAGCACTGGCTTTGCTATTCTTTCATTATCTTTAACTTTAACTTTAAAATTTCTTTCTATGTCGTTTACTACGCTTTTAAAGTTTGGGCAAGTTTTTTGGCTCTCTGGGAAATATTTTGTAACAGCGCCAAGGCTTCCAACCATTGGGAACCTAAGAGCAAGAGATTTATCTCTTACAGCAAAGGAAGAATATGCGCCATCAGCATACTCAGGAACACCTATCATAACATCAGCGTTAGAAAAAGCTCTAACTCTTCCCATATTTTCTGGGTCGGCTGTGGTTTGAAATCTTGTTATAAGCTTTGTGCCGTCTACGTTTCCAGCACGGTTGTAGCCCATAAGAGATATTGCATCTTCGCCCGTTTCTAGATAAGATTGTAAATCGTTATAAGTTTCTTTTGTCATTAAGTCTTTATATAACATAAAAACCCTCCTACTACTTGTGGATATTATAACACGTAATTACCACAATTTCAAGGGGGTTTTTATATTTTTTCTAATCTTGGCTAAAAATTCTCTTAACGTAATCGTAAGCCACTACTTGAACCATTGTTCTGCTCATAGGCCCGGTGATAACAAACGCCTGACCTACGCCCGCCGTAACAATGCTGTTTTGCTCTTCTTCGTTGATTTCACCAGACTTTCTATAAAGTTCAACAAGGTCGTTCATATCGTTTGGAGAAAGCGAGAAAATAAAGGAGTACTGGCTGGCGTTAATAACGGCTGTGGATTGACGTTGAATTTCCTGAGAACCAACGAAGTCCTTAATATTTTGTGTAATAACTATCTGCATTCCACTATACTTACGGATACGTTTTGCCATTTGAGCCATGAAGTCTAGCGCTATTGGATAGTTAGGATTGATAAACACGTGGGCTTCGTCTACGGCAACAACTATTTTACGCTGAATATTGAACCTTTCATTAAAATCTTTATTCTTAATAATTTCGTTGTCTAGATACTTGAACACAAGTAGCATTTGCGCGTTGGCTATAACTTGGTTTCTGTTTGCAAGAAGAGAACGGAAGTTAAAGGTTACGAAGTTTTCCTTTGTTTCCATAGTTGTAGGCCCATTCCAAAGGTTAGAGTTTCTTCCGCCGCTAGCAAACTTTTTAACGTAAGTTTCAACCGTCATGTAGTTCTTTCTTTCATACTCTGTTTTAGCTGTGTCTATCTTATTTACAATATATTTATAAAGGTCGTCGAATATTGGGAAGTCTTCCGGTTTAAGTTTAGAGAGCTCTACACCCGGGCCTATTCCCTTTTCTTTATACACTTCAACTACGGCAGAGTTCAGAATTTCAAAAGATTCACTGTTCATGCCTTCCATAATAACTTTAAAGAACTGCTCTAAGAATTGAAGGTGGATAGAATATGAGTCGTCGTCTCCGCCTTCGTCCGCTTCAAGAGAAGTTATGATATGGAACGGATTTATAATTCCCATTGCAGACGAACCTACGTCTATCCATTTACCTCTTAGATTTTTAGAAAGCTGAGTATATTCGTCTTCCGGGTCTAGAATAAACACTTTTGTGTTGTCTGCTGCAAAGTTTGCAAGCAATGTTTTTGTACAATAGGATTTACCAGAACCGGACTTACCTATAATCATCATGTTACTGTTAACTCTTTCCCTATCTCTTTTAAAGAAGTCAATGAAAACTGGGAATTCGTTGTAGCCTATATAGAAGCCGTTCGGGTCTTGAAGTGCGCTAGATACGAATGGAAAGATTGACGCAAGTGTTGTAGTTGGAATACCACGTTTGGAGTTTTCTACGTTATCTCTCATAGAGATGTTCGAGCTTATAAATGCGTCTACCTGGCGTCCGAACATTTCAGAATATTTGAAACCTTGCTGTTTAAGGATTGCTCTAACTTCCTTTCTTGCCGGCTCTTCACAAGTAATAAATATGTTCACGTCGTAAAGCTGCTGGTTGTTGTTTTTTAAGCCTGCAAGAAGCTCTCTTAAAGTTTGAAGGTGCGTTTGATTTTCAATCTGTCTACTACTTCTAGCCACTTTTGCAACTTTGGTTTCCATTTCCATAATTGCCTTATCTATTGCACGCTCGGCTTTAAACTTTTGAACTGGTTTAATTTTTGTTATAACTCTTGTTCTATCTAGCCTATAAAACGGATATCCCCAAGCGTTTGGAACTTGAAGCGGATAATCGCTTACAACGAACTGGCGGTATGGCTTGTCGTCTATAATAACACGGCTGGCTTGGAACCTAATTTTATTAGGCGTTGCCCAGTCTACGTGTTTAGAGAAAGGCAAGCTTTCAAGTTCACGCTCGTCGAACTCCTTACCAAAGTTTGCACGAAGGAAAACTGCAAGGTCGTTTCCTACAATACGCTCTGTGTGCATAGGCGTTGGAGAGTTTTGAAGCGTGCTCATAATACCGTTAATGGTGTTTTCAAGAAGCTCCTTATCTTTATCGTAAACAACTATGTAAAAGTGATCCTTAAAAATTTTCTCGTCACGGTTCATGCTTTCCATTCTGGAAACTCTTTCTTCAAACACGCCAGCTCTAACTTCAACTTCTTCTGGGCTAATTTCGCCTTCGTATTGAAGTTCTAAAAGGTTATCGTATTTTTTATCTTCATTGTAAATGTAGGAGTCTAGAATCATAGCCTTGTTTACCTTTACAATGGAAGCAGATTGTTCGTCGGACAGCCTTCTTAATGCGTTGGCAAAAGTTTCTATAACCATTTCTTGTTTGTAGTCGTTTAAAAGCCCGAATTCAAGCGGATAAACTTCCACCACCATGCCGAAGTATTCTTTAAAGTCTATAAACCTATCTTGATAGATATCTACAAACGGAATTATTTCTGAAACCGGAGAAAACTTTTTAATTTTTTCTTTTGCGTATCGCTTTTTTTGCGCTAGGAAACGTATTGCATAACCAAGCGTTTGATATAGCCTTGTATCGTCGGCAACTTTGAAATACAAACTAATAACAATTGCCACCCACGCTAATCCAAGCCAGATACCAAGGTTGTTAGGAAATCCGCTTAAAAATAGCCCAAGGCCTACTGCCACGCCTATGAATGCCAAAATAATGTCACCCAAGGTAACATTTTTAAAAAACTCCATTTTAACTTTGGTTCTTCTAGGAATAACTCTCATACTCTAAAATCCTTTTTTAGTATTATACCCGAAATATGTAAAAAAACAAAACATTTTGAAATAAAAAAATAAACAAATAAAAAAATCTGATTATTTTTTTAAAGAATTTTCCTTAATATTAAAATCAGATTTTTATTTAAAATAAATTTTATTTTTATTAAATTTGATAAAATTTTTAAAAAATAGGCTATTTTTTAGTAAAATAAACGTTTTCCAATATTTATTTACATAGATTTTCTGTTTTTTTTACTATTTTATTTTTATTTTTTTCTTGACATTCTTCAAAATCTATTTTTCTTGTGAAAACGTTTGCTGCGGCAACTTTAACTTTAATAGGGTCACCTAAACAATATGTCTTTTTCCTTCCTGCAAGTTTTTGCTGGGTGTCTACAAAAACGTAGTCGTCTTTTGGCAAGTTTTCAAGTTTAATTAAGCCTTCAACGGTGTTTGGGAGCTGCACGAAAACGCCAAAATTTGTTACGCCAGAAATTACGCCTTCAAATTCCTTTCCTATTTGTTTAGACATATATTCTGCTTTCTTTAAATCGTCTACCGCGCGCTCTGCATCATCTGCTCGCCTTTCCGTTTTACTTGCCTGGAAGCTTGCTTCCGTTACAAAATCTTCAAGTTCGTATAAGTTCTTCCTATCTACACCCTTATGCAAGCACTCTTTAATTATTCTATGTATGCATAGGTCTGGATATCTTCTAATTGGCGAAGTAAAATGGCAATAGTTTTCACTAGCAAGCCCAAAATGGCCTAAATCTTCTTCTTGGTATCTAGCCTTTTTCATGCTCATTAAAATAACCTTATCTAGCACTCTTGCCTGCTCTGTGCCTTCAAAAAGTGATATTAGTTGTTGATAGAAAGTAGGGTCTATTTTCTTTGGTGGAAGTATTCTATTTACACCAAGACCTTCCATAAACATAAGCACCTTTTGAACGCTTTCTGGCGATGGTTTTTCATGCACACGATACACGAATGGAACATTTAAATCGTCGAAATGTTTGGCTACGGTTTCATTGCATATTACCATGAATCTTTCAATTAAGTTGTGTGCTTCGTTTTGAACCCTTGGGTTTATCTCTAAAACTTCGCCCTGCTCATTAAGTTTAAAAGTGGCTTCTGGAAGGTCAAAGTTAAGCGAACCCCTTCTTGCTCTATCCGCCTTTATAATGTTAGAAAGCTCTTGCATTAAAAGCACATCATCTTTTAAATGTGCATATTTTTCGCACATTTCCTTGTCGCCATTCATTATTGCAAAAATTTCATCGTAAGTGAACCTTTGGCAACTTTTAATGACACTTTCCTTTATATCATGACTAACTACATGCCCGGTGGAATCTATTCTCATTATAACGGAAAGCGCAAGTCTTTCTACGTTAGGGTTTAAAGAACAAATTCCGTTAGATAGCTTTTTAGGAAGCATTGGAATAACGTTGTCTGGGAAATATACGCTTGTGCCGCGCTCGAAGGCGTCTTGGTCTAACGGCGAACCCAGAGTTACATAGTTTCCAACGTCTGCAATATGTACACCAAGCTCATACGTGCCGTCTTCAAGTTTTTTAATAGAAACAGCGTCGTCTAAATCTCTTGCGTCAGCGCCGTCTATTGTAAAAATTGTCTCGCCTGTTAAGTCTAACCTTCCCTTCTTATCATCTTCGCTTATTTTTTCCGGAATATACTCACACTGAGCGAGTGCTTCCTTAGAATACTCGGTTGGAAGATTAAAATCTTTAATGATAGCCTGTTCTAAAATTGCCTTATCGTCTGCCTTGCCCAAAATTTCGCTAACTCTTCCTTGAAGGCCGTCCTTAGAAGAAGGTTGATAGGTTATTTCAGTTACAACAAGGTCGTTTACGGCTGCACCGTTTAAATCCTTTTCCTGAATATAGATAGGTTTTGTAAATCTGTCCGCTTCAACAAAGGTGCCGATTTCGTCCTTCTTAACAATTCCTACAACTTGCCTATTTACCTTTTCTACAATCTTTACAACTTCGGCTTCGTTGTTTCCGCCCGTGGCGCGAACTAAAACTATATCGCCGGAAATTGCACCCTTAGTTTTATCCGACGGAATAAAATAGTCACGTGCCTGACCCGGAATTTTAACAAATAAATAATCTCTACTTTTATTTGCAACTTCGCCCTTCTTTAACTTTAATGTTTGAAGAGTGGCAAGTTTTCCGTTTTTGCTCTCTAATACTTCGCCAGATTTTATTAGCTTTGTAATAATTTCTTCTACAACATCTCTGTCTACGTTTAATTTTCTTGCAATTGTTGTGTAAAGGTTATACAAATTCTTGTATTTTAGCGTTTTATCGTTTAGTATTTCTAAAACTTTATTTCTTGTTGTCATATTTTTCCTTTTAATATTTTATTAATTAATTAAAAAAACGGCTTATAAAACCGTTTTCTCTAATCCTAAGCTGGATTATTAATTAGTAACGTTACAAAGTACAATATAGCGCAAACGGCAATAATAGATGCAAAAATAATTGTAGCTTTCTTTAATTTGCCATCTCTTGTTTCGCCCTTGTTTTGTGAATAGTAACTTTCGTGCACTCCACCTGCTAGCGCTTGCGACGTGTTGTCGTTGGAATTAGATTGTAAAAGCGTGGTTACAATAAGCCCAATTGCACAAAGTGTTATAATACCTATTAAACACGGCCTTAAAATTGATAGTGTGGTTATGACCCATTCTGGTAGTAACATATTTTCTCCTTTTTAAAAACAGCATGCTATGAATATTGCCAAGAATAAGAAAATTATCATCATTATTATTGACACTATTTTTATACTAAATTTCTTTGCATTGTAATGTTGTTTTACAACAATTCTAAAAAAACTTAGCGATATTAGAAACAGAGTAATTACAAGCACAATGTGAGTAGTTAAATCCATATCATGGAAAAAGGCAACTACATCTCTAAAAAAATCTGCCATAATTTATCCCCTTTCTAAATTTTAGCTCTTTTATGATAACATTTGAACACTAGTTTGTCAATGTTTTTTAAAGAGTTTTTAGCTTAAATAGCCCTTAATAATTAAATTTTCAGCTTCTTCGCGCGTTAAACCCAAAGACATTAGTTTAATTAGTTGCTCACCTGCTATTTTCCCAATTGCCGCTTCGTGCACAAGGCTTGCTTCTGGGCAAAGAGCATCTATTTTAGGAATTGACACAATTTGCGCGTTATCTAAAAGTATTCCGTCGCATTCAACGTGACCAAAACACTCAGCTTTTCCTATAATATTAGACGTAAAACTCTGCTTAGATTTCCCCTTGGCTACGCTTCTACTAATAACTTGCACGTGAGAATTTTTCCCTTCAAGCGTAACATTAAAGTTTGTTATAGCTTCCTGTGTGTCTGTGGTTAAAATCTTTTCTTTTATTATAAGTTTTGTGTTTTCCTTTAAAAGCGCTTCCGTGTCGCGCTTAGAGTAAGTTACGCCGCCAAGTTGAACGGTATCCATTTCAAACTCGCTGTTTTCTTCCATTAAAATTTTTGTAATAGGGTTCAAAATTTTTCCGCCCACGCCCGTTCCAAGATGTTTTTCTATATACCTAACCTTAGAATTTTTTTCTAAGTGGAAGGTGTGGATTCCGTCGTGCCTACTTTCTTCGCCCGTAGGGTTATGAATTCCACAGCCGGCTACAATTAACACGTCGGCATCTTCGCCGATATAAAAATCGTTATATACAAGGTCGGTTAAGTTGCCCACCGTTATAATTACCGGTATGTGAACACTCTTGTTTTTTACGCCACTTTTAACAATTACATCTATACCGCTCTTATCTTTTTTTGATATAATTTCTATATCCTTTGTAGAATTTCTTTCTACGCTTTCGCCATTTTTTCTAATATTATAGCTTCCTAGTGGCGTAGAGTGTAAGTCCGCCACACTTGCTAGTAGTTCTTTATCTATGTTATTCATTGGCGCCTCCTAGTTTTCGGCATAAAGGCTCTTTTTTCAAACTTGAATAAACTTCTTCTTTACTGCCCATTTTGTAGCCGTCGTTTTCAATAAGTAACAAATAGTCTGCGTTTTCTAGTATTTTTTCTTGGTGGCTAACAATTATTACAGTTTTATCTTTTAGCGATTTAAAAATATCTATTAAGGAATCAAAGCTCCAAAGGTCTATTCCAGCTTCGGGTTCGTCGAATAAAAACACTTCCCCGCCCTTAGCTAAGCTTATGGCAAGTTCTATTCTTTTAAGCTCTCCGCCGGAAAGAGTACCGTCTAGCTCTCTATTTAAATAGTTTTTTGCGCAAAGCCCAACTTTTGAAAGATATTCGCACGCATCGGATACTTTATTAGATTTTTCACTTGCTACATCTAATAAATTTTTAACCGTAAGCCCTTTAAACCTTACGGGCTGTTGAAAAGCAATAGTTAGCCCAAGGCTTACCCTTTCATTCAAGCTTAAATTTGTAATATTTTTGCCGTTGTAAAAAATTTCTCCACTTGTTGGAGATATTATTCCCATAATAAGCTTAATTAGTGTAGATTTTCCGCTTCCGTTCTGCCCGGTTATAACTGTAAGTTTGTTATCTGGGAAACTTATAGATATATCTTTTAAAACGGTTTTATCCGTGTTCGTTTTTTCATCGCGGATTTTGTAAGTTACGTTTTTTAATTCTAGCATGTTTACCTCTAATAGTATTTTAAACGTAAAAACATTTAAGGTCAAGAAAAATTTATAAATATTTGACTTTATAGATTAAATATTATATTATAATTATATGAAAAGTTTAACGTCTTTTAATGTAGGCGAAAAACTTAAAATATGCCAAACTAGCTTTGAAGATAGCTTTAAAGACTTCTATGAAGAACGTGGGCTAAAAAGCGGCGCTGAAATTGAACTTGTGCTTAAAACTAAAAACGGCGTTATAATTCAAACGGAAGAATCCTGTATGGCTATCAATGGATACGTTGCTAAAAGCATATTTTGTGAACCTCGCCTAAAAGAAAAGGAACTAGAAAAATAATGAATAAGCTATATTTTAAATATGGTGCTATGGGCTCTTCTAAAACTGCCCAAGCTTTAATGTGTAGATTTAACTATGTGCAAAAAGGCTTTAACGTGCTTTTAGCAAAGCCTAGCATAGACACACGAAGCTCCAAAGTAAAATCTAGAATAGGCTTAGAAGCAGATTGCGAAACTTTTTCTAAAAATGAAAATTTAATTGATTTTTTTGAAAATTTCAACAAAAAACAAAAAATAGACGTGTTTATTATAGATGAAGCACAGTTCATGACCAAAGAGCAAGTAAACGAGCTAAAAGAAATTTCCTTAAATATTCCAGTTCTATGCTACGGGCTTTTAACAAATTTTAAAACTGAACTATTTGAAGGCAGTAAGCGCTTAGTGGAACTAGCGGACAGCCTTATGGAAATTAAAAGCGTATGCCGCTGCGGAAGAAAAGCTACTGTTAACGCAAGGTTTGTAAACGGTAAAATTACCACCACGGGCGAAGAAGTTTCTATTGGCGCAGACGAAATGTATGAAGGCATGTGTTATAACTGCTTTAAAAAAGAATTAAATAATTCGAGGGGTAAAAAATGAAATTATTAGATACAATAAAACAGCTTAATGCAAATATTTCTGACGTAGCTACCTGTGAAAAGGCTAAAAAGTTAAGAAAAAAGCTTTTAGTTGGTGGCGGAATAGGCGCAGCGGTAGGAATTATAATGGTGCTAACAGGTTTTATACTTTTTATGGTAGCCGGCGATAACATGATGGACACCATGGCTCCATCTATGACAAGCTTCATCTTCCCTATGCTCTTATTTATTTTAGGCGGCTTAGCTACAACGGTTTCTATTTATTTTATTAAAGCAGGGCTAGCAATACTTATTGGCGGCGAAAGTTCTAAATTTATAGATAAAACTGTAAACAATAGATGTGAATGCGGCGAAACAATAAAGGAAGGAGACAAATTTTGCCCAAAATGTGGAAAGCCTGTTAGAAAAACTTGCAAAGCTTGTGGCAAAGTAAATGAACCGAGTGCAGAGTACTGCTCTGAATGCGGTAAAAAATTAGATTAAAATAAAACGTTAGGAAATTTCCTAACGTTTTTTATAATTTTTCATGTTTTATTAAATGTCTTATGTAAAAGTTGGTAAGTTTGCTATCCGTTTTATATGGTTTATAGTTTAAAAGCGCTTTTTTATCTTGCTTAGAATTTCTATAATTTAAAACCAAATCGCAAAAATGCTTGTTATGCTCAGAAAGTTCTGTATAGAACTTTTCCTTAATTTTTGTCATTTCCTTTAAGCGAATGTTATGCACTTCATATTTAAAATACCACTTAATGTTTTTTATCATAGATTTTAAACTTGAAGGATATCCAAAACAGTTGTTTCCGTGTTGTCTATAAGAAAAATGCGGAGTTTTATCAAACACTACTTTGCCTAGCGCGGAAGCCAAAACGTTTAAGTTGTTATCGTGCGAATGTTCAAACTCCTGGTATTCTAAAAACTTTTCGCGCAAGGCGTTATTAAACACAGCCGCACAGCCATAAACTGGGTTTAAGGTTAAAGCTTGTTCAAACGGATATTCTGAAATTATAAACTTTTTATGCGTTACAGATTTTACCTTTAAATTTTTATTTACAACCCTTAAAGCAGAAAAATACAAGAGCGGAATAGAATTATTTTCTCTTTCTAACATATTTACGGCTGTAATTAGTTTATCGTCATCCCAAACGTCGTCTTGGTCGCAAAAAGCGTAGTAATCTGAAAGAGGCGCGAGTTTCGCAAGCTCGTAAAAACTTTTCTTGTAACCTATATTCTTCCCTACTATTAGCTTAATTTTTCCTTCTTTTTCATACTGCTTTAAAATATCCAAAGTTGAATCCGTGCTACCATCGTCTCTAACTAAAAAGTTTAAAGTTATATCTTTTTGATTTAAAACGCTATCCAATTGCTGTTTTAAATATTTTTCTCCATTATAGGTAGAAAGCAAAACACAAACTATTTTCATTATACCTCCCTTAATTTTTTTTGTTTTTTATCTTTTTCTGAAAGAATTATATTATTTAAATCTATATAATCTCCCCAATTTATATTTAAGTCTTCATCATTCCAAAGAACTCCACCTTCACCTGATTGGTCGTAAATATTGTCACATTTATATGCAAACTCTGCCGTATCGCTAACCACTGCAAAGCCATGAGCAAAACCCCTAGGAATAAAAAATTGCTTTTTGTTTTCACTAGAAAGCACAACGCCAAACCATTTTCCGTAAGTTTTGCTATCTTTCCTTAAATCCACAGCCACATCAAAAACCACACCGGATATAACGCGCACAAGTTTTGCCTGTGGATAATTTGTTTGAAAATGAAGTCCTCTAAGAACATTTTTTACTGATTTTGATTGATTATCTTGAATAAAATTCGCATTTATGCCTATTTCTTCAAAGTCTTTTTTATTATAGGTCTCCATAAAATATCCGCGCGAATCTCCAAACACCGTAGGTTCTATTACTACAAGGTCGTCTATAAAGGTTTTTGTAAGTTTAAATTTACTCATCACAATCTCCATACATATTTTTATAGTAATTTTTATATTCGCCAGATGTAACGTGCTCTAACCATGTGGTATTGTTCTTATACCAATCTAGCGTTTTTACAATTCCCTCTTCAAATGGTGTTTCTGGTTCCCAGCCAAGTTCCTTTTTAATTTTACTTGCATCTATTCCGTATCTAAGGTCATGACCTTTTCTGTCTTCAACGTGTTTTATAAGCTTCTCCGTGCAACTTGAATTTACATTTTTATTTACATATTCAATAATACTCTTTACAATAAAAAGGTTGGTTCTTTCGTTATTTCCGCCAACGTTGTAAATTTCCCCAAGTTTTCCCTTTTCACAAACTAAATCTATGGCTCTGCAATGGTCTAAAACATAAAGCCAGTCTCTAATTTGAAGACCTGTGCCATAAATAGGTAAACTTTTTAAATTACAAGCATTGTTATATACAAGTGGAATAAGCTTTTCAGGAAATTGATACGGCCCATAATTATTTGAACACCTTGTAATATTGCAAGGAAATTTATAAGTATCAAAAAATGCTTTAACAAACAGATCAGCTGACGTTTTACTTGCTGAATATGGGCTGTGTGGGTCTAGCGGCGTAGTTTCAGAAAATAATCCAGTTTCTCCCAACGAACCATAAACTTCGTCGGTAGAAACTTGAAGAAATTTTACACCGGGCCTATACTCATCATCACCTATAAGCCAATGCTCTTTTGCCCTTTGAAGAAGATTTACTGTTCCTAAAACGTTTGTTTTAACAAAAAGTTCTGGATTTTTAATACTTCTATCCACATGGCTTTCTGCGGCAAAATTAATAACGTTGGTAAAGTCGTATTTTTCGAATAACCCCTTAACTAGCTCTGAATCTACGATGTCGCCCCTAACAAAAATGTATCTAGAATCCTTTTCTATATCCGCTAAATTTTCTAAATTTCCAGCATAAGAGCATATATCCAAGTTCACTATAAAAATGTCTGGATATTTTTCTAACATATATTTTATAAAATTTGAACCTATAAATCCGCAACCGCCAGTAACTAAATATTTTTTCATTGTAATCCCCCTATAAAACTTTTAATAGCACTTTTCCAATCTCTCATTTCATCGCCAACAGTAACTCTTAACATAGAGTGGTCTAGAACTGAATATTTTGGTCTTTCAACTTTATCTATGTAATCTTCTGTTAAAATACCTTTGACCTTACAATTTAATCCTGCTAAATTCATTATTGTTTCGGCAAAATCTTTCCAGCTACATTCTCCTTTGCCACTAACATGATATATTCCGTATTCTTCAGTTAGGGCTATTTTTAAAATATGAAAAGCTAGGTCGTTGGCATTTGTTGGAGTGCCTATTTGGTCTTCTACAACATTTACGCAATCATTTATTGCTCCAAGATTTAGCATGGTATAAACAAAATTTTTTCCATATTTGCCATAAAGCCAACTTGTTCTAATAATAAAAGTTTTTTTACAGAAGGATAGTGCAAAGAGCTCTCCTGCAAGTTTTGTTTTTCCATACACTGTTTTAGGATTTGGAGCATCAGATTCCGTGTAAGGAACTTGGTTTTCACCATCAAAAACATAATCCGTAGAAATATGAATTAGTTTGGCGCCCATTTTTTTGCAAGCCAAAGCTAAATTTCTTACGCCTAATGCATTTACTTTATATGCATTGTCGTAGTCAGTTTCCGCAGCTTTAACGTTTGTGTATGCAGAACAATTTATAACAATATCGTAACTAGTATTAAAAAATTCGTCCACTTTTTGTTTGTCTGTAATATCTAAAACGTCTATATCTACATAAGCAATTTCTGCATTTTTATAGCTACTATCTATTTCACCAATTTCTGCTTTACCAGTTTTTAAAACTTCTTTTAATTCTTGTCCAAGTTGCCCATTAGCGCCAACAACTAAAATTTTCATATTTCCTCCGCAAGTTTTAATATGTATCTTCCATAGTCGGAGACTTTAAATCTATTGCCAAGCTCAACAAATTTTGCTTTGTTTATATAACCCATTCTATAGGCAATTTCTTCTAGACATGCTATGTATTGTCCTTGCCTTTCTTGAACCATTTCTATAAAATTAGAGGCGTTAAGTAAATTCTTATTACTACCTGTATCAAGCCAAGCATAACCCCTGCTTAAAATTTTTAATTTTACATTTTTTTCTTGAACATAAAGGTTATTTATAGCTGTTATTTCAAGTTCTCCACGTGCTGATGGCTTAATTTCCTTTGCCTTTTTAACAACGGAATTATCATAAAAATATAATCCTGTAACAGCAATATCACTTTTAGGATTTTTAGGCTTTTCTTCAATATTTAATACATTTAAGTTTTCGTCAACTTCTGCAACGCCGTAATCGGAAGGATTATTAACCTTATAACCAAAAAGAATTGCTCCATTCATTAAATTCGAGCAACTTTGAACGAGCTTAGAAAGTCCATTACCATAAAATAAGTTATCACCCAAAATTAAACATACAGAGTCGTTTCCTATAAAATCTTCGCCTAAAATAAAGGCTTCAGCTATACCTTTTGGCGCCTCTTGAATTTTATATTCTATGTTTATGCCAAGTTCGTTGCCATTAGAAAGTAGTTCTTTAAACATAGGAACATCTCGCGGCGTGCTTATAATTAAAATATCTCTTATTCCAGCAAGCATTAAAATGCTAAGTGGATAATATATCATAGGTTTATCATATACAGGTAAAATTTGTTTAGAACATGCCCAAGTAGCTGGATATAATCTTGTTCCCTTTCCACCAGCTAAAATTATTCCCTTCATTATCTTCTCTCCAATATTTTTTCGTTTATTTTTTCTACAACGCCCACTTTTTTAGATTTTTCATATTTTTCTCTCATAGCATCGGTGTCTAACGTTTTAATTTTATCGTAAACTGTTTTAATATCGTCTATCTCTATTGCCATTCCGTTCTTTTTTAAATATTGAAGGTTGGAATATTCCGGCTTTGGCGTTTTACCAACGGCTATTAATGGTACGCCTTTGGTTATAGCTTCCGTGGCTGTTATGCCGCCAGTTTTGCCAACAAGATAGTCAGCAATTGTCATCATGTATTCAAGCTCTTTTGTAAAGCCGTAGCTATAAATTTTAGCCTTACTTTTTTTAGCTAAGGCGTCTATCTCTTCCTTTAAGTCTTCGTTCCTTCCCGCAACGCTAATAATTTGTATGTCGTCGTGTTTAGATAGCTCTTTTATAACCTTATACACATTTCCAAGCCCGTTTCCGCCGCCAACAACTAAAACAATTTTCTTGTTTAAATCTATATCTATGCCAAGCTTTTCTTTTGCTTCGTTTTCATCTAGCTTTTTATAATATTTTGCATTTACTGGTATGCCAAAAGGAAGAATATGGTCTGGTGCAAACCCCTTTTCAACAAGTTCGTCTTTAAAATCTTCATTTGGAATTATTACGTATTCATTTTCTTTATAATCTTTAAGCCCAGGTGTAAGGTCGTAGTCCGTTACAATAAAGTAGTTTAAAACAGGCTTTGTAAACTTGCTCTCGTATTTTTTTACAAACAATCTTCCCGCAATATGTGAAGAAATAATAACGTCTGGCTTAAAAGTGTTTACAAGTTCTAACGTCTCGTCTTTAATGCTCTTTATGTAGCTATCATAGATGCTAACGTCCGACTTTTTAGCTCTATCATAAAAATAATTTGATATTGTTGGCAGTTTTGTCATAGCAGTAAAGCCAAGTTTAGCTATAACCCACTGACGAAACTTTTTATGTTTAAATAGGTCATGAACTAAAACTTCATGCCCCTGACTTTTCAAATATTCTGCAACATTTCTTGCAACTTCGTTATGTCCAGCACCTACAGTGACTGTAAAAATTAAAAATTTCATTTTGTCCCCTTTATTTATAGCAGATAATTTACTGCAAATTCTTCTATTTCTTTAGGTCTTGTAACAACAAGGCCATTTCCGCCAAGTTCAAGCATTGGTTCTACGTCTACCTTAATTCTATCCCCTATTACTAAAACTTGGTTAGACATTACGTGCTCACCTTCAATTATGTCTTGATAAAGCTCTTTTTTGGTTTTAGCGTTTCCGCTTAAAAGCGCTTCTGCGGACGGCGCCAAAAGCTTTTTAAAAATGCTTAAATCTATGCCTAACCTTTCAGCTTTTATTAGTATATTTTTATACACTTCATTTGTAACCACATACATAGGATAGTGCATGCTTAACTTTCTTAATATGTTATTGTCTATGCTTTCAGCGTTTTTGTAATTTATTTGAAAAAAGTTATCTATTCTATAATTATCCCAAGCGCGCTTTTGTATGCCAAACCTTCCACAACTGGACGAAAAAGACGGCGACGCCTTGTTCTCCATAGTAAAACCAACCTCTTTCATAAGGCTGTCCGTTTCCATTTCCGTAAGGCTGGAAAGATTTAATATAGTACTTTTTATGTATTTTATATAATATTCTCTAACGTCTGGCGAGTAATAGAGCGTTTCATCAAAATCAAACACGAGAACTTTAACGTTCTTTACGTTTGAACACAGATATTCTTTCATAAATTATGACCAAATTTTAAAATTAAACTATAAGTAATAAACTATAGCCTTAAATTAAATATACTAACTAATGCTAAATTTGTCAATAAAATTGGCTTTATTTTTAAAAAGCTGAAAATTTTGTCTTTTTTTAAAACGTATAAATAATTTTTAATTAGCGGTACATGCTAAAAGCGTTTAAAGGAGAATTATATGAAAAAATTATGTGCAGTTTTACTAGTACTCGCTTTGGCTATTTTGCCAATTTTAACAGCGTCTACGAACGCCTTTGCAGACAGCAAAATAATTGTAACGGGCGAAGGCGAAATTTGCCTAATTCCAGACACGGCTATTGTTTCCGTTGGCGTGGAAAGCTTAAACGAAAGCCTTATTGCCGCTCAAACGGAAAATTCTAGCAGCATGAATGCGCTTGTTGGCGTTTTAAAAGAACTAGGTGTGCTTGAAGAAAATATTAAAACTAAGGGCTACAATGTATATCAACGCTACGACTACACGCAAGGCGAAAAACTAATTGGCTACCAAGTTTCAAACTATTTAGAGTTTAAAACTAAGGACGTAGATAACGTTGGAAGCATAATTTCAAAACTTATGGAAAATGGAGCAAACCGTTTTAGTGGCGTAACTTTTACCTTGGAAAACAGCGAAGAAGCTTACAAACAAGCGCTTTCTAAAGCACTTGAAAACGCTAAAAATAAAGCTAGCGCGCTATATGGCGGCGAACTTGAAATAAAAAAGATTATAGAAGAAAAGAACACTTCCTATTATTTACGCGATAGCTACGGATATGCTAATTCCATTAGCGAGACAACTAAATTTATGAAGGGAGAAATAAAAGTTTCCGCTTGCATAAAAGTAGAGTTTGAATACGAAGGCGACACCAAAATAACGTCACCAGAACATATAGAAGAAGATTTAGACAAAGAAACAGGCTTAACCGACAACCTTTTAGATAAAGATGGCGAAAACAAAACAACAGATAGTGCTGCTACGGATAAGTCTACTACGGATAAGTCTACTACGGATAAGTCTACTACGGATAAGTCTACTACGGATAAGTCTACTACGGATAAGTCTACTACGGATAAGTCTACTACGGATAAGTCTACTACGGATAA
>DVOJ01000015.1 GCA_018713725.1 Candidatus Caccopulliclostridium gallistercoris | reverse complement strand
TTCCAGCTTCGCTTGGGAACTTGGTCGCTACTCTCGTGCGAAGTGAACGCTTCGAAGAGTAACATTGATTGTTTTTAATTTGTTGACCTAACGGGCTCATTTGCCCTTCGGTCAAATTTCGCTTAACGGTCGCAAAAATTTCTTTTAGCGACCAAACGCAAGTTCCAGCTTCGCTTGGGAACTTGGTCGCTACTCTCGTGCGACGTAATTCCTTCGAAGAGTAACGCAAATTGTTTCGTCTATGGAGTCTCTTAAAATCAAAGATTTTCGGGGACCCCATTAACTCTCCTAGCGAAGCGAACGCTCCGAAGAATAGATTTTTAATGCCGCAAATTTTCATTATAACGGCCAGACGAAAACTCCGCTTACGCTGGGAGTTTTGCCGTTACTCTCGTGCGAAGTAATTTCTTCGAAGAGTAACATTGATTGTTTTGTCAATTGACTTTTCGCTTAACGGTCACAAAAATTTCTTTTAGCGACCAAACGCAAGTTCCAGCTTCGCTTGGGAACTTGGTCGCTACTCTACTAGCGAAGCGAACGCTACGAAGAATAGATTTTTAATGCCGCAAATTTTCAGTTTAACGGCCAGACGAAAACTCCGCTTACGCTGGGAGTTTTGCCGTTACTCTCCTAGCGAAGCGAAGGCTACGAAGAATAACATTGATTATTTTGTTGACCTAACGGGCTCATTTGCCCTTTTGGGAAACCCATTCCTTTGCTAAAAAGCAAAGATTGGTAGCGGTGAGTAGATTCGAACCACTGACCTTACGGGTATGAACCGTACGCTCTAACCAACTGAGCTACACCGCCAAATTGCTCTATGATTTTATACTAAATTTTTCTTTATGTCAAGGTTTTTATCAAATTTTTTCTAATTTAACAAAAGTTTGTTAAATTTTTTTTGCTTTTCTTTTTCACTTATGCTAAAATCAACACAAAAAAGGAAGTCTTTATGAAAGAAATAGTACTTACGGGAATTAAACCAACCGGAACGCCACATATTGCAAATTACTTTGGCGCTATTAAACCCGCACTTGAAATGGCGGAGAAATTTGATAACAATTTCTACTTTATTGCAGACTATCACGCGCTTAACACAATAAAAAGTGCGGAAGAACTTAAAAAACATACCTACGAAGTTGCGGCAACGTGGCTTGCTTGCGGCTTAGACCCTAAAAAAGTTGTGTTTTACAGGCAAAGCGATATCCCGGAAGTGTTCGAGCTTAACTGGATACTCTGTAACCTTACGCCAAAGGGGCTTATGAACAGGGCGCACGCATATAAAGCCATGGTTCAAAAAAATGAAGAAGAAGGTGTGGACTCGGATGCCGGCGTGAATATGGGGCTTTATAACTATCCTATTTTAATGGCGGCAGATATTCTCTTATTCAACACAAACTATGTTCCCGTGGGGCAGGACCAAAAGCAGCACGTAGAGATAGCCAAAGAAATCGCTCGCTATTTTAACAACAAGTACGGGGAAGTTTTTACCTATCCAAAAGAAATTATTCGCGATGAAGTGAAGACTGTTCCGGGACTAGACGGCAGAAAAATGAGCAAGAGCTACGGCAACGCAATAGAACTTTTCTGCGAGCCTAGCGTTTTAAAGAAGAAGATTTTTAGCATTGTTACGGATAGCAGTTTGCCCACAGACCCAAAGCCAACCGACCATATGATTATGGAGCTCTATAAATTGTTTGCGAGCGCGGAAGAAGTGAAGGAACTTGAAAACAAGTTCAAAGCGGGCATTGGCTGGGGCGAAGCGAAAAAGATACTCTTTGAAAAGTCAAACGAATATCTAACGCCGCTTAGAGATAAATATAACGAAATTTACGAGAATAAGGAAAAAATAGACGAGATTTTAAAGAGCGGTGCAGAGCGCGCAAGAAGTATTGCAAAACAAACTTTAAAGAAGGTTAGAATTGCAATAGGCGCAGACCGTGAGTAAAAATAAAGCCAAATAGTAAAAACGCTATTTTGGCTTTTTTATTGAATATTTTAAAAGGTTTTGTATAACATAGTAATATGATTATAGATACACATAACGACTATTTAACAAAAGGCGTAAAGCCCACATATTTAGACGAGCGAGAAGAGTATTTGAAGCTTCTTTGCTCTCCTGTTTGGACGAGCGAAATTTCCGACCCTATGACAAAAATTAAGAAGGCAAAGGAGTTTTTAGATAGTAAAAAACTTACCACAGAACTTAAACTTTGCGTGGAAGACTGCTGGTTTTTAAAGGAAGATAACTTAGAAGAGTTTTTAAGTTTTAAGCCCTTCTACACCGGGCTTACTTGGAACGACACAAACTGCCTTGCGGGCGGCTGCTTTGGCAAGGGAAGTATTTCGGACTTTGGGGAAAGGGTTATAAAACTTTTTGAAAAAAGCGGTGTTATAATAGACACGGCGCACTTAAATAGGGAAAGCTTTTTTGACCTTGCAAAGCTTACGTCTAGGCCGCTATTTAACTCTCACACTGCGGTGGACGCACTTTGTAATACTACTAGAAATTTGACCAATGAGCAGCTAAAAATTTTTAAGGACACTAAGGGTTTTATAGGTGTGTATTTTGTAACGGACTTTTTATCTAGCGGCAAAGTGACGAGTAAAACGGTGGCCGACCACATAGACTACATTGTAAACTTTTGCGGTATAGACTGCGTTGGGTTTGGCACGGACTTCAACGGCACGGACGAACTGCCGGAAGATGTAAAGGATTACTGCGACGTAGAAAATATTTTAATGGAATTAAAAGGTCGCGGATACAGCGATGAGGCATTAAATAAAATTAGATATAATAATTTTTATGAATATTTAAAAAAATAAATTTAATTTAAGGGTTGACAAATGTCAGCCCTTATGTTATTTTAAAAATAAAGGAGGAATAATGCGAAATGAATAAAGTCGAATTAATAAAATTTAATAATTTAAGCGTTTCGCATTGTGCCGAAAATATTTTTTAAATTTTAAGCCTTTGCGAATTTTGCAGGCTTTTTTTATGCAAAAAAGGCGCTTATAAAAATTTAGTAAAGGGGTAATTTTATGAAAAATAAAAAAATAAAAGAAAATAAGGCAAAAATAGGGTTAAAGCCTTATTTAAAAAGGTATAAAATTCAAATAATTTTATATATTTTAATTTATGCAATAGCTTCTGCGTGCGATATTTTACAAACTATTTTATTTGCAGATATTATAGAAAAAATAACTTTTAATTTATATTTAGACGCAATTTATTCTTTACTTTTTGTAATTGGCGTTGTAATAATTAAAAGGCTTGGGTGGTATTTAAGTAATAGAATTTATTATAAATACACAAATAGAATTATGTCGGAATTAAATTTTGATTTAGCTCGTCAGGCGTTTAAATTAAATTCCAAAACTTATTCCGATAACGACATAGGCACTTTTGTTCAAAGAATTGTTGCCGACCCAGAGCGTATAGTTACAAACCTTTCCGACGTAATAATTACGCTAATGGATATGGTGTCTGCGCTTGTAATTATAATTTACATTACAACTTTAAATGTTTACGTTTCGCTAATTTTAATAGGGCTTATAATAATATGCGCACTATTTGAAATTAAACGTGTAAAGGTTTTTAAGAAAAATAGGGTAGATACCAGAAAGAAAAACGACAAGATTAATTCCTTGACCACGGAAATTGTTAGAAGCGAAAAGGACATAAAGAGCCTTGGCTTAGAGCAAAAGCTTGAAGAGGTATCTAAGGAAAATTACGATTCGTATAAAAAGGCTTCCTATAAACTTAGCATGACGGACTGCAACTTTTGGAGTTTTAGAAACACACTTATTGAAATTGTGACCATAGGCGTATTGATTTTAGGCGTATATTTTATGGACCTTGGCACAATGACCATGGCGGCGTTCATGATTGTGTACTCAAACAGGGGATATATCTACGACCTAGTTTGGTCTGCGGGCAACATAAGCAGTAAGTTTGCAGAAATCCGCGTGTGCAAGGATAGAATGTTTGCCTTGTTCGACGACGATAGGTTCGCAACAGAGCATTTTGGAAATGTGCATTTAGATAAACTAAAAGGCGAGATAGAATTCAAAAACGTAAGCTATTCTTACGTGGAATACGAAGAAGAGAAGGAAGAAGAGAATAAAAAGCGCAAAAAACGCGATAAAAACACAAAAAAACAAAGAAAAATTGCTTCCACAAACCAAATTTTTGAAAATTTAAACTTTAAAATTAAACCGAACACTACGGTGGCGTTTGTGGGGCGCTCGGGCAGCGGGAAGTCCACAATACTTAACCTTATGTCTAAAATGTACGTTGTGGATAGCGGAGAAGTTCTTATAGACGGCGTGAACATAAACGACTTAGATAAGGAAACACTCCGAAACGGCATTTCCCTTGTGAACCAATTTCCATACATATTCGATATGACAATAAAGGAAAATATGAGCTTAGCAAAGGCGGACGCCACGGAAGAAGAAATGGAAGACGCGTTAAAGAAGGCGAGCCTTTGGGAGTTTGTTTCTTCCCTTCCAAAAGGCATCAACACGCGTGTGGGCGAAGGCGGCATAAAGCTATCTGGCGGGCAAAAGCAAAGGCTAGCCATAGCTCGTGCGCTACTTAGAAATTCCGCTATAATAATTTTTGACGAAAGCACGTCTAGCTTAGATAACTTTGCGCAGGAAGATATCAAGAAAAGCATAGACGCCTTAAAGGGCGAAAGCACAATTATAATAGTTGCGCACAGGCTTTCCACAATAAGAAATTCCGACGTGATATATTTCCTAGACCAAGGAAAAGTTTTAGACGTGGGCACTTTCCAAGAGCTTTTTGATAGGAACGAGCTATTTAGAAACATGTTTGTTGCGGAAAATTTAACATAATGAATAAAAGTAAATTTTTTACACAACCTTAAATTAGGGAGGTAAAAAATGGTAATAGCAAATATAATCAGTTTCATTATTTTGCTCATTGGCGGCATCAACTGGGGTTTAGTTGGCATTTTCAACTTTAACCTAGTAGACTGGATATTTGGTGGCTACAATGCGGGCAGCATAATAGTTTACATTTTAGTGCTCATTTCTGCAACTTGGCTAATAATATCCGCGTGCATGAGAAGAAGCATAATTTTAAATTCTAGTAGAGACTAACTAAAAAAACTAGCCTAAATTTTGGCTTTTTGCCGAAAAGAAAAAGGGCTAGTTTTTTTGTTTTTTTTGCTTTGTAAGTCCGACTGCGCGCTTGCGCGCTCCGCTCAGGGTGACGATGGTAAGGGCTGCCGAAGATAAGGTGGAGTCTCGCTAGCTAGGGTGGCAAGGAGATTCTTCGCAGATAGTCGCACCGCTAACGCTGGGTGCTCGCTGCTCAGAATGACAGCGGGGTTGGGCTTCGCGGGAGAGCATAGAAATAAAGCCTACGAAGAGACTTCGAAGACTCTTGCAACGGCTCTACTCCGCTGTCATTCTGAGCGGAAGGAATCGTGATAATCGTTGTGTATGCTAGTTGTATTGCATGAATACGAAGATTAGTTAATATGCAGTCGAATGAATCTCCTCCCGCGACCCGCCACAAATTTTAAAAAATCTTCTAAAATACTGCATTTTTGTTCAAGCTATAGTGTGGCAGGAAAGGAAAAGTAAAAAAAACTAGAAAAGTGTTTAATTTCGCTTGACAAAAATGCGGGGGGGGGGGGTAAAATGACCTTGCAAAAATAATTTTGCAAGGTCATTTTACCTAAACGAGCAGAAAATTCAAAAGTGTAAATTATAGTAAAAAAGAAAAGTGCAGCAGCATTTTTGTACGGGGGCAAGCCGACAAAATAAAATATTGCTCTGCTAGCCCGACGGAGACCCGTTCGACTGCGCGCCTTCAGCGCTCCGCTCAGGGTGACGATGGTAAGGGCTGACGAAGAAGCTTTGCGGGATAATAGAATTTTTATAAAACTAATTAATTTCGCTTGACAAAAATGCGAGGGGGGGGGTAGAATCACTACGTGATTTTAAAAATAATAAAATTTATTTTACAAAGTCTGCCAGTCTATGTTAATATATCTATATAATCTATTAGTATGTAAAGACATTTGCTAAAATAGAATAAAAAAACTAAAAAATAAAATAATAACAAAGGAGAATATTATGAAAAAGAAAACGAGAATTATAGGTAGCATTTCTGCACTTGCCATAAGCATGGCAATGCTAACGTGCGGAGTGCTTGCCGCAAGCCAAGTTAGCCTAGACGTTACAAGTAACGTTAGCTTTGAAGCAAAAGGTGTGTACGTAAAGGTTAACGGGCAAATTCAAAAGGGCGCTAGCACAGGCTCACTTGCAGATGCAGTGGATACTACGGGAACAGACTATAAATATATAGGCTATTCTTACGACGCAGTTACCGAGCAGACGGAAACCGGACAAACTGCTACAACGTTTGACGATACTCCGGTAGGAACAGCATCAAACGGCGCAATGACGGCTTGGAGCATTGGAACAATAGAGTTTGACGAAACAAACAAGGTAATAAGGTACAACTTTACCTTTACAAACTACTCAGAATTTCCAGTAAATGCCACAATAGTAAACTACTCCACAGCGGACGGTTCAACACCAGCGCTAACTACCGCGCTTGCTTCATTTGGTGAAGACGTTACGGCGGAAGAGAGCGTAACAGGCGGAGTTATTAAAATTCCGGAGAAAAACGGAGAACAGCCGGGAACGGCTACTTATACTATTACGCTAACTTTAAATAATTTTAGTAGCAGTTTAAGTCAGCCTATTGCATTAAATTTTGAATTTACAGAATATTTTCCATCGGTTACCGATTATTTAGAATGGGTAGCAGACGATCCAGGTACCACAGATGTTGTAGACGGTTACTGGACTATTACAATGGGAGAATATGAAGACCCAACAACACATGAAATAACCCCACTAGTATGGCGCATGGTATTAAAGGAAAATGAAGAAGGGACAGACGTAGAGAGTGTAGCAAATTACACACAAAATACCACTTTAAGCGGAAGTTACTATTTTCTATTAGATACCTATATAGAAAACGTGTTTGTTTGTTGTTTTGAAAATAATTTTACAAATTCTGGCTCATATCCAAGATTAGACGAATATGAAAATACAGTAAACGTAAATGACTACGCAGTAAGTAATATCCGAGAGTATCTAACAGGAACAGACGTATATAGAGGATATAAACGTAGTGGCTCGGATAGAATTCCGGCAAAAGCAACAGGACAAACAGAACCAGAAAACTTTTTAGATGTGTTTAATATAACAAGTTCACCAGTATATAGCATGATAGAAGGAAGGAGTCTTTCTGAACTATATTCAAGAATGGGTGGTAGTACATCAGGTGCAGCAGTAACATTTGATGCCGATGTGAAGGATGGAGTAGAAACAAAAGGAGTAGCAGGAATTGATCCTGATACTACAAAAGATAAACTCTGGCTTTTAAGCTACTACGAAGCATCAAAAATAACCATAACGCAAGGTACAGCAGCAGATTCAGGAGCAAGAAGTTGGGATTATTACTATTGGCTCCGTTCGCCTTATTCGTCTGGTACTTACTCTGTGAACTATGTCAATGCGTTCGGCTATATCGGTTATACTAACAATGCCTATGATACTCGCTGCGCGCGCCCTGCTTTCAAAATCTCAATAAGTTAGTGGAGAGATGGGCAAATTTCCAAGCGTAACAAAAATAATTGGAAATTTTAGTTAAGTTAGGAAATCCGCGCCGTAAGGCGCTAATCTAAGCTAGTAAAAACTATTAGCAAAAGAAGAAATTTAAAGCGAAAAAAGCTGGAAACAAGCTAAAACGGAAGCGCAAACTATTAAAGAAGGTAAAAAGTTAAGTGTTCAGGCGCAAAAAAGTGTAAAACTATAAAAGACGCATTTTAATTAATGCGTCTTTAGACTGTAGACAAATTAAATCAGGCTGTTCTTTAACCGAGCGAGGCAAGGCTCGAAAAATGCCTAAAAGCAGGAGTTTAGTGACCTAAATGACTGTTTTTAGGCGTTTTTCAGTAAACGCAGCAAGAAAAATTCTAAAGAATTTTTCGTTCGCGCCGTTTTTCAACAGCCTGAAGACGCATTTTAATTAATGCGTCTTTTTTATATACCTTTATACCACCTTTTCAAATCTTCTATTCACTTCGCGGGCGCCGAGAACGCGGGCTATGCTGTATATGTCTGGTGAGTTCTTGCGGCCGGTGAGCGCTAAGCGGATATATGTGCACACGTCGGCTACGTTTCCTTTGTAGCTTTCGGGATTTGCTTTATAATCCTTATTATTGGTGGCGTAGCCTAGGCTTTCTGCCATGGCTTTTATTTTATTGAACCACGTTTCTTTGTCGTCTTCTTCGCTATAAATATCTTTATAGGCGGCTATTATTTCTTTAAATTTCTTCTTGTCTAAGCCGTCTAGCTCGTACGTTTTTATGCCGTAAAACATATAGTCGTAATAACTTTTTACTTCGCTCCACTTGGAGATGTCCTTTCTAGGCTTTGGCACGTCGCGGTCAATGTTAAGCACGGCTTTTGAGAAGTCCGCGTTTTCCGTGAGCGTCTTGCAGAAGTCTACGTCAAAACTCTTTGCCCATTCTACTAGCATGCTGTATACTTCGTCGGCGGTTAGGTGAGAGATGTAGTTTTTTGATACGTCTGCTAGCTTTACAAAGTCGAACATAGGGTTGTTGGAGCCAATTTTTTCTATGCTAAACGGGAACTCTTTATAGCTTAGCGTAGGGTTAGCTGCGCGCCATGGTTCAAAGTCGGAATTTAACAGGTTTAATAGATATTCTATAACCGCTACCTTTGGATAGCCTTCAACTATAAAATATCTTACGTCGGCTTCTGGGTCTTTGCGCTTGCTGAGTTTACGCTTATTGCCGTTTTCGTCTAGTTTGCAAATAACTGGGGTGTGGGCGTATTTTGGCGGCTTGAAGCCAAGCGCTTTAAATAGCTCTATGTGCGCAGATAGTGAAGGGTACCACTCTTCGCCGCGCACAACTATTGTGGTGTGCATTAGGCTATCGTCTACCGCGTGCGCAAAGGCGTAGGGTGGAATGCCATTACTTTTCATGAGCACTATGTCTTTGGCATTCTCTCTAATTTCGCGCTCGCCTTTAATAAGGTCGGTAAATTTAAAGGTTTTTTCCGGGTCACCCTTACTTTTAAGTTTTAGCGCGAACTCTTCGCCAGCAGCAAGTTTTTCTTCTATCTCTTCTAGGCTTAAATTTCTGCAAGGGTCGTGCTCTAAAATTTCTCCGCTCTCTTCAAGCTGCTTTTGCCTGCGCTCTTCCACGTCTTCTATGCCTTCACTCTTCTTGCAAAAGCACGGGAAGGCTCTGCCTTTTTCTACTAAAAATTTTGCAAAGCTTTGATATATATTTAACCTCTTACTTTGAACGTAATCGCCGTAATCGCCAATTTGTGCAAGCTCGTCGCCGCGGTAACCTTCGTTTGGAGAAAGGTTATAGCTGACTAGCATATTGTATGCTATGTCGCCGGCGTGCTCAATTAAGCGCTTTTGGTCTGTATCTTCAAGCCTTAAATAGAATATTCCGCCGCTTTTTTCTGCGGTGAGTTTGTTTATTAGCGCGCTGTATGCGTGCCCTGTGTGAAGATATCCCGTAGGGCTGGGCGCTAAACGCGTAACTTCTGCGCCGCGTTTAAGCTCGCGCGGTGGATATTTTTCTAGCCAATATTCCACTGGCTTTGCGTTTGGGTATAATAGATTTGCTAATTTTTGTGTGTCCATTTAATTTCCTTTTATTAGTCCTGCTGTGGCAGAGTAAAGCACTTGAACGTAGTCGTTTAAAAAGTTATTTATTTTATTTACGTAAGCTACGCCTTCGCTATCTAAATTTTCCGTGTTTAATAGGTCTACTTCGTTTAGCGCTGTTTTGTAAAGCTCTATTTCAACTAAAAACCTTGTGTAGATATCGTGCCACGCATCGAAATTATCGTTTGTAAAATTTTGTATTGCAAGGTTTAAGATATTTATATAGCTTAAAACCTCTTCGTTTTCCGTGTAGTCGCCGTCAAACTCGCCAAAGGCATATAGGTTGTAGGCGTACACAATTTGGGCTATGGAAGAATTGTAACAGTAGCTTATATCTGTATCTTCCGCTGTTTTAATTTGAGAGTAGGAAAGCTCGTAGGTGTTTAAGAACTCGTGATTTACTTCGCTTGTCTTTAAAATTAAGGAAGAAAAGGCGCGCTTATACTCCTTTAATTCTTGCATTGTTATTTCGCTTTGGTATAAGTCTTTTGCTTCAATGCCTTCAAGCGCCTTTTCAAAGTCTGCCTTTGCCGTGCGGAAAGCACTAACTTCTTCGCTTAACTCTTCTATGCCAGTTCTTAAATTTTCATGAGCCTGCCTAACGTTTCCGTCTGTGGTGTTTAGCGTGATAAGCCCGAAATTCTTGTAATATCTTACTGCCATGTTAAAAGAAAGGTGTAACATTTCTTCATAGGTGTTAAGTTCTACAAACTCTCTTACCGCTTCATATTGAAAAATTGCTTCAAAAAAGTTTGGGTCTAGGGCGTCTTCAATGTTACTAGAATATGTTAACTCCGCGCCTAAAAATAGGTCCTCATTTTTTGGTGTTTCGTCAGAGCCAAGTATTAGTTCAAACTGGCTAAGTGTTTGCGTCCAAAAGGTGTCGTCTTCGCCGCAAGCGGCAAGTGGCAGACACATACAAAGGGTTAAGGCTAAAATAACTATCTTTTTCATGCTTCCACCTCCAAGAGCGAACTAAACGCATTGTTTAGCGCTTGTATATGAACGTCTGTGTAGTTATACACGCTTAAAGCAAGCACGTAAATTCTGGTGTTATTTAAAAGGCTGTTAGCTAGTTCTAAATTTCCATACACATTTACAGCTGCTTGGCATACGCTTGATACGTAAGTTAAGGAATATTCGTTCACTTCAATGCCGCGCGTGGCGCTACTAAGTAGCACGTCGCTTGCGCATTTAAACACGTCTATATTTGCTTGGGTTACAAGGGAATACTTTTCTAAAAAGCGCTCAGCAATATTGTTTTGGTCAGATTCGCTTATTGTTTCCCCAATAAGCGGCTTTACGTAGGCGTCGCAGTACTCGTAAAACTCTTCATACGCACGCTCCGCATTGTTTACAGCTGTTTGAAGTTCGCCGGATTCCGAGTTATAGGCATCTGAGCGATACGTAAAGGTAAGGTTTTGAGCTATAAAATCTTCAAGTGAGAATATAGCTTGATTAATATTATAGTAATTTTGAAGGTTTGTCTTGTTTTCCTCGTTTAGTCCGCTAAACGCAAGCACACTTGTTTCGTAGTATTCTGTGTTGTCTACAACTACGTCGTTTTCTTTGTTGTCTATTCTATCATGGGTAGCAATAAAGTTGTCAAAGTTTTCTTTTGCAGCAAGTAGGCTAGGTGTGGGCATAAGCACGGTAACTAATATTATTGCCACAGCCACAGCAAGCAAAACTATTGTAAAGAATATTATTCTACCCTTTTTAGTTTTTAGCATATAGTTTTCTCCTTTTGCTGCCTAATTTTAGCATATTTTTATAGATTTTAAAAGTATTTTTTGTCAGTATAGCTTGAAAATAGCACTTTTTACCCATAAACTTTTCTAAAAAGGGGAAAATTATGGAAGTAAAACCAATGTTAGAAGAATTAGAAAAGCGAATTGCCGTGCTTAGAAAAGCTGCCGCGCTTGCCTCGGATTTAAAGAGTTTAAAGGAAGAAGTTGAAGCGTTAATATCTCGCCTTTTAAACTTAGAGAGCTATTTTGACCAAACGGAGCAAAACAAGCAGGATATTATAGCTATAAACTCGTCACTCAGCTCGGCGCTAAATAGAATAACAACGCTTGAAAACAGCCTATCCACCACGCAAGATAGTTTGGAAGACGCGGAAAAGGAAATTACGCTTATAAACACCATGATAAACAACATTCACACCGAGCTAGACTTGCACGACGACCAGTTCACCACGGTTAACACCGAGCTAGACGACTTAGACGACACTTTAACCACGCTTTCAAGCACGGTGGGTTCAATAAGCACGCAAATTTCCGGCATAAACACGGATATTGAAGCAATAGAAGGTAGCATGATAACGTTAGAAAGTGCGCAAGACGTTTTAGAGACGCAAATGGGCAACCTTCAAACCACGGTGCAAGGTTATTCAAGCAGCATTCAAGGTTTAGATACAAGGCTAACCACTGCGGAAAACGATATAGACGCAAATACCAATTCAATAAGTTTAATTAACACTAATATATCCACAATTCAAACTAATATTTCAAACATGCTTCAAGATATCTCTACGCTAGATACGCTTACAGACAACATTGCGCTTCAAATTAGCACTATTAACTTACAGCTCGGCGGCATAGACGACGACATTGCAGCGGTAGAAACAAACATTAGCACGCTTCAAAGCTCTGTTTCTACCTTAAATACAAACATGGATACACTAGAAAGCACGGTTTCTACGCTTTCAAGCACTGTCAGCGGCTATGATACAGAGATAGGAACGCTAGAAACTTCACTTTCTACGCTCTCCACAACTGTAAGCGGGCATACTACGCAACTTGGGAGTATTGAAGACAGTGTAGAGCAGAACGAGAGCGACATTTCCGGCTTAAACACGCGTGTGACCGCGCTTGAAAATAGCGGTGGCGGAACTGGCGGCGGAGATAGCGGCATAATAGAAACCTTTAACATGGGCGCGGAAGAAAATCTAATTCTTGGTACAAGAGATACAAATAACAACGCCGTTTACATATTTTTTAGGTGCGAGCCTACGGCTAAAATAAAGGTGCACTTAGAGCTAAATGTACACGATTTTCCAGTTAATGAAGATAGCGTTAAATTTAGCGCTTATGCCGACGACGTGCTTTTAAAGACGTTTGAATTTACGGAAAATTTTACCAATCCCATGACGCTTCCACTCGACTTTGAATTTTTCCCAAAAAAGAAAAATTATAGGCTAATGATAAAGGCGGCGGACGTTGCAACGCAGATATCCGTAATAGAAAGTATGTTTGTTAAAATAGACGGCAGAAACATAGTGATTTTAAATAGACACCGCGACCTTCATATGCAAGTGTTAGATGATACCTATTATATTACAATTCAAACGGGCAACAACGCAAGCTACTTAGAGCAGACCACGCCAGACCTTACCCAAACGGGCACGGCACTAAGCAACCTATCTGGCTACGGCATGCTTTATAGGCTATATAGGCACAAGCGCTGGCAAAGCGGGGCGTATGTTACAAGTAATTCTAGATATGTGGTAGTTATAGCGTATGGCTCGGAATATAAGGGCGGTGTGTTAACGCTTGGTAGTTCAGCTCCAACGTGGCGCGGAGAGGATATCTACGACCTTTATTACACCATGCGCAGCGGCAGTACTAGCTATATACTTTCGGGTACAACGCTAGACGGCAAGGCAAAAATAGCCATATACTCGCAGTTCAATTCCGCAACGGCAAGCAACTATACAATAACGTTAAATGGTCAAGCACTTGAAGATAAATACGTTCAATGTGTGCCAGTTTACGATAACTATTTGGGTTCTAGAACGGCTAACACAACAATAGGCTTTATTCTACTTGATAATGTGGGCAAACTTTACTACATTCCAGAGCGCAGCGCCACTTACATGATAGAACTAGGCATGGGAACGCAGCCAAACGCCTATGTTCAGCAAGACAACAAAACTATTCACGTATACTTTACCCACTGCGGCACAACTTACAAAAAAACGTTAACTTTAAACGAAGACACAAACGAGTTTGAGCTTTCTAGCACTGTTCAAACTTTCCCGGGTGTAACGGAGTATCTTGAAGGAATAAACGGCACAAGTCTTCAAAAGGTAGACGGAGAGTGGCAAGTAGTAACGAATGTTTAAGTTTATCGTAAAATTTAAAAACTTTAAACCTTGACAAAATTTCACGTTATGCTATACTAATAAAAACGGGGGTGCATATGTGGTACGAAAAGCCAACAGAATTAGATAGCATATTTTTTAATAATGTGGAAAGGTTTTTAGAACTTACTCGCCCTACGGGAGATGAAAATTTTGATAGATACGTAAAAAATTTTTATAGAAAAAATCTTGCTCAAAGAAGGGCGGAGCTTGTTAAAAGCATTCGTTCATGTAAATTAAAATACTCTCTATTAAAAGATTTTCAGTTTAACATTTCAGATTATGAACTTAAAGTTCGTGAAGTTAACTGGGGATACCAAACGCTTGAAGAAAGGGAAAGAAATTTAGAAATATATAACTTTTTGTGTCAGAATTCAAGGCCTAGTACAAGAAAAATAACTATGTTTAGGTTAGAAAAAGAATATAAGGCAGCCAAGGGCGAAATTGAAGCCATAGATAGCGTGGCGGAAAATGAAGAATTTAAAAAACATATACAAAATTTAAGGTGGGCAGATAAATTTTTTGAAACAATATCAAGGCAGTTTATAAACTACGCTAAAGCGCATCCAAATGCGGAGATAGTTAAGAAGTACAACTTGCCAAGAGATTTCGATAAATATTTTTTTGAAACGCACCTAGAAGAGATAAAGCTCTTAAAAAAGCCAAGGGAGTATGATAAGGAATAGAAGGTTCTAGTTCTACTGCTACAAGTGGGACAAGTATTACAGAAGACCTTTCAGACCCGGCGGTTGCTGCTACTTGCTTAAAAACTACTTATCGTAATTACTACTGGAAAAAATCTTAAAATAATAAAACTTCCTACTTTTATGTGGGAAGTTTTTTTGTGGGCTAATCATTCCTTTGCAAGAAGCTTAGCTTGGTTAAATCCACGAATTTTTAATTTATTTTTATTTAGCGGTATAAAGGTAATAAAATCTATATTTTTAAAATTATAGTTTTTTACTAATAATTTTGCTAGCGGATAAGCAAGACATTTTTTATTATTATATTTAAAATTCAATATTAAATTTTTAATTATATCGCAGTATTTAAAAGGAGAATAAATATTTAAATTATTTATTTTTTCGCGAGAATTTATTATTTTTATTTTATTTTCACAGTTTTTGCAAAATACTTTTTCGCTCTCTATTTCTTTACCGCAATTTATGCATTTAATATTATTTGGAAAAATTAATTCAAGAATTTTCATATTTAATTAAATAATATATTTGCCTTTTTATAGGCGTCAATCAATAATTTTTTTAGTGCAGTATGGCGCTTTAAAATAAATTTATTTCCTATCATTCGTTTTAAATTCTTTTTTTCGCCAACGAGTACTACCATTTTTTTTGCACGCGTTACCGCTGTGTAAATTAAATTTCTATTAAGTATCAAACTCGGGCCAGAAATAATTGGAATTATCACAACGTCAAATTCACTGCCTTGGCTTTTGTGGATAGTTATGGCGTAGGCAAGGGAAAGTTGGCTAAGTTCCGTTCTTGGATATATGCACTCTCTGCCGTCTTCAAACCAAATTTCCACTTCGCCCGTTTGGACATCTATTGAATGAATGTAGCCGATATCTCCGTTGAATACGCCTGCACCGTTTTCCGTGTAGAGCCCAACTTGGCGCGTCCACTCTAAGTCGTAGTTATTAGACATTTGCATAACCTTGTCGCCTTCGCGGAAGATTGTTTGCCCAACTGTAAGCTCCTTTCTAAAATTCTTTGGCGGGTTTAGTTTTGCTTGAAGCTCGCGGTTTAAGTTTTCAATTCCGCACACGCCGGCTTTAAGCGGGGCAAGCACTTGAATTTTTATGCTGTCTATGCCGTTAAATTTAGGTATGCGTGTAGTAACCATGTTCACAATTGTTGTTTTAATGTCTTCAAGCTCCACTTTGCTGTCAAAGAAAAAGTCTTGGCTTTTATTGTCTATTTCCGGCATTTCGCCTTCGTTTATTTTGTGCGCGTTTGAAATAATTAAGCTCTTTTCGCTCTGCCTATAAATTTGAGTTAGTTCCGCCACGCTGATAACTCCGCTTGTTAGCATATCTTCAAGCACGTTGCCCGCGCCCACGCTTGGCAGCTGGTCCTTATCCCCAACAAAAATTAGCTTGGTGTCGCGCGCTACTGCCTTTAAAAGATTGCACATTAGCGGCACGTCTACCATAGACACTTCGTCCACAATAATTACGTTATAGGGAAGCGGATTTTGTTCATTGAAGATAAAACGCTTGCTTCTAAAATCCACTTGAAGAGCGCGGTGTATAGTGCGTGCGTCGCGCTCCGTGGCTTCGGAGAGTTTTTTCGCTGCTCTGCCTGTGGGGGCTGTGAGCAGAATTTTTTTGCGCTGCGCTTCTAAAAGCTCTATTATACATTTTACAATTGTGGTCTTGCCTGTGCCCGGGCCGCCCGTTATTATGCTCACGCCGCTGTTTACGGCGTTTATTATTGCTTTCTTTTGGTCTGGGTGAAAGGTGATTTTGTTCACTTCTTCAAAGTGCTTTATTTCATTATCTACGTTTAGCTCTGTGCTTGTTAAACTGCAACATAGAAGCGCAAGTTTATCCGCTATGCTTCTTTCATAGTAAAAATATTTTGTGAGCATAACGGCGTCGTGCGGAAAAATAAAGGTGTTGGTTACCGTTCTATCAAAAATTAAGTCTTCAAGCACCTTTTTAAAGCTTTCTTCTTCTTCAATTTCTAAAAGCTTGGATACGTTTTTAAAAAGGTCTTCTTTTGGTAGATATGTGTGGCCGTTTTTCTCGCTAGCGTCAGTAAGGCAGTATAAAAATCCGGCGCGGATTCTAAACTCGCTGCGCCTGTCTATGCCTAGGCTTCTAGCAATCTTGTCTGCGGTGGCAAAACCTATGCCTTCCACGTCTTCCACAAGTTTATACGGGTTTTCCTTTATAATCTCCACAGTTTTGTTTTGGTAAACTTCAAATATCTTAATAGCCATGTTCACGGTTAGCCCGTAACCTTGCAAGAATATCACGGTGTTTTGAAGGTGTTTAAGCTCGCGGAAGGCTTCGCCAATCATTTCCGCCTTGCGCTCGCTTATGCCGCGAACGTTAGCTAGCTCCTTAGGTGCAAATTCTATCACGTTTAACGTGTCTTCTTTAAAAACGTCCACAATTGCCTTTGCGGTAACCGGGCCAACGCCTTTAATAAGTCCGCTGCCTAAATATTTTCTAATACCTTCTTTTGAAGTGGGGTAAAGCGTTTCAAAACTATCCACCTGAAACTGCTCGCCGTACTTTGCGTTGGTTACAAAATTTCCTTCAAGTTTTAAGTGTGCGCCAACGCTTATTTGCAAAAATTTGCCCACGCAAACGGTGTGCATATCGGAGTGCTCAAAATAAAACACGGTGTAGCCATTGCCATCGTTTCTAAAAATTATTTCTTCCACCGCGCCTTCAATTAACATACAAGTAGTTTACACCAAATTCATTAATATTGCAAGTAAAGTAAAAATGAAATTTGGGAATAAGATTTGTGTTTTAGATAACAAATTTTTAAATTTAATATATTCTTATACAAATTTTTCTGTTATTTTAATGTTTTTATTCTTGATTTTTTTTGAAATTTGTAATAGTATTTACTAGCATATTTTATTTTTAAGGGGAAAAGATGTTCGAAGCTATTGAAGAGGCCTTTTTTGAAACGCTTAGCGCGCTGCCAATTTTGTACCTTGTGTATCTATTGGTGGCTTTCTTTTCACATAAAAATATTTTGAAAACTTCTAAAAAAACGGGGCCGCTAGTTGCTAGCGCACTTGGGCAGATTCCGCAGTGCGGCTTTTCTGGCGTTATGGCGGATTTGTATTCTAAAAAACATATCACTATGGGTACGCTTCTTGCTGTGTTTATAGCAACGTCTGACGAAGCTATTCCAGTTATGCTTTCCCAGCCCAACAGTATTTTAACTATAATAGTGCTACTTGCAATAAAGTTTGTAGTAGGCACGGGGGTGGGATATTTTGTAGACTATGTTTTAGTAAGAAAGCGAAATGTTGTACCTGCTGAGAATTTAAATTCTTCTTGCCACTTTTCAGGAATTGAAGAAGATGGCGACCATTGCAGTTGCCACGCTGGGCATAGTCATAGTAAAGACGAGATAAAGTTCAAACGCGCTGGGCACGAGCATTCTACGGGTAACATATTTTTGCACGCGTTAGAGCACACACTAGACATTGCTTTTTATCTTTTACTTGCGTCTGTTATTATAAACATTGCCGTATACCTTATTGGTATTGAAAATATTTCCAAAATATTTGTAGCTAACAGCATGTTCCAACCCCTTCTTGTTGCACTTATTGGGCTTGTGCCAAGCTGCGCGGTGAGTGTGCTATTTTGCGAGCTATTTTTTAGCGGCGTGCTTAGTTTTGGAAGTTTAGTAGCTGGGTTATGTGCGGGCGCGGGGCTTGGGCTTGTTATACTTTTTACAAAGAACAAGAATATAAAAGAAAATCTTTTTATACTTGGCATGCTTTACGTTTTTAGCGCAATTATAGGCATGATAATAAATATATTTGAATTGTATGTGATATAATCTCAGGCTGCCCAAAAACTGCGCGATACTGTGTTTCTGCCAAACGAGCCCAAACAGTTACGTACGTTTATGTACGCGCCTGCTTGGGCTCATTTGTCGAGCCTTGTCTCGCTTGTTTTGAACAGCCTGATTAATTTGTTAACAAACTGGGTTGGACTTAAAAGGCTAGCTTTTTTATGGTTTTTTTGTAAGAATGACGGCGGGGTAGGGATTTCGCGGGTAAAAGCATGGCGTTAAAGAATTTTAAAATGCGAAGCCCTGCTTTCGTCATTTCGACCGAAAGGAAAGAGCGTGGGGGTTAGTTTTAAAGTTAATGCTAGATGGAAAATAAGGTTTATAGCAAAAGCCAATATGAAGTGGAGAAATCTCAGCCATAGAAAAAGTAGCCGAGATTTCTCCACTGCAAAAGGGCAAAAGTTTAATAACAAATTTAGCGTCTAGCATTAAGTGCAGGAAAAGTATAAACAAATAATTTCTTCCGGTCGAAATGACGATTTGGAGCGCGCTGGAGAATTTAATGGCGGAAGCTGGGCGGGGCTTCGCGGGTAAACTGTGGAAGTCTACATTTTTGCGCGATGCTGTGAAATTTCGACCATAGAAAAAGCAAAACTTTGCTTTTAATTTTTAACTAAAATGCAGCAGAGAAATTTCGGCTTCTTTTTTAAACAAATTTCCAAATGACGAAAACGGTAAAAGTATTCAAAAAACCCCACCAAGTGCTTTGGTGGGGTTAACTTTATTTTAGGCTAAAAGCTCTTTTATTTCAACTCAATTTCTTTGTTTTTGCTATTTTTGGGCTTTTTCTTTCTACGCTTGAACATTGGAGATATCCACTTCTCAATTATTGGGAAGGCAAATTGAAGCGGTACGGAGTAGAGCACTATTATGCCAAGTATTAGGAATATTGTGCCGTTAAAGAGTTGCATTTCAAAGAATTCCGGAATAAGCGCTGTAACTACGGTTATAAATATGCCGTTTGCTATAACGCAGAACGTTCTAAGCTTGTTGAAAGGATAACAGAGTTTTACAAGGTTTATGAAGCCTGTTATCGTAAGTGTGAGCACGCATAGCGTTTGCTGCTCGGCTACGTTTATCACGGAGAATTTGCCAAGAACGAGTATCACGGATACATTTAGTAGCATTAAGAGCGCGCTTGGCACTGCCTTCTTTAACACTTCGGGTATGAAGTCGCCTTTTATTTGGTCGTCGTTCGGTTGCAGCGCTAGCAGGAAGGAAGGTATTCCAATTACAAAGAATTCTAGTAAATACAGCTGCTTTGGCGTGAATGGATATGCGGTAGGCGTGAACGTGACAAGGGCAATAAACAGTAAAATGGAAGAAAGAGTTATTGTAAACAGCGTCTTCATTAAGAATAGCGTTGACGATTTTTGCACGTTGTTTATTACTTGCCTGCCTTCCTTTACTACGGTTGGAAGATTGGAAAATTTACTGTCCATTAGAACTAAGCTTGAAAGGTTTCTTGCTACGTCGCTTCCGTCCGCCATGGCAATGCTACAATCTGCTTCTTTTAAGGCAAGCGTATCGTTTACTCCGTCGCCCGTCATTGCCACAACATAGCCAAGCGTTTTAAGCTGCTTTATAAGTATATGTTTTTGTTCTGGCGTCACTCTGCCAAAAACGGTGTATTGGTCGGCTATCGTTTGCACTTGTTGCGGGCTTAAATTTTCTAGGCTTATACATTTTTCCGCGTTTTCCACGCCAACGCGCCTGGCTATTGTGCTAACTGTGCTTGGGTTGTCGCCGGATATTATCTTAATTTTAACGCCGTTGGCTTTAAACCAGTTTATTGTGTCTATGGCGTCATCGCGGATATGGTCTACTAGGGTAATTATGCCCACGGGCGTGCTTGTGTTTGGCAACTTTTCTAAATGCTCTTCGTCTATATTTTCTTGCGTTTTACTTACCAAAAGCACTCTTTCGCCAAGCTTTGCGTGCTTTTCTATTTCTAGCATTACGTTTTCCGGAATGTTTTTGCAGCTAAATTCCGGTGCGCCTAAAAGGTAGGTGGTGCCGCTCATTCTTGTGGCGGAAAATTTTCTTTCCGAAGAGAACTCTAACACGCTTTCAAGTTCTATCGAATTTTCCGTACCGAAGCGGGAAAGAAGGGCGTTGAAGGTGGAGTTTGAACTCTTCTGCGCGGAGAGAATGTTTTGAACAAGCTTTTCAAAGTTTATGCTTTTGTTAAAGCTCTCAAAGTGCGTTACGTTCATTGTGCCGTCTGTTATTGTGCCCGTTTTATCTAGGCAAAGCATGTTTGTTCGGGCTAGCATTTCTATGCTGTATAGGTCTTTTACAAGGGTGTGTTTTCTAGCAAGTTTTATTACGCCAACAGCTAGCGCAATTGTTACTAACAAGAACATTCCTGCGGGTATCATGCCGGTAAGAGAGCCGCACGTTTTTGTTATTGCAAGTTTTAGCCAGTTCGGGTCGCCTTTAAAGCTAAGGTAGTTATTTAAGAACATTAGCCCGCCGATTGGTATTATTATTATGCCTATGTACTTTATTATAGTTTGAAGGTCGTTAAACAAATTGGAGTTTGGCTTTTTAAACTTTTTGGCTTCGCTTGCAATTGTGTTTATGTAGCTATCTTTAATAAGTTTGTCTACCCTAGCAAGCACTGTGCCGGAGAATATAAAGCTGCCGGCAAGAAGGGTGTCGCCTTCCACTTTTTTAATGGCGTTGCTTTCGCCAGTAAGTAAGCTTTCGTTAAGCTCCGCCGTGCCGGATACAACTATGCAGTCTGCCGGAATTTGATTTCCAACGGTTAACTCTATTATGTCGTCGAGGTAAAGGTGGTTTGTGTGAAGATAAACGCGTTTACCATTTCTAATTACCACAAGTTTTGGCGAAGATACAAGGGAGAGCTTTTCCACGGTGTACTTTGCCTTTATCTCTTGAATTATGGCAATAAGCGTGTTTAAAACTACCACCAGCATGAACACAAGGTCGGAGTATGCTTCCACGCTTACAAGTGCTATAAATATGATAATCCAAATTAAATTAAAAAAGGTAAAAACGTTGTCAAAAATTATTCTAAGCACGCTCTTAGAACTCTTGTTTTTAGCTACGTTTTCTAGTTTTCTCTTTTTTCTCTCTTCTAGCTCGCTATCAGTTAGCCCAATGGCTGGGTCTGGATTCACCCTTACAAGCGGCTGAGCCTCTTTCTTTTTAAACATAGTGGTATTATATCATATAAATTTTTAATTTAAAACGGTTTTTTAAACTTATTTTACGCAAATTCATAAAACTATCTTTACAAACGCTTAAAATTTTTGTAGAATAAAAGCGGTGACATATGACATTTAAAAAAGTTAAATACTATATAATTTTATCACTTTTAGTGGTTATGATAGTTTGCGTAACTGCCTTTTCCGGCCATGGCACCACAAGCGGTACCATAGACCCAATTTTGCCCGAAGACCCGGGCAGCGTAGAAGACCCTAATCTTCCAGAGGGCCCAGAGGATAGCGAAGAAGAAGACGTAACCCTTCCAACCTTTAAAACTTGGGATAAGCTCTGGGAGTATTCATATAATATATTACTAGAAGGCTACACTTCTACCTTTACCATGAGCGTAGACGCAAACTCTATGGGCGTGAGTGCAATTCAAAGCTTTGCGGGCAGTGAAAATTTAAACGCGGAAACGGGCGAACTATTCTTAGAATATTTTACCACTAACTCTAATCCCTTAGCTGGTTCTACGGCTACGTATTATGAATATGAACGCATAACCTATGAAAAAGCTGAGAAGAGAAAGACCTACAACGTAAACTACGCCGAGCGCACATATAACTTTACAGACGAAGAGATAGACGTAAGAGAGCGTAATAGCGAGGTTCGCCCAAATTTATATGCTTTAAGAGGATTAGAACTAAATAAAAATAACGTTAATTATGTATTTGACAAATTATCAAATTCGAGTTATTATATAATCAAGCTTAGCTATAAACTAGATAAGTTAACCGAGGGGTACTATAACGGATTCACTTCAACAGGGCTTGTTGAAAGTGTAGATATAAATGCAATTACAATTGAAATTAGAATTAGTAAGAAGACAGGAGCGTTGTACTCTATTACTACTACGGAAGACTACAAAAACAACGTATCTTTCTTACCTATCACGGCAGATTGTTTTTCTACTGCTGTTCAAATATTTCAAATGAGTTAATTACATACAAGTTTATTTAATAAAAGGAAATTAAAATGATTTTTAAACGTTTAAGATATTATTCTATTGTTGCAATTTTACTAGTGGCACTAGTTTTAGGTTTTGTGTTTGGTGGCGCGGCGGCTAGTTCTAGCTCTAACGTTCAGCCCGACCTTCCGGAAGAAGTTATTCCAACTCCGCCGACGGATACAGGAGATGGTGAAGAAGACGGCGGTAACACCGAGACTTTACCAGTATTTAAAAACGCGTATAGTTTGTGGGAATACTCTTACAATATTTTTGCTAATGGCGCAGGCTGCTATGCAATTATGAGCGGACAAGCGGACGCTGCTATTGGCACGCAATATATGTATGCAATCTTCAAAAGAAATGGTAAGGTTAGCGACTATGCAAACAATTTGGAAATTTCATATAAAAAGGGAACGAGTTCCTTTTTAGATAGTTCTTGCAGAATTGTGTACACGAACGCCGACGGCATTTCTAAAAGAAGCAACACAAAAAACTACGTTTGGCAGGAAAGTTATGTTATAGAAGAAGAGCCAGAAACCTATACGTACACAGATAAATTTGCTAATGGCGAGCGTGACGCTCATGACTTTTTGTTAGACATATCTCCAAGCACAACAACGCTTGTATATTTCGATAGGCTCTCCTACGATTCCTACTACGAGTTTAAAGTTGTTATGGACCAAGATGCCATACCTTCAAATTATTACAATCCTGTAACAAGTAGCCCTTATGTAGACTCCGTTCCACAAAACTCTATAAACATCTCCATCACTTTTAGAATTAGCAAAGTGAACGGTCACCTTTTAAGCTACACGCTAGACGAAACTTTTGAAGTTGTTCCAGCGGGCATTTTGGGTGTAGTTGGAAACCAACACGCGCATAACTACTTGACGTACACCTTCTACGAAATGGATAAAGAGCAAAACATTGAAGACCCATTCGCTGCTTTTGGCTATTAGGAGTTAACATGATTTTAGATAATCAGCAAATAAAACTAAAAAACTTAGAAAACGAGTACACTTTTTTAAGGGGGTGCCTTTGACGAAGAAGGCTTAAAAGCCACAATAAAAAAGTGTGAAGAAGAAAAAGAGAGTGAAGGCTTTTACGAGAACTTAAAGTTAGTTAAAGAAGTTGGCAAAAAGCAAAGGCGTGCAGAAGAAAAGTTAGAACTTATTAAAAATTTTGACAGCTCTTTTGCCGACCTTAAAGCTATGATAGAAATGCTTTCAGGCTCAGAAGACGAAGAACTGTTTTCCGAGCTTAACACAGAGCTTAAAAACCTTGAAGAAAGGCTAGAAAACTTAAAACTAGAAACGCTTTTAAACGGAAAGTATGATAGTTTAAACGCTATCTTAACGCTCCACGCGGGCGCTGGCGGCACGGAAGCACAGGACTGGGTTTCCATGCTATATAGAATGTACACTATGTACGCGGAAAAAATGGGATATAAAACCACGCTTTTAGATATTTTAGACGGCGACGAAGCCGGCATTAAAAGCGTTACCTTTCTAGTGGAAGGGGAAAACGCGTACGGCTATTTAAAGAGCGAAAAGGGCGTTCATAGGCTTGTTAGAATATCGCCTTTCGACGCAAATGCGCGCCGTCATACAAGCTTTGCCAGCCTTGAAGTTATGCCCGAGCTAGACGATACTCCGGATATAGTGATAAAGCCGGAAGATTTAAAGGTGGACACCTATAGAAGTAGCGGCGCGGGTGGCCAGCACGTAAACAAAACGGAGAGCGCCATAAGAATAACACATATTCCAACAGGCATTGTGGTATCCTGCCAAACGGAGCGTTCCCAAATTCAAAACCGTGAAACTGCCATGAAGATGCTCTACGGCAAACTTGCGGAAATGCAGGAGCAGGAAGAGCTAGATAAGTTATCCAGCATACGTGGAGATATTAAGAAGATAGAGTGGGGCAGCCAAATACGGTCTTATGTATTTCACCCCTACAATCTTGTTAAGGACCACAGAACTGGTTATGAAACGTCCAACATTCAAGCCGTAATGGACGGCGACCTACAACCCTTTATAACGGACTATTTAAAGAAAAGTAACGCCGTGCAGTAGGGAAAGGATTGCTGTAATTGCTTACCTTACCTGTTAATCCTTACACTTTTATAACTAAAAACTCTTCAAAGCGGTTTTGGAGAGTTTTTATTGTGGAAATGTGGATAACTTGGGGGTTTTGTACAAATTTATCCCCTTATGCATACTTATTCATGAAAATTTATAAAAATTAGTGGCGACAACTTTGTGGAAATGTGGATAACTTACCCCTAGTTGTGCACAACAGCGGCTATATCCCTTTTAAATATATGTTACACATAAAATTATTTGAACATTTGTTTTTGTTGACAAAGGTGTGGATAAAGGGTTAAAATATCGAAAACTAGGGGAAATTTTATGCAAACAGTAAAACCAAGAACTATGTCTGGATTTTTAGAACTTTTACCAAAGGAACAAAAAGTTTTTAACTCTATGAAGGAAAAGGTGGAAAGCGTGCTACGCTTGAATGGGCTTGCGTGCCTTGATACACCTATTTTAGAGCTATCTGAAATACTTCTAGCTAAGGCTGGCGGAGAAACTGAGAAACAAATTTTTAGAGTTATAAAGGGCGACACAGATATGACCATGCGCTTTGATTTAACCGTGCCGTTAGCAAAGTATGTGAGCCTTTATAAAAACGAGCTTACCTTTCCTTTCAGACGCTACCAAATAGGCAAGGTGTTTAGGGGAGAACGTCCACAAAAGGGCAGGCTTCGCGAGTTCTATCAATGCGACGCAGATATTATTGGCGACGGCGAGCTTCCAATAGAAGCGGACGCCGAAGTTATAAGCATTTTAAGTAATATCTATACCGCACTAAACGTAGACGCGGAAATTCTTGTTTCAAATAGAAAGGTGCTTTTGGGGCTATTTGAAGAAGAAGGGCTAACAGGCAAACAAAACGAAATACTAGCTCTTTTAGATAAATGCGAGAAGATGGGCAAAGACGCGTGCTTTAAGGAAGTAAAAGAGCTTGCGGGCGAGAGCGCGGAGAAGATTTTTAAAATATTTGAAATGAAGAGCTTAGAAGAGCTTAAAAACTCCGGCGTACAAAACGAGACCTATAAAGAAGGTGTAAGCGAGCTTGAAAAAGTGCTTAGCCTTTTAGGCGTTATGAACGTTAAAAACGCAAAGCTAAATTTGAGCATTATCCGTGGGCTTGATTACTACACCGGAACGGTGTTTGAAGGGCGCTTAAAGGAGTTCCCAGCTATCAGCATAGGCGGCGGCGGAAGATATGAAAACCTAGCTAGTTACTTCTCTTCTTCCAAAATGCCGGGCGTGGGCTTTGGCATGGGGCTTACAAGGCTATTTGTGCTACTAAAAGAACTTGGAAAACTTGAAATAGGCGGAGAGAATTATTCTAAGCTTGCTATTATTCCTATTGGCGACACGGAAAGTTTCTCTTTTAATATGGCGGCAAAATTGCGCGCGGAAAACGTGCCTTGCGAAGTGCTATATTCAAGAAGTTTTAAGGCAAGAATGAACGCGGCAAACAAGATGGGCGTGCCATATATAATAGTGGTGGGAGAAGACGAAGTGGCAAGCGGAATTTTCGGCGTAAAGAACATGCAGACGGGGGAAACGGTCAAGGTAAAATTAGAGGAGATTAAAGGCGTTTTATGAACAGTTTAGTGCTAGCCTTTTTAGGCGACAGCGTGCATACGCTCTTTATTCGGGAGCATTTTATAAACGAGAATGTTACGGCAGGAAGTTTGCACAGGCTTTGCTCTTCTTACTGCAAGGCGTCCGCGCAGAGCGAGGCGCTTAAAAAGTTGGAGCCGATTCTCACGGAAGAAGAAAAGGACGTAGTAAGAAAGGCAAGAAACGCAAAAACTCACGACGCGCCTAAAAACTCAAGCCTAGTTGAATACAAGCGTGCGACAAGTTTTGAAGCGCTTGTTGGCTATCTTTACCTTACAGACAAGGCGCGCTTAGCGGAAATTTTAAACAAAACGCTTGAAGATTTGACATAAACTTTATAAAAATGCTAAAACTAGTGTAGGAGATAGAACATGCAAGAATTTTTTAAGAATGAAAACACGGTAAACGAATTAAATAGCATAATGGCAGGAAAAGAAAAGGTTGTTTTTGAGCTTCCTAATGAATATTTTCCTAATTTAGAAGATGAAGAAAAAGAAGATTAATAAAAGTAGGGCAAAATGATTTTAACCACAAAAAATAGTATACGTGAAGCGCTAAGCAGCGGGCTTACAATAAACAAGGTTTGTGTGCAGATTGGCGACAAAGACTACGAAGTTCAAAAGCTTGCCAGCCTTGCTAGAAATAAAAAGATAAAGGTGGAATATCTGCCAAAGAACGTGCTAGATAAAAAGTACGGAAAAAATCAGGGCATAACTGCGGAAACTGTCGAATTTACATATTCCACGGTAGACGAAATTTTGGAAGGGGCGGAAAACGCTCTTCCTTTCATTTTAATATTAGACGGCATAAACGACCCGCATAACTTTGGAGCTATCATTCGTAGCGCGGAATGCGCGGGCGTGCATGGAATTATTATTCCTAAGGATAGAGCTGTTGCCGTAAACGATACCGTTATAAAAACTAGCACGGGCGCTGTTAGCAACATGAAAATAGCCCGCGTTAGCAACATTAATAACGAAATTGAAAAGTTAAAGAAGAAGGGCCTTTGGGTATGGGCGGCGGAAGCCGGCGGAAGCGACATATATAAAACAAATTTAAACGGCCCAATAGCCGTTGTTATAGGCAGCGAAGGCAAGGGCGTTAGCAAGCTTACAAAGGAAAAGTGCGACGGAATTATCTCCATGCCAATGATGGGCAAAGTGAACAGCCTTAACGCAAGCGTTGCTACCGGCATTGTGCTTTTTGAAATTTTAAGACAGAGAAGGAGCTAATTTTGCAGAAAAAATCTGATGAAGAACTTGTAAAACTTATAAGAGAAGGAAAACAAGGCGCCATAGAAGAGCTATTTTCTAGATATAAGCCCGTAGTTAGCAGCGTTGCCCGCAGTTATTTTTTGGTGGGCTCGGAACTCGACGACTTAGTGCAAGAAGGCATGATAGGGCTTTATAAAGCGTGCAAAAATTTTAATGAAAAAAGCGCAAGCTTTAAAACTTTTGCCTATCTTTGCATAAAAAGGCAAATTCAAAGTGCGGTAAAGCAGGCAAATAGGCAAAAAAACAAGGTTTTAAATAACTATATTTCGCTAGACTCGCAAGGCGGGTATAAAACGGGCGAGAACGGCGAAGAAGAAGCCGTGCTTGTAATTCCGTCCTCAGACCTTTCGCCCGACGACGAAATCATAGAGCGCGAAAATTACGAAGAAATTCTAACAAAAATAAAAAGGGCACTTTCGCCCTTAGAGCTAAAAGTGCTTACTCTTTATTTAAAAGGTAATTCATATCAAACAATTTCTAAAATGGTTGGTAAAAACACCAAAAGTGTGGACAACAGCCTTCATAGAATTAAAAATAAACTTGAATTTTTAAAACATTAGAAGAATCTGTTTCCGCCGCATGAACTGCAACCGTTGTTGCAGCCGCAACCGCAGCCGGAAGAGCCGTTTTGACCGTTTAAGGCAAGAAGAAGTAGTAGTAAAAAATTTGTGTTAGTAGCAAGCTCCGTTCCCGTGCCCTGCGCGATTGTTGAAAGCAACAATACCATTAGAATGTTTTGCGAAAAGTCCATTGCTTAAAATCCTCCTTTCTACAAAATTTTACTAAATTCAAGTTTTATCCTAAAAATTTGCACGTTTAAAGTTTGACTAATCCCCGCGCAAATATGTACAGTGAGTATATATGAACTTTTTAACAAAAACGTTCACGCGGAGAGAATATGAGCAAATTTTTATTATTAAAAGATAGCGCCAAAAAGGAAATTTTAGACTATATGCCGTCTAAGAGTGTAACGGAAAAGCTGGCGGACTACTTTTCTAATTTTTCCGACTATACGCGTGTTAAAATTATATCTTGCCTTTCCATGTGTGATATGTGCGTAAGCGACCTATCGCTATTACTTGAAATAAATCAAACTACGCTTAGCCATCAACTAAAGCTTTTAAAGGATAAGGGCATAGTTTCCTGCCGTCGCGACGGAAAGATAATTCTATATAAGCTAGAAAATAAAAGTGTTAACAATTTAATGCTAAATGCCGTGAACGCAATAAGTAGTTCTGCTCGGCAAGCTTAAAATTTTAGTGACTTTTTATTAAAAGCATGCTAAAATAAACTCATGTTAAAAATAGACGATTTAGGAATGAACGGCGAAGGTATAGCGCACGCGGAGAGCGGTAAGGCTATATTTTTGCCTTTTTATTTGCCAGGCGAAGAACTTGAAGACGGCAAAATTATAAAAGTGTCTAATTTTAGGGTTAAACCAAAGTGCTCGTACTTTATGCGCTGCGGCGGGTGCAGCTTAGAACATTTAAATTATAAAAGCGCCTTAGAATATAAGCAAAATAAGGTAAAGCTTTCCTTTAAAAAGTTTAAGTTAGAGCCAAAAGTTCTTCCTTGCGTTCCAAGCGAAAAGGAGTACTTTTATAGAAATAAATTAACTTTAAAGTGCGACGGCGAGAAAATAGGACTATACGAATTTAATTCGCATAACCTAGTGGAAATAGCTGCTTGTAAAATTGCAAGCGAAGAAATAAATAAAATAATTAGAATATTAAAAGAAATAAATTTAAAAAATATTTTAGAAATTATTTTGCAAAGTTATAAAAATAATGTTTTGGTAACCTTTAAATTAAAAGATAATAATTTTAAAAATACAATTCTTTTTGAAGAAAAAATTAAAAAAATAGCCTTAAATTATGGTATTTTTGCATATTTTAATAATAATTTAATTTTTAAAGCGGGGCAGGAATATTTTTTAAAAGAAGAATTTAATATTAAATATTATTTTACTAATAATTCCTTTTATCAAGTAAACGACGAAGTTAAAAATAAAATATATGAAAAAATTTTAAGCTTTATTTCGCCCGCAGATGTTGTAGTGGACGCCTATTCTGGCAGCGGGCTACTTAGCGCAATAATAGCAAGAAAGGCAAAAAGCGTTACCGGAATAGAGATAGTAAAATCCGCTACAAAAAATGCCAATGTTTTAAAAAAATTAAATAATTTAAAAATTTTAAAAAATATTAATGGCGATACCAAAAAAGAGCTTTTTAGCCTTAATTTTAACACCATTATTTTAGACCCGCCGCGTGCTGGCGTGGATAAAAAGGTGATAGAAACTTTATTAAATAAACAGCCGAGTAAAATAATTTACGTGTCTTGCAACCCAATAACACTAGCAAGAGATATTAGTTTACTTAAAGAAGTTTACAATATAAAATTTTTGCAGCCTTATGATATGTTTCCTGAAACACATCACGTGGAAACGCTTGCCGTGTTAGAATTAAAAACCGCTATAAAATAAATTTTAGTATTGACAGTTAAAACCTTTTATTTTATAATTTAACTAGGGGAAAAGATTATGAAATATAGTAAAAAAAGAGTTTTATCAAACGCGTTTCTACTTGCTGGCGGAGTAGCAGCATTAACAGGTTTTGGTTTCTTTGTTGCAGGCTTTGCAAAAGACTGCGTTAATAATTCTAAGGCCGATAACATTCTAGAAGACTACGGCTATTACGATTTTATGGAAGAATACACAAAAACAAGGGCTGAAGAGTTAAACGAAGCATATTTAAGCGGGGAAATTTCCGAGAATGAATTTGTTATAGAGTTTAACAAGTTAGACGAATATGATAAGGTTAAGTTTTTAAAAGAGCAAAAAGCAAGAAGAGTAGACGTAGAAAATTATAAAGCTCTAACAGAAATACAAGATGACAACGTTATTGGCACAACGCTTCTAATGTCTGGTTTAGGTGTTGCCGCAATAGGCGCCGGGGTAGACGGCATAGGCGAGAAGAAAAAGAAAGAAGTAAGTTATTGCAGATAAAAAGCTTGACAGCCCAAAAAACTGCATAGAAACTTGCAGAGCCTTGTCTTTGGCTAGTGGTCTGATTTAATTGATATATAAAAATTACACACGAATTTTCGTGTGTAATTTTTATATATCTTAAAAAACCAAATTTTAAAGCGCGGTTTTACTTTTCTTCACTCTCGTGGAAATGGTTGTATATTCTTGTGGCTAGGGCTAGGTCGATGCCGCGAACTAGATTTAGTTCTTCTATGCTCGCCGCTGCCACGCCTTCCGATGTTTTAAATGTTTTAAGCAGCGCCGCCTTCTTTATTTCGCCTAAGCCGTATATGTCGTCTAGTGGGCTTTTGAAGGTGTTTTTGTTCCTTAGGCTTTTATGGAAGGTTATGGCAAAACGGTGTGCTTCGTCTCGGATATTTTGAAGAATTTTAAGCTCTGCGCTGCCACGCTTTAACATCTTTGGTATGCTGTTATTTGGAAAATACACTTCTTCAAACTGCTTTGCTAGGCTTATTGTGTCTATGCCATAGGGCTTAATTACTTCATAGGTGGAGGAAAGTTGACCTTTTCCGCCATCGATTACTATTAAATCTGGCCTATTTTTAAAGCTTTCGTTTTCTCCCTTGTCTAGCTCTGCAAGCCTTCTAGAAAGCACTTCTTTTAAGCTTGCAAAGTCGTTCGGGCCGTCTACCGTTTTTATTTTAAACTTTCTATAATGTGAGCGCTTTGGTTCGCCGTTTTCAAACACCACCATAGACGCCACACTTAAAACGCCACTTGTGTTTGAAATATCGTAGCATTCAATGCGCTTAGGAAGGCGGGAAAGGTTGAGCTCCTTTTGAAGCTGTTCTAGGGCGCCGTAAGTTCTGTTGTATTTTTGCTTATCTTTGGTTATAAATTTTTCTAGGTGCTCGCGTGCGTTCTTTTTCGCCATGTCTATTATGGACTTTTTATAGCCTTTTTGCGGAAAAACTACGTCCACTTTATGCTCTTCGCCTAAAAATTCTTCAAGTGCCGTGCTGTTTGAAATTTGCGCGCTGGTTAAAATTACTTTTGGCACTTTTTGGTGTTTATAGTATTGAACTATAAAGCTAGATAACGCTTCGCCTTCGTCTATGCTTGCATCTATTACGCTTAAATTTTGAACGCCTAAAATTTTGCCGCCACGCACAACTATTGTGCTAATTGCGCCGCTTAAACCATTGCTATCAAAGGCAAAGGCGTCTAGCGTTACGTCTTTTGGCATGTTGGCAATAACGCGCTCTTTTAATTTTGCTATCATTTTTAAGCGGTCGCGAAGTTCAAGCGCCTTTTCAAAGTTTTCGCGCTCGGCTTCCTTTTCCATCTTTTCTTTTAATATTTTTTCTATTTCGTGGTCGTTTCCGTTTAAAAAGTCTGTTATTTTATCTAAAATTTTACTGTATTCCGCCTTTGTAATTCTGCCCGTGCACGGCGCCGAGCAAAGCCCTAGCGAATAATTTAAACATTCGCGCTTAGCTTTTTTTCCTTCCACAATCTTTAAATTGCAAGTGCGCACTGGGAAGGCGCTATTAATCGTCTTTAAAATTTCGCTTGCGCTAATTCCGCCAAAGTAGGGGCCAAAATATTTTGCCTTATCCTTTTTTAGTCTTCTTACAATTTCTAGCTTAGGAAAATCTTCGTTTAAAGAAATTTTAATATATGGGAAAGCCTTGCCGTCTTTTAAAAGTATATTAAAAAACGGCTGATATTTTTTTATTAAGTTGCTCTCTAAAGCTAGGGCGTCCTGCTCGCTTAGCGTGATAAAATAGTCTAGGTCGTAGATTTTTTCCACCATGCTTTTAACTTTTTGCGCGCGTGCGGAATCTTTTCTAAAATACGAGCTGACCCTATTTTTTAAGTTTTTAGCCTTGCCCACGTAAATAACTTCGCCGTCTACGTTTCTCATAACGTAAACGCCGCTATCCGTGGGCAAAGTTTCAAGCTTTTGCTTTAAAATATCCGTCATAAGCTTATTATATCCTTTAAATTTATAAATAGCAAGAAAAAGCACGCTCGTTTGCGTGCTACGTTTTTTAAAATTTTTAGCTAAATTTTATTTTTCTACATCAAACCAATGGCTTGGCGTATTGTTGTAGGCATTTTTAATGCTGGCAGGTGTGTTGTTTTCAATTAAAAAGTAATCTTCTGTCATGGTGTAATATTTATCACCTGCAACAATATAAACTTCCTTTTTGTTCTTAGCTGGGGTAAATTCGTAAGTTTTCTTTTCCGTTTTTACATACGCATAAACCCTTGTATTCTTTTCCTTAGCTATCTGACTTAATGCCTCTAAGAAAAACTTTGGAGTTTCTTTTATAGTTAAGTAATATTTAAAGCCTAACGAGTCGTAATCTACTCTAACTATAGATTGTAAATTTATTTGTCTTCTAGCTTCTTTAATTTCAGTTAATAAATCCATATAGCACCTCTTTTCCTTAGTATTATATACTAAGAATGTTACACTGTCAATAGGCATTTTTCAAAATCACACCTTTTTAAAAGCTATCATATATACACTTTGTGAAAGAATTTTTTGTTGGAGAAAGCAACGTTTACCCTAAAATTAAGGGAATAAAAAATAACTCCTACTATCAGGGGCTACTTCAAAACCTTTATGCTGGCGGCGACGGCGAAATGGCTAGCTTTTTTCAGCTTACATATCAAAATTTTATTCTCTCGCCCTTTGGAAGTGAACACGCTTCCACTTTTGCGGCACTCGCGGAAGAAGACCTAGTTCATGCAAAGAGCTTAGCGGGCGCTATAATTTCCCTAGGTGGCGACCCAGTGTTTTGTGGAACGCAAGGCGTGTGGCTTGGTGGCCGCGCCGTAGACTACGTTAAGGGCGTAAAACAAATGGTGGGCATAAATATAGAGGCAAAAGAAAAACTTGTAATAGACTATAAAACCACAATTACAAAAATAGACGAGTTGCAAATAAAAAGAATGCTAGAAGGCATACTTCACGAAGAAGAAGAGCATTTAACCAAACTTAAAGCAGTTTACCGTGCAATGCAATAAATTTTAAAAAATAAAATTTAGCAAAAATTTAATAAAAATATAAAAATTTATTGAAAAAACCTTATTTTTCTTTAAATTTTTTATTTTTTTGCCATAAAATTTTAATTTTTTATTTAATTTTTAAATTTCTTTTTTAAAATTAATAATTAATTTTTTAGCGTTTTTATTTAAAAATATTTAAAAACTTATGTTAAGCTTACCGCGCGGAAATTATGAATTTCTATAAAAATTTTATGATTGCTAAAATTTAGCGCTATAAAGCACATAAATAATTATTTATAAAATTTTAATAAAACGTCGAATTTTGTTTGATAAAATCTTCTAAAATAGTGTAAAATAATCGTGAATTAACTTTGCTTTCATGTACGGCTTTTAACAAAAGAACGTAGGAGATTTTATGAAAAAATTTAAAGTCTGTTTAATAAGTTTTATGTGCCTAGTTGTAGGCTTAATTTTTACTGCGTGCGGTCAGCCAAAATTAAGCTTTGAAAACGAACTTATTACTTTATCCATAGGGCAGGAAGTAGACCCTTCGGAATACTTAAGTTTGGAAGGCGCAAATTTTGAAGACGTGGTTTTTACTTCTTCTAATTCTGAAATTTTATACATCACGCCGGAAAATAAGCTAACCGGAAGAAATGCGGGAATGTGTACGCTCTATGCGCAAGCGGGCGCAACCATTACCCAAGTTTCTGTAAAAGTGGAAGGCGAGCGTTTTAGGCTTAGCACTCCGCAAGGGCTAACGTATAACAACGGCATACTTTCTTGGCAAGAAGTAATTGAAAGAATAGACGGGCAAACCTACGTATGCGATAACTACGAGCTTACATTAAGCCGCGGCGAAGAAGAGATAATTATTGAAAACATTGTAACCAATTCTTATGTTTTAACAGAAGCGGGCGACTACACAGCTACTGTTAAAGCAGTTGGCGGAGATAGATTTTTAGCGTCAGATTCAAGCGAGAGCTACACCTTTTCCGCAGTGTTTGGCGTGGAAAATTTAAGTTACGACGAAGCCACTTCAAAACTTACGTGGCTCGACGAAAAGAATGCACCAAATGCAAGTTACAGCATAATTAGAAATGGCGTGTATTTAGACGGCACTATCACAAAGGGCGAAAATGAAAACTTTGAAGTAACCCTTCCATTAACTAGCGGGGAGACCTTAACGCTTCAAGTTGTGGTAAGCATAGATAAGTTCAGCATTTCTAGCGAAATTTTAAAATTTTCTAAGCTTGAAGCCTTAGAAATATCCGTAGAGAACGGCACGATTACTTGGGATAGCGTTATAGGCGCAGAGAGCTACGAAGTGTTTGTAGAAAACGTATCCACAGGCACGATAGCATCAGAAGAAGTGAGCGTAACTTCATATAATATGCAGGGCAGAGCTGCGGGCGAATATAGGGTTTACGTTAGGGCAAAGTCTACTGAGGGTTCAACCTTTGAAAGCGCAAACTCCAACGTGCTAACAGTAACAAAGCTTCCAGTTGCAAACTTAACGTTTAATTACGATACAAACGAATTTAGCATAACAAACAGCCAAACTTACACACCAGTTATAACGCTTACAAACACAAGAACGAGCGCTACTGAAACAGTTAACGCGGCGTCTTACGAATTTAATAAACAAGACTCCGATACCTACACCGTTTCAGCATATTTTGCAGCTCAAACAAATAGTGAAATAAACGGCGACCCTTGCGAAAACTACTCAATTTCAAGGCTTGGCACTGCAACGCTTACACACACATATAATAATGGCATTTCAAGCGTTAGCCTAGATTCTATTTTAAACGCTAAAAATTTTGTGGTGTATAAAAAGCTTGGCGATGGCGCTTACACGGAACTAGGAAGCTATGAGGCTAGCGGCGAAGGTACGGAAACGTTAAACCTTGGAAGCGGCGTGTTTGGCGAAGCTGGAGTTTACACCTTAAAAGTGGAAGCTAAAAACGAAGGCTCGGCTAGGGAAATTTACATAACTTCTGAAATGACGGCAAGCGTTGAAAGGCTTCCAAACGTTCAAAACGTACAAGTTTCCGGGTCAACAATTTCTTGGGACGCAGTTCCAAATGCAACAGCTTACGAATACTACTTTGAAGTTTACGGCACGGAAAACGTAGCATTAGAGCGCGTAAGCACAACAGCTACAAGCATAGAAATTCCGTCTAGCCTAGGCTACGGCGAATATACAATTAAAATAAAGGCGCTTGGAAATAACGGCACCGTTTTAGACGCCTTAGATTACACAGCTAGCGAAAAGATAACAATTTACGAAGATTTACTTGCTCCAAGCCTTACCTTTGATAGAAGCACCTTAACTTTAACGCTCACGCCAAACGACGCCATTGCTAGCACAACGTACGAACTTAAATTTTATAGCGCGGACGGAAGATTGCAACAAACAAAAACGCTTTTAGAAGACGGCGTTATAAACATGAACGTTGCCGAGTACTTAGCAAATGCGGGTGTTTACAAGGCAACGGCGCAGGCGTTAAACGCAAATCCGCTTGTTAATAATTCAAGCGTTTACGAAATAAATATACAAAAGCTTATAGCTCCTAGCCTAGTTAAAGTTCAGGGCGGAGTAGTTAGCACGGCGGACGCAAACTTTAACGGCAACACAGCTGTTCTTGGTGCAAACCCTACAATAATTAGAATAAACGGACAAGAGACGGCAATTTTACCAGCAAGCGAAAGCGTGTTCGATATTGAAGTTGCTTATAGGTCGGAAGAATACAGAATTGTAGACGGTATAAGAACGTATTTCTTAAATTCTAACTTTGAAAGCTTTAAGGTGGAAAGATTATCTAGCCCTGCGAACTTACACTACGATTTTGCACATGAAAATCTTGTTTGGGACGCAGTAGAAAACGTAGACCACTATAATGTTTACGTAAATAACTTAATAGTTGGGGAAAGCGAAGAAAGCACTTTTGCTTACCAAAGCGAAAACGCCTTTACTGCAAAGGTGGTAGCGTTTAAAGAAGATATCGCGTCGCTTGGCGCTGTAAGCACGGGCGCTGTTGGCTATATAACGTCTTTTGAAAGTCAAGAAATTAACGTAAACAAGGCGGACACGGTAACCGGGCTAAAACTTGATATTGGCGAAGCTATAACTTTATCGTGGCAAGGCGTAACCAACGTAGAAGGCGTTATATATAAGATATATGTAGACGGCGGCGAAGTTGGCGAGAGCCAAAGCACAAGCTTTACGTTAACGTCAGATTTTAGCCAAGCCAAAACTTATACAATTTCCGTACAAGCCACAGGTTCAACCTTTTTAAGCGGAGAAGAGAGCAGCGTAACCCTTGAAAAACTCGCGGCTCCTACCACTCTTATAAAACAAGCCGGCGTAGATGTCTATATTTTAGAGCTAATTAGTGGCGCTATAAGTTTTAGCGTTAACGGCGCTGTTTCAGAAAGCATTGACCTATCAGATTTGACCTTTAAAGAAGGCACTAGAACACAAAATGTCAAGTTCGACGCTATTCCGTCTAGTGAAATTACAGACGGCAAATACTATCTATCTAGCGAAGAAGCAAGTTTTAGTTTTGCTAGGCTAGACGCGCCAACAAACTTAGCGTACAACAGCGGCGTTATAAGCTGGAACGAAGTTAGCGGCGCAAAATACGTTGTAGAAATAACGAACAGTCAGGGCACTACAATATATCAAGCGGATACAAATAGCCTTTCTGTTTCTGAAACAGATAGCTTTAAGTTTGTAGTTCGTGCAGAAAGCGCGGAGAGCATTGCTTCCGTGCAGGCTGGCGCGGTAGCTTACCTTACTTCTGTAAATTCACAAGAATTTGAAGTAGTTAAAGAAAATTCGGTTGAAAACTTAAAACTAGACGTAATAGACGGCAAAGTTGTAATAAGCTTTACTTGGACGTCTAAACTTTCTAACGTTCCTAACTTTGAAATCACGCTAGACGGCGTGTTAGAAGGCGCTCAGCCAGCGCTTTTAGAAGGCGTGTATTCCTATACCTTTAACCAAACCTTTGAAGAAGTTAAAGAATATATAATAGCCGTAAAGGTTAGCGGCGACGTGTTCATAACGTCTAGCGAAGAGAGCCTAGTAGCTGAAAGGTTAAAGGCTCCAAGCTTAGCAAAGGTTACGGACGGCGTGTTTGAACTAAACGAAACCACACCTTCCGGCGTAAGCGGAATAAGCATAAATGGCAGCATTGTAGCAAGCCTAGACCTAAACGCAATAAATGAAAACACGGACCAAGAAATTCTTGTTTACTATGTGGCAACTAGCCCTAGCGAAATATCAAATAGTCACTACTATTTAGATAGTGCCACCACTACATTTAGAGCATACAAGCTATTTACGCCAAACATGGCAAGCGTATCTAACGGCGCAATATCATGGAATGCAAATAGCTTAGCAAACAGCTATACGTTAAAAATTACAAACTCTGACGGCGAAGAATATTTAATAGAAAACTTACTTGAAACTAGCATTTCCGTTCAGGACGAAAGGCTTATTAGCTTTGTTTCAGAAATCGGCGATTATAGCGTACAAGTAAGGTATATAGTAAATGATGTAACCAGCCTAAGCCCATACGTAGAAGCTGAAAACAGCCCAGTTGCAAACGTAAGTTCAAGTTATAGCCCTGCTTACACCTTAACAAAGCTAGACGTAGTTAGCGGCCTTAATATAAGCGTAGACGAACAGGACCCAGAGCAAAAAGAAGTAACTATATCTTGGAACGCGTCAGCAGGCGCTACAAGCTATACCATATATTTAAACGGCGTAATTTTATCAGAAATTGAAACTACAAGTATAGTTCTTGAAGAAGACGTTGCAGCTAGCGGAAATTATACAGTTGCCGTTAGGGCAAATTCAGACGACAAAATTAGCTCTGAGCTTCAAGAAGTAAGCTTTTCAAGACTAGCTCCGGTTAACTCAGCAAGCGTAGACGCCGACGCCTACGTTACATGGACAAAACTTGGCGAAAACCCTTACTATATAGTAATGTATCTAGATGCGTCCGGCGATATTTTCCACCAAGGCGCAGTAAACGATAACTTTATAGATTTTAGTTCTAATGAAAATCTTAAAAATTATGCTGGCGGCGTTGTAAACTTTAAAGTGCTTGTAAGTGGTAACGGCACAAGCACGCTATCTAGCGCTTACTACGAGTTTGCTGCTACTAAACTAACAGCTCCAAATCTTGTAGTAAATGCGGCAAGTTTATATATAGAAGAAGCGGGTTACGCTCCGGAAAATAGCTATAACTTTAATTTAAATATACAAATGCCAAATAGTGGCTCTATAACACTAGAATACACGAACACGTCGGGCTTAGCAACGTTTGCATATCCGGAATATTTCCCATCTGGCGAATATACCTTTACAGCAAAAATGGTAAGTAAAACGCTAAACGTTATAACTTCAAACGAAGTTAGCATTACTAAAACTAGATTAGATACAATTTCTAACCACGTGTTTAAACGTGAAGCGCTAACGGCGGAACAAGAGGCAAATTACACCAGCGACGGCGCTACAACATATTTAAGCGATAAAATTTACATAGAGTTCACGCCATCTGCTAATGCTTCTAGTTATAGCCTTAGCGTAGGGTCAAGTTACACGGCAAGCCTTCCGTTAGACTCTTCTAGAATAGACATAACTGGCGCGCTAGACACAGCGCTTTACGGAAACTTCACCTTGCGTGTAATATCCGAAGCCACGGACGATAGTAACTACATTAACTCTCCATCTTATTATATTACAGGCAGAAGGCTAAACGCCCTTCAAGAAGCCGAGTTCATGACGCGTGACGGAAAGGTTAGCTGGACGGACTATCAAACGGGCGTAAACGGCTACTTAATTAAAGTGTCCGAAATAGAAGGCGCAGATTGGGGCTACTGGCAAAGCACTGACGGCAGCGTAAGAGTGGCAAACCTAAACGGGCTGGATTCCGGCATTAAGGCATATAACATTAAAGCGCTAGGTAACATCACAGAAAGCGGAATTTCTACTGGCGTAATATTAGATAGCAGCTATCTTACGGACGCAAAACAGTTCAATAAGCTTGAAAAACCAGTAGTTACAGTTTATAACGGTTTTATAGCTTTAAACACGATTGAAAACGCTACCCAGTATATAGCATATGTAAATGGAATAGCGTACACGCTTGAAGACCACTCATATATGAGCCAAATTGAAAATCAATTCATAGGCTATAACGAGTCTATGGCAACAAACCTAGATGCAAACGTAACCTATCAAGTTACAGTTCAAGCAAGGGGGCAAAGCACGGAGATTTATTCCGACTACTCCGAGCCTATAAACATAAAGTTCCTTGAAAACGTGAACACAAACACGGGTGACGTAAAATTAGTTCTAGACCCAAGCGGAGACTTAACAAAAACAAAACTTACGTTTAATTTAGCAGCAAATAACGAAGGGGCAGTTATTCATTTTAGAAAGCCAGACGGCAATTATATCTACACAGGCTTTGCTAGTTATGCAGACTCCAATAGAACGGAAACAATTTACGAACTAAATAGAAACGGATTTAGCGAATACATGGAAAATGCTACAATTCGAGTAGCGTCACGCGGTAGCAGTAGCCTTCAAGGTGATTTCTACTACTTAAATTCTGCGTTCTCGCAGGGCTTCAATCTAAAAGCCTTAGCCGACCCACAAAACGTTAGAATAGAAAACGGCATACTTACTTGGGACGCAGTGGAGAGCGCAAGCGGTTACTACATATATATAAATAGAAATCAGTACTACGTTGGCAGCGAGTACGAGATGTACACAGGAACGTCTCTCGCTCTTCCAGAAAGGTACGGAAGCTTAACTAATAACACCGTTTACTCGGTGGGCGTAGTAGCAGTTAGCGCCACAACGGACTATGTTTCTAGCCATTGGCATAATAATAACCAAGACCTAGAAGGCACTTACTATATAGAAGACGTAGTTCTTCCACACGCACCAGACGAAATAGACCTTGTAAACGGCGGCCTTGTTTGGTCGGACGGTTTAAGCGGTTTAGATAATGCAAACATAAATTTAGTATCACTTGCTCTAAACATAAACAGACTCTTTAACTCGCCAATACTGCTACTTTACAATGCAGCTAGCGGGCTTAATATCAACTTAAAATTTGAAATTCCGGGCATAGAACTACAATTTACAAACATTGCAACAAACGAAAAATATAATATTGTTCTAAATTCCAACATGACTAACAATGCGGACGGCAGCGTTACGTTAGACCTTGAATACTTAGACTTTATTAAGGTTTCAAGCACTCAAATTCAAAAAATTCAAGAACTTAGGGACTTCATTTTAGATAACGGCGGCACGTTTGGAATTACGGAAGACGACCAAATGATTAAGGTAATGAACGAACTTATTCGTTTGTTCCAAGAAAAACTAGAAGACGAAGAGTCTATCGGCTGGCCGAATATCTACACGCTATTCGACGAGCTTAAAGGGGAAAACAACATTCCAGCAGGAAGATATTACCTTCAAATTCGTCAGGTTGGCGATTCCATCTTCTTAAACTCGAACTTCAATTCTAGAAAAGAAGTATACATTCCAGAAGCGCCATACAACTTAACCATTGAAGCGCCAGAAACCTTAGAAGGCGAAAAGCAGTTCTATTTAAGCTGGGATAACGTTACAATAAATTCAAGCGTAAGCTACGCTCCGGCAAATAAATATCTAGTTATAGCGGAAAACAGCTTAGGCGAAAGAAGAATTGTAGCGCGCGTAGACGAGAGCACGGAAACGTCCGCGGGCAATAACAGAACTAGAATAAACATAACCACACTTGTAAACGACGGCACGCTCACGCCAGACGATGTCAAACTATTCGTAGTTGTGGCAGGGGATTCAAACGTTACTCTAACGGGCATAAAATCTAACGTAGTGAACGTACAAATTCTTCCAGAAGTTACACCTTTCATGGAAGAAGGCTATTTAAGTTGGGACACCTTAGCCTCAGCTTACGGCGTGCAGATAATTGCTACAAACGAAGCGCATATTATAAATGAAACAATCGCACTTTCCACAAATTCAAGAAGGTGGGCAGGCGACGGCATGACGCCAGGAACGCTCTACTCTGCTTCAATTAGAGCGGTGGGCGACGTGTACATTTCCACGGAAAACGGCGTTAAAACCTTTATAATTTCCGGCAAGAAAACGGATTTCTCACTACACAAACTAAACGCGCCTACGGTTAACGTTAACACAAGCGGCCTATTTAACTGGAACGCGGTAACGGGCAACGTAAGCGGCTACATTGTGGCAGTTGGCGAAGAAGAAGTATATTTGACGGCGGACACTTTAAGTTATGAAAGCACCTTTGCCGGCTTCAACCTATATAAGTTCCGCGCGCAAGGCGACACTTGCCAAATAGAAGAAAACGGCACATACTATATAAATTCACTTCCAAATATGCAGGAAGGCAAGAGCTACTATGGTACGTACGGCGTTATGCTTCCAGGCGTCAGTGAAATAGTTATTGAAGAAGGCAACTTAAAATGGAGCACGGTAAACCTAAGCCTATACAACTTAAATTCAATTGCCGACCAAGATAACTACAAACAAAAAATTGTATACAAACTAATTATAGGCGACAACGTTTACTACATAAATCAAGAAGATTATCAAGACGTAAACGGCAGGTACGTAACGTTTGGAGACTTTGAAGAGCTTCCAGCCGGAACTTACAACATGAGCCTTCAAGCCTTTATCTACTGGACTCCAAAAGTGTCCACTGGCTCGCTTCCAGATATGATAGCAAGCTTTACAAACACAGTAGACGGCGGCTCAGACTACTTTGCACTTCTTGGCTCAAAAGAATCTACACTTACAGGAAACATTTCTAAGGCAAAATCTATAACAGCAGACATGTACGTGTCTAGCGGGCTTGCAATAGAAGACGGCATGATAGTTTGGGATTTTGTTACAGAAACGGACGAAGACGGTTTTGAACTTAAAAAGCACCTAGACTACATTTTAACCTTTGCAACAGACGAAAACTTCACACAAAACGTAGTAACAGTTAACGCTACCTTCGACGGCACAACGCTTTACGCTAAGTGGTGGGACGAAGTTCTAACTGACGGACTCAGCTACTACGTTAAGGTTAAAGTAAACGGTAAAGATTCTTATCTAAGTTCAAGTAACAGCGTTTACGCAGATAGCGCGTCAAGCCCAGTTGTTCTAAGAACGGTAAGCTTAGTAAGGTTTGAAAGCATGTTAATGAACGAAGGCGTATATCCTTACGGCGACGAAGATTACGGTAACTACATTAGGGTAGAACTAAACAGCTCCGCGCTTCAAGCGCTTTCAAGCACGTTCAACTTTGGCTTTGAAATTCGCTATCGTGCTATTGGGTCAGATTCTTCTACTCCATGGAACACCTACAACTTTGGAAGACTTGACTATATAGCAGGAGAAGAAAACACAGTAATCTACACCTTAGATATTTCTAAACTAGGCGGCGTTACTTCCTTTGAATATCAAGTTCAACTTGTGCTTCTAGACGAGTCTAACACCAGGTGGCTAAAATCTAACTGGTCGGATAGAGATAACTTCAACACGCCAGAGCCAGTAGAAGCCATACTTCTAGACGAAGAAAGGCAAGAATTCTACTGGAAAGACGAACTAATTCCAGAAAGTTCAACCTACTACGGCTACATAGTTCTTGACGAACTATTAGACGACGAAGGAAATGTAATTTCAAGTTACAAGTTCATAATTCCGTCCGGCTCGCATTCCGGAGAGGATTACAGCGCACTAATTGGCGCGGATAGATACATCTATTACGCTCCGTTTGAAATGGGCACGCATAGAATTTCTGTAAGGAAAACTCCGGATAACCAAGGCGCACTTGTATCTTCGGAAACTTACTACAAAGCGGAAGACGAAGTAAACGAGTACACACCGTTTGAATTTAACTTATTTACAGTTAGCGAACTTAGCACGGCAGACCACGGTAGCTCGGCAAACCCATACTTAATTTCAAATAGTACAGACTTCTTAAATATTGCTCTTCGTGCAACAAAATACTCCTACATGACTACCTATGAAAACGAAAGCGGCGAAGAAGTATCCGGCGAAACTACCTACACCTTCCGTCAAACAGCAGATATAGAAATTGAAAGCACAATAAACGGCTACTTTGTAAATACCTTTAAAAACGTATACGACGGCAATAACTTTAAACTAACGTACACTATTGCAAACTCTGGCTCTAACGCAAGTTTAATTAACACAATTGGCGAAAACGGCGCTGTTAGAAATGTAAGGCTAGACGTAACACTAAATTCTTCTAACTCTACAATTACTTTCGCGTCGCTAGCACTAAACAACATCGGTTCGGTATACAACAGCGTACTTGAAAACGTTCATATCTCTTCAAGCAGCGCTAGCATAAACTACGCAGGCTTCGTATACAGTAACTACGGTAGAATTGAAAGAGTAGTAAGCATGGCAAGCTTTACGGCAACCAACATTGCAAACGCAGGCGCAATAGTTTACTCCAATGCAAGAACTACTGCAATCGTTTACCAAAGCGGTAACGTTGGAGATATTTCGCTCAACGGCGCAAGAATTGCTCAAAGATTGGGCGGCATTACAGTTTCTAACTCGGGCAGCATAGACGAATGCTACAACAAAGGCTCGCTAAGCATAAATTCTAACGTGGCAGACGTTCAGATAGGCGGAATTGTAGCGCAGAACGCAGTTAACTCGGTAATTGTTAACACCTATTCAACGGGCACGGTAACATTGAGCGGTAACCATACTAGCGTATCACTTGGCGGTATAGTTGGATACTCAGCAAACAACAACATTACAAACAGCTATGCTACTCAGGTTATTACGTCACCAGCGGGCGGCGTTTCCGATACTCTTTCCTACGGCGCAATTATCGGGCGCTTGCAGAGCTCTATTTCAGAAAGAAATAACTATTATAGTGCAGCTTCAACTTCTGCAATAGGAAATATGTATTCTTCAATATTTGCAACAGGCATTTATCTCTCAGACTACATGGACGAAGGCTTTGTAGATAGGCTAAATAATGGCGACAACGCCTTCATAGCAGACGTTGCAGGTGAAAACCTTAACGGCGGCTATCCAATATTTGTTTGGGAAACTTCGGAAGAATTGCTTTACAATAACATGGATTAAATTGTAAAATAATGAATAATAATAGTTTAAGGGGCGTTTTTGCCCCTTAACTAAAATTTAAAGGACATTATGAAAAAATTTTTACTAACACTAGCTTTAATATGTATGGTCTCACTGCTCGGCGGCTGCGGGGCAGTGGACTATCAACTTATAATAAACTCCAACGGCGTTATAACGGAAAGAATTTATCTTCCCGTAGACCATCAATATTTCTACGACCAAGGTGTTTCCGATATCAACTTCCTATATATTAGAGAAAGAACCATAGAGCTAGCCAAACAAGAAATGGACGCAAGGAAAGCGCAGTTTGTCGCCAAAGTGGACGCGGACGAAAGCGTGCTTCCGGAAAATAAGCAGACTTTAAAAAGTGGCGTGTCTACAAAGCAGTATTATAGCGATAGCTACGTGGTGCTAGAATTTAACTACTTAAATTCCAGCATTAGAAGCTACTTCTATAACTCAGAAGACGCCGAACCCACAGAGCCCAAAGTGGAAAATAACTTCTTTACTACCAAAACCACCACGTCATCTAAAACGGTGTTTGCAAGCACGGTAAGTGGAGAGCCTATCACAAGCTATATGCGAACGCAATTTGAAAATATCGTGCATAGCGTGAACCCAGAGCTTACCCTTCCAAAAACGGAGCTTACTTACACCTATGTTACACCGCAATCTAGGCTTCATAGCGATGCAGACAGAATAGAAATGCAAGACGGCTACTATATGCACATTTGGGATATAGAAGAAGACAACTTAGAGCGCGAAATAAATTTATACGTTGTAAATGCAAGAACAGAAGTTTGGTACGCTTTACTTTTAGGGGTGTCTTTGCTAGCCACGGGCATAATGTTTTTAGTTTATTTTATTAAAAAGAAAAAAAATAAAGAAAAACCCGTTTAAAAAATATAAAAAAGAAAAATAATATTATTATGAAAAAGATAATATTATTTTTTTTAAATCTTATTTTTCTTTTAAATTTTAACGCCACTTTTGCGCATGCAAGCGCGGAAAACACCGTTATTTTAAAGGAAATAGTTATTACGCCAACAAGCATTATTGCTGCTAGAAGTAATAATTTTTTATATAAAAATAATGGGGAAAATGCAATTAAAGTGCTAGAATTTTCTATTGAAAATAGCTCTAATAAAATAAATTTAATTGAAAACGAAACTTATTTAATTAAAAATAAAAATTATAGCTATAATTTGCAAAATTTTGAATTTAAAAATGTTAACAATAATTTTCAAAATATAATTTATTTAAATATGATAAATAATTTTAAATTTGGAGATTTTCAATATGAAGTTAAAATAAAAAATGAGCCTTACGTATTAAATTTAAATAAAAAACTAAATAGTAACACGAAAAATTTTACGCTTCATTTTAATAACATAAACCTTTCTTGCGGTGGAATTTCCTTAAAAGTTGAACTTTATTTTGAAGTTTTATAAAAATTATGCGTATTCATTTTATTTTTTTTAAAAAATATGTTAAATTATAATCAAGGGTAAAAGCGTATGAAAAGAAAACTTATTTGTTTGTTATCAAGTTTTGTATTAGTTTTTGCATTTGTGCTAAGTTTTGGCGCACTTAGTTTTACCCGCGCAGAAATTACTTCAACGCAAGAACCGTCATACGCACCAGGCGAAGTGGAACTAGCCCTGTACCGAGCTAGCGATTCATCTTCCGAGCCGCAATTCGTTGCCCCGCTAGACGGCAACTTTTATGAATTTGAATACAACATGACGGACGTTTTCGAACTACGTGTATATTCTCAGATTGAAGACACTGACCGCGTTCAGTTCTACTATTTTACCGACGGTAACTATAAATACATAGAAATTCCAAACGAAGAAAACGCGCGTTCAATAGATATTTCCAGCCTTTTAAAATCTGTTGGAACATACAGGTTCTTTGCCAAAATAAACAACAACCTTATTGGCGAAAACAACATTTACACAATAAACATCATAAATAGCCCGGAAAGTTCGCTAAACGTTGCCATAACTTACGAAGAGATAATTGGCGACGCCGGAACTATGAACTCTTATAGGCTAATATTAAGCAACAACGGCAGCACGTCTTCCGGCTTTAATCTAGATAACCTTACAATCCTATGGTATGTAGTGGAAGGCGACTCTTCCTATCTTGTTCGTTCTGGCAATCACGTTATCTATCAGCCAGAGCAAGAAGGTAGGTTCACCATCAGAGCGGACGTGCTTTCAAACGGCGTAAGCATTTTAGGTTCAACGCGAATGCCCGAAGTAGAAATTTTAGCCCGTTCAAACAACACCGCAAACGTGCTCATGTATGTGTTAATAGTGGTTGGCGTGTTAACAATAGGTTTGGTAATAAGTATAGTTATTAAAGTTAAAAGCGAAAAAGTCTGGTAGTGTCAAGACGCAATAAAGCGTCGCCCTGCTGCGTTTACTGCCAAACGAGGCTAGACAGTCACGTACGTCTATGTACGCTCCTGCCTAGCCTCATTTGTCGAGCCTTGCAGGGCTTGCTTTATTGTGTCTTGACCATTCTTTGTAATTACTTTAATTAGAATTAGGCATCTAGCTGTGTTTATAAAAAGCGCGCACTTTTCGAGCCTTGCTATATGCCGCTTTATTTGGTTAAATCTAATTCTCATCTAGATATAATAGTTTAAAATTGTTATACCTTATTTTCTTGCGAAGACTGGCTCCGCTGCGTCATTCTGAGCGGCGAGCGTTATTTTAACGCGACAATCCGCGAAGAATCTCCTTGCCGCCCGAGCTAGCGGGACTCTAATCTATAATCAGCTAAAAATTTTTCCCTTCATTATTTTATTCGCCCTTAATTTCTCCCTTTAACAAAACTTGGGGTTTTAGAGTATTTATTAATATGATACCTTTTAAACTCTACGAGCCTATGAAAAGCCATCTTTCTTTTAACTGCGGGGGAACGGCAAAATTTTATTTTGAACCGCAAAATATTCAAGAACTTTTAAACGCCATAAACTACTGCAAACAAATTAAAAGAAAATATTTTATTCTTGGCAACGGCACAAATGTAATCTGCTCCGACGACGGCTACACCGGCGCCGTTATTTGCACTAAAAAACTTCAAAACATACTGCTTACTAAGTATAATAATAGCGTTTTTATTAATTTGGAAGCCGGCGTTAGTTTGTTTAAACTAAATAGGCTGCTTGCCGACCTTGGAATAGAAGGGTTAGAGTGGAGCTACGGCATTCCGGGCAGCGTGGGCGGCGCGGTTTACATGAATGCGGGCGCGTATGGGCATGATATCTTCGAGTTTGTGGACTACGTGGAAGTGCTTTCGCGCGGTAAGGTTAAAAGGCTTAAAAAGGAGCAGATTAAGTTTGGGTACCGTAGCGGCGGGCTTAAAAACAAGGTTATTTTGAAGGTCGGCTTGAAGCTTGTAAGTAACAGCCCTACAAACGTTAAAGAAATGCAGGATTACTACATGAGCCTTAGGCTTCAAAAACAGCCGCTAGAATATCCCAGTGCGGGTAGCGTGTTTAAAAGAAAGGGGGAAATAATCCCTGCGGAAATTATTGACAAACTAGGGCTTAAAGGTGCTATAATTGGGGGAGCAAAGGTTTCAGAAAAGCATGCCGGGTTTATTGTTAATTATAACTCCGCCACGACCACCGACGTTTTAAAACTAATTGAAAAAGTGGAAAGCGAAGTGTATAATAAAACTGGAATTAAGTTAGAGCGTGAAATAGTGCTTTTAAAATAAAAATTGCTTGCTTTTTTAAGGGCAAACTATTAAAATACTAAAAATTAGGGGGAATAAATGCTACCTTTTGGCGATTATCACACACACACCATATATAGCCACGGTAAAGGCGACATAATAGATAACGCGCGAGTTGCTAAGGCTAAGGGGCTTTTTCAGCTTGCCATAACAGACCATGGGTTCGACCACCAGCTTTATAACGTGGATAGAGCGAAGCTTCCGGAAATGAAGGAAAAGATAAAAAGTGCGGAAAAAGAGACCGGGCTTGAAATTTTTTTAGGAATAGAAGCAAACTTTGTTTCACTAGACGGCACCATAGACGTACTTCCTTCGGATATGGAATATTTAGAGCTTGTAAACCTAGGTTTTCATAGGTTTGTAAAAGGAAAATTTTCGGACAAGCTTAAAATGTTCTATCCAAACATACTCCACGTTAAAACAAAGAGCCAAATTGAAAAGAATACAGACATGGTAATGCGTGCGCTAGATAAAAACAAAGTAGACGTTTTAGTGCATTTAAACTACGGCTTTCAAGTGGATATAAAAAGGTTAGTTCCAAGCCTAATTAGCCACAACACCGTGGTGGAAATAAACGGTAGAAAAAACTGCCTTACGGATAGAGAACTTTTATACCTTGCCGAACACGGCGTTAAAATGATACTTAATTCCGACGCGCACCTCGCGGAAAACGTTGGAGAAGTGAACACGGGCTTAAATTTAGTGGAAAGGCTAAACTTGCCGCACGAACTAATAGTAAATTTAGATAAGAACTTTTTAAAGAAAAAATAGGAGAACAAATGAGCTTTTCAAGAGATGCAAAACTTCAAATACTTGCCTTAGAGCCGCCTACGGATTGCTGTGGGCTTGCCTTTCTAAGCGCACTTTTTCATGCATCTGGCGAAATAGAGATAAGCGGGGGCAAAAAACGTGCCTACATTTTAACGGATATTCAAGAAATTTACCCCTACATCAACAAAATTTTCCACAACCTTTACGGCGACTTTATGGAGCTAGATATAGAAGACGACTATAAAATAAACAAGACGGTTTATTATAGAATATCTTTGCCGGAAGATTGCACGGACAAGATTTTAAAGGACCTTGGCTTTATAGATTCCGAAGGCAACGTTAATTTAAGCGGAGAAATAGACGAATATATAGTAAAGAGCGAGTGCTGTAAAAAGGCATTTGTGCAGGGCGCATTTTTGGGTTCGGCTACGTCTAGCATAAGGCTCAGCGAGCAAGCGAACAAGAAGACAAACACGGGGTATCATATAGAGTTTACGTCGCATAGCCATAACTTTTTGCAAGGATTAAGCGAAATTCTTGCGGGCTTTAACATCTTTCCAAAGCTTGTAGAAAGAAAGAATTTGTACGTATTGTATTTAAAGGAAGCAAGCCAGGTTTCCGACCTTCTTGCGCTTGTGGGTGCGTATAACAGCGTGCTTGAACTTCAAAACGAGCTTGCCGTTAGAGAGCTTAGAAACAAGGTAAACAGGCAAACAAACTGCATGAACGCAAACATTTCAAAAACAGTGGAAGCAAGCTTAAAGCAACTTGAAGCTATAAACATAATAGAGAGCACGATAGGCTTAGATAGCCTTCCTAGCGACCTTCAAGAAGTGGCACTTTTAAGGCTTGCGAACACGGAAGAGAGCCTAGACGAACTTTTAAAACTCTCTAAAATTAAACTTACAAAAAGTGGGTTAAACCATAGGTTTAGAAAGATAATTAAACTAGCAAAGGAATTGGAGGAATAGATGGAAGAAAATTTTGTACACTTGCACGTGCATACGGAGTTTAGCCTTCTTGACGGCGCGGCTAAAATCAAACAACTTGTGGCGCTATCAGCTGAGCGTGGTAATAAAGCTGTAGCCATCACAGACCATGGCAATATGTACGGCACGCTCCAATTTTACACGGAGTGCTTAACGCATAAAATTAAGCCCATAATTGGCGAAGAGTTCTACGTGTGTGATGACCACAAACAGCGCGGTGGCAAGCCAATTTTAAACCACTTAATACTTCTTGCTAAAAACAACGAAGGGTATAAAAACCTATTAAAACTAAGCTCTATTTCCTTTGTAGACGGCTTTTACTACAAGCCAAGAATAGACTACGATTTACTAGAACAGTATCACGAAGGTATAATTTGTTTAAGCGCGTGCCTTGCGGGCAGCATTCCTCAGCTTATACTTCAAAACAGGTTAGAAGACGCAGAAAAACTTGCGCTTAGGCTTAAAAACATATTTGGTGACGATTTCTACTTAGAAATTCAAAACCACGGCATAGAAGAGCAAAAGCTAGTTATGGTAGAGCTTGCCAAAATGAGCAAAAAGCTAGGCATAAAACTTGTTGCCACAAACGACGTGCACTACATAAACAAGGAAGACGCAGAAATGCAGGACGTGCTTATGTGCGTGCAGATGGGCAAGCAAATAGATGACCCAGACAGGCTAAAATTCCAAACCCAAGAGTTCTACTTAAAGACGTACGAAGAGATGGCGCTTGCTTTTCAGGGCTATGAAGAAGCGCTTGCCACAACGGTGGAAATTGCAGACAAGTGCGACGTTGTTATAAAAAGCAAGCTTCACGGCGAACTTGGGCTCGAGGAAAAATACGTGCTTCCAGCGTCTAAAAACTATATCCCGCAGTACCAGCCAGAAAACGGCATGACGTGCTTTGAATTTTTAAAGGACATGACGTATAAGGGTTTAAAGAAAAAGTATAAAGTTCTAACGCCAGAAATTTTGGAAAGAGCGGAGAGCGAGTTAACGCTTATCCACGACCTAGGCTTTGTGGAATACTTCTTAGTTGTGTGGGACTACATAAACTACGCGCGCAGTCATGATATTCCAGTAGGTCCGGGCAGAGGCTCGGGCGCGGGCAGCATTGTGGCTTACGCCATAAGCATTACGCTTATAGACCCTTTAAAATACGACCTGATTTTTGAAAGGTTCATTCATAAAGAGCGTGTGTCTATGCCGGACTTCGACGTAGACTTCGATTACGATAGGCGCGGCGAAGTTATAGATTACGTTAGAAGAAGGTATACAAATTCTAACGTTGCGCTAATTGTAACCTTTGGTACAATGGCGGCAAAGAACGCACTTCGTGATGTGGCTAGAGTGCTAAGAATGCCTTATTCCGAAGTGGATAAAATTTCTAAGGAAATTCCAGACAAGCTTCCGGAAGGCATAAAAAAGCCGCCCGTTTTAAAATACTATTTTGGCGTTACGGGCAAACCGGAAAACGATAAGTTCATAGTGCCAGCCTTAAAGAAGATGTACGACGAAGACCAATTTTTAAGGCGTATTGTAGATATGGCGGTAAAGCTAGAAGGCTTTCCTAGAAACACGTCCACGCACGCGGCGGGCGTGCTAATTGCGCCGGACAGGGTAGATAACTTTGTGCCGCTATCTAGGAACGGCGACGATATTACCACACAGTACAACATGATAGAGCTTGAACAGCTTGGGCTTTTAAAGATGGACTTTTTAGGCCTTAGAACGCTTACGGATATAGATAAGGCAATAAAGCTTGTAGAAAAAATCCACGGCGTTAAAATAGATTTCTACGACATGGAGTACGACGACCCAAAAGTTTACGAGCTAATAAGCTCGGGTGACACGGACGCTATATTCCAGCTTGAAAGTGCGGGCATGAAAAAGTTCATGAAGGAGCTTAAACCGGACTGCCTTGAAGATATCATAGCCGGCGTTTCCTTGTATCGTCCGGGACCTATGGACTCCATTCCAAGATACGTTAAAAACAAACAAAACCCAGATAAAATTGTGTACGCGCACCCGTGCTTAGAGCCAATTTTGAACGTTACGTACGGCTGTATTGTGTATCAAGAGCAGGTTATGAAGGTGCTTCAAGTTATGGGCGGCTACAACATGGGTCAGGCGGATAACGTTCGTAGAATCATGGGTAAAAAGAAAGTTGAAAAGATGGCGTACGAGCGTGAAAAGTTTATAAACGGCTGGAAGGATCCAACTGGCAAAAGTGACATTCCGGGCGCTATCAAGCTTGGCATTCCAAAGGAAGTGGCGGAGCAGGTGTTTTCCGAAATGGAGAGCTTTGCAAGCTACGCGTTCAATAAATCTCATGCGGCGGCTTATGCGCACCTTTCCTATCAAACGGCATACCTAAGGTGCTACTACGAAATTGAATTTTTAACCGCAGTTTTAAACAACAGAATTACAAACGCGGACGAAATTAAAAAATATGTAACCTACACCAGAAAGCAGGGGCACCAAGTGCTTCCTCCGGATATAAACAAGAGCGAAACGTATTTTAGCGTAGAAAACGGTAACCTAAGGTTTGGTTTGGGTGCGTTAAAAAATGTAGGCGTTCAGCTTATGGAAGAAGTGCTTGCGGAAAGAGATAAAAACGGGCCTTTCAAAAATTTTGACGACTTTATCAACCGTGTAAGCCAGCAGGCGCTCAACAAAAGGTGTATAGAAGCGCTAATTTTAAGCGGCGCGTTCGATACGTTCGGCAAAAGCCGCTCTCAGCTTATGGCAGTGTATGAAATTGCTGTGGATAAGGTCAGCAAGGATAGAAAATCTAAGGCAAAGGGGCAGTTTTCGCTCTTTGACAATATGGAATTAAAAACTCAGGACCAAACTCAGTATCCAGATATCCGCGAGTTTAATAGGGAAACTAAACTTAAATTTGAAAAGGATATTCTTGGCGTATATATTTCCGGACACCCGCTAGAAGAGTATATGGATAAGTATAAAGACTTCACTTTAACGTCGGATATGTTAGAGCCAGAAGAGATAGAAGAAGACGACGAAGTTAAATACCTTTATAACGTAAAGGACGGCACGCCGGTAACGTGCGGCGGAATACTTACCAAGGTTAAAAAGCACATAACCAAGGCAGACAAAAAGGAAATGGCTATGATAAGCATGGAAGACATCTACGGCACTATTGAAATTATGGCATTTCCTAAGGTGTACACAAAGTATAAGGATATTTTAAAGGAAGACGACTTATTTACAGTTGCAGGCAGGCTATCAATTCGCGACGGCGAAGCGCCAGTAGTTATGGCGGAGAGTTTTGTAAGGTGGTCGGCGCCAGCGGTTAAAGATATGCCTAAAAATCAAAAGCTTTGCTTAAAATTTGATATGCAAAATAAGGAGCTTTACAACAAGGTGTATGACGTGCTACTTAGCTATAAAGGCGACGCAGAAGTGTTTTCTAAGTGCACAACTACGGATAAAAAATATAAAATGCCAGTTAAAGTGAACATGGTAAACCATTTAATAAACGAGCTAAACGGCCTTATAGGCGAAGAAAACGTTATAGTAGTAGGAGATGACAAATGAAAGTAGGAATTTTAGTTAGCGGCGGCGACGCTCCCGGCATGAACTATGTAGTTTATGAAATTCACGAAAAGCTAAAAAAGCTTGGCGTGGAACTTTTAGGAATAAAGTACGGCTATAAAGGGCTTATGGAAAACGATGTTATCGCGCTAGACCAAGCCCTTTTAGAAGAAAACAAACTTTTTTCGGGCTGCATTTTAAAAAGTTCCAGAGCGCCAGAGTTCAAAACGGAAAAGGGAGTTAAAAAAGGTTTAAAGACAATAGAAAAAAATTCCTTAGACGCTCTAATTATTTTAGGCGGCGATGGCTCGCTTAAAGGCGCGTTAGAGCTTGCGGAGAAGGGCGCAAAAGTTGTGTTTATTCCAGCAACCGTGGATAACGACTTAAAATGTTCTAGCTACTCACTTGGCTATTACACGGCGGTGGAAGCGTGCAGGAAATATATAGAACTAGTTATGCGCACTATGGAAACACTAGATAGAAGCTGCCTTTTTGAAGTTATGGGAAACGAGTCTGGTGAAATAGCAAAGGGCGTTTTCGCGGCGTCCGCTGCGGACTATGTTATAAATGAGTATAATCCGTTAAACCTAGATAAACTTGTAAAGGATATAAAGAAGAACAAAAAGCCTTGTTTAAAAATTGTGGTGCAAGAAAAGCTTGTAAATTTGGAAGAATTAAGAGAAATGCTAACTAGTAAAACTAAAAGAGAGTTTAAAGCTTGTGTTGTGGGGTACTTACAGCGCGGCGAGAACCCTACAAAAGAAGAAATAAAAAAGGCAAAGGCATTTTCAGCCCTTGCCGTAGAATGTATTAGAACGCATAGCTATAATAAAGTAATTGTATTCAATGAAGATAGCGTTGAAGCAAAATCTATGAATGAAATTCTGTAAGGCGGAAACCATGTTTCTGCCTTTCTTGTTCAACAAGGCTAGCTATTAAATTTCTAACCTTATGTGGATGTTTAACTTTTTTTATTACAATAGTTTCCGTACTTTCGTCGTTAACATAAAGCGTAATTGTTCCTACGCCAAACATTTTATCAAAAAGCGATTGATATATAGACATATCAAAAATTCTAAAAAAATTTACTTCGTTGTCTTCTGTGGCAAAAAGCCCAATTGAAGAAAAAAGTTTAAGCCATTGACCTTCGTTTTCTACTATATAATATCTAGTAAAAGAAAGCGGCATGCCACACCAACGCTTTCTATCGTGCCAAAGCACTTTTGTACCACCAAATTTACTTGCGTCCATAAATGTATCTCCTATTAAAAATATATTAACATATAAAAAAAATAATGTAAAGGGAATTAAGGCAAAATAAAAACAACAAAAGTCAGGCTATTTATTTTTAGCAACCTGACTTTGTCAAAAAATTATATAATATTTAATCTAATTGCATAGATAGGGTGTTTTTGCCTTTATCTTGATTTTGTGTTTTTGAAACTTCTTTTTTAATTGACTCTTTAAGGTCTGGGAACTTATCATACAAACTTTCTGGTATTTCTTTAATAGAGTCTGGGTTTTTAGCCATATAACTAGAAACTATATCTTCTAAGGAAAGCGGCTCGCAAAGCTGATTTTCCGTTAAAGATTCGCTTGCTTCTTTGGGTAAGAACCCATCTTTTGTAGGGAAGTAGTAACCTTTGCCTTCCATATCAAATTGCCCAATAATTGTACCTTCTTCAGTTAAAAGGCTGTATTTGTTGTCATATAAATGCCCAACATATAGACCTTCACCATAAAAACTTGGCTCTAATCTTACTATTCTTTTAAAAGGTATAGGGTTAATTGCATCTTTAAGCACCTTCGGAGCGTTTTCGCCTTGTCTTCTAATTGTTTCCACTCTTTCTTCTTTAACAACAAGGTCTTCGCCAGTTTTAACTTGTTTTGTTACCTTTCTTTTTAAAAAAGGTAAAATTTTCCCAATTACAGGAATAGGTTCTTTAACAGTTCTATTTTCCAACCTATCTTCATAAACGCCAAACTTTACAAAAACGTAACCATTTTTATCATCTCTTTTTACTGTATCCAAAATATATTTATTATCAATTTTTCTAATCATAAAATAAAACTCCAAATAAATGATACCACTAAGTGCAATTTTTGTCAATTATAAAAATAATAACTTTAAGACGCGAATAAAAATAAAACTATAAAATTGAAATAAAAAACAAAAAAATTTTTAAAAAACGTTGACAAAAGCTTTTATTAATGCTAATATAATACTCGCTTGAAGCAAAAAACTAAATAATCTGCGAGTAAGCCCAAACGGCGAGAGCACTCGGCTGGGCGCCAAGAAAGCTTTAGCTTTCTGCGCAACTAGAGCGCAAGCGTAGTTAAACCGATAGGTCTATCGGTTAACATAAAGGTATTCAAGCGAAAAGCAAAAAACTAAATAATCCTCAGTAGCTCAGCGGTGGAGCACTCGGCTGTTAACCGATAGGTCGTAGGTTCGAATCCTACCTGGGGAGCCAAAAGAGCCGAATCCGAACTTTTGTTCAGGTTCGGTTTTTTTATTGCTAAAATCTATTTTTGAACTTGAATTTTTGATGTCGTTGTAAATAATAATTGCATAATCATCGTATAAATATATTTTATTGATAAATATTTCTAGCAATCTAAATCTGTTTTCAGGTTTTGTATAATCTCGGTCTTCAAAATCGTGCAAGAATGCCTTTACAGTGCTCTTATCTAATTGCTGTATTGTTCTTGTCTTTAATTTTGTTATACAAGCCTCCAAGTTGGCTTTATCGCTTTCATATTGCATAAGTTTTTCTTTTGTGGTTACTGTTATTATTCCTTGTTCAATTGCATTCATTATATTTTGAATTTTTTTACTAACATCATTTAGTTGCCTTTCATAAGATATAATTTCTGGATTGTCTTTTATTTGTTTGTTAAAGTTAATAACAATATTTTCGGCAATTTCATCTATAATTTTAGGAGAAAATACATCTTGTATTGTTTTATCTATAACTTTACTTTCAAATAAATCTTTTTGAATTATAGACTTTTTACAAGCATTCTTTTTCTTTCTTTTTGAGCATTTGTAATACTTATAAATTTTACCACTATGATTTGTTCCACTATCTGCTGTAATAGGTGAACCACAGTATCCACAAATTGTTTTTCCACTTAAATAATAAAGTTCATCTGCCTTATACTTTGCATTTTTGCCTTTGTTCATTTTTAATTTTTCGTTTGCAAGATTAAATGTTTCTTCATCTATAATTTTTGGTGATTTTTCTTCAGTTTCATAAGTTTTACTAAGAATCCCAATATATCTTTTGTTTTGCAAAATTCGAGAGATGTAATCTGAACAAAATGGTTTTCCACATTTGTTTTTAATGCCCATATTGTTTAGTTCTTCTACGATATCTTTAATTTTTGTATTGTTTATGTAATCGTTAAAGATTTTTCTAATTATGCCTGCTTCATACTCATTTATTACAAATTTATGGTCAGATATGTTGTAGCCATAAGGCAAATAGCCACCAGTCCAGCGACCTTTCAATACGGTTTCTTTCATTCCACGCTTTGTTTTTTGACTTAATTCTTTCGAATAATATTCTGCCCTCAAGCACAGATTCCATTAAAACACCACTGGCATCGTCTGAAATATTTTCTCTTGCAGATAAGACTCTAACTCCGTTTTTTGTAAGTTTTGCTTTATATGTGGCACTGTCATAACGATTTCTTGCAAATCTATCTAATTGATAAACAATCACATAATTAAACATTTTCTTTTTACTATCTTCAATCATTCGTAAAAATTCAGGTCGTTTGTCAGTTGTTCCAGTTAGAGCTCTATCAATATATTCTCCAACAACCATATATTCATTTTTCAGCATATTCATAACAAACTCTAAGTTGTCCTTCAATAGATTGTTCGGTTTGTTTATCACTGCTATATCTTGCATAAATTACTACTTTCGTTTTCATATTTATTCTCCTTTTTGCTATTTAACAAACACATATCACAAACAATTTCACAAGTCCAGTGTTACTTTGATAAAACATTGCTACTATAAACATTTTTAAGTTTTATACTTTTCATATCTCCACCAGCCTTTGCGTAATCAAACAAATCTTTTGCAAATATTTCACTTGCTTGTTTTAATACTGCTTTGTCTAACACAAAATCACATTGTTTTTGTGTATTAGAATTTAAGTTTAAAAAAGATATATTTTTTGTTAGCTTTAAACTTTTATTTTTATTCATATAAGATTTCCTTTTCATTGCAATTAGAGGGGCAATGAAATTTTTTCTTATTAGATAATGGGGACCATAAAAAAGTATTACTTGTAAACTTTTTGGGAGAGGAAAAGCCAACTTAAAAAGTGAAGAAATTTTAACTTAAAATTTCTAAGCTTATACAGTTGTGCTTTGACGACAAACTGGGTTTCCCAGTTGTGGAGAAAAGCGGAGAGAAAAATTGAGTCAATGTGCTGGCACGCACAAAATGTGTGACGGCACTAAAAGTGTCTATATTTAGCGGGTTTTAGCCACATAAAAAACAATTTGCGTCACTCCTTTTCCTGCTTAGTAAATTAAGCATTTATTTTCTTACACTTTCATTGTTGCAAATCATAAAAACACCTCCTCTATATAAGGGGTTTTATAAGTCACTTTTTACATCAAATTTCTTTACATAAAAAAATAAATCTCTGATTTTATCAGAGATTTCGCCATATAAATTATTTTTCAAAATACAATTTTATTGTCATATTTTTCAGTCATTTTTTTCTTTTATCTCAAAAAGAGAGGCAATGAGTAGTTTTGAAAATAAAAAGATCAACCTCTTTTTGAAGTTGACCTTATTGTTATTTATTCAAACACTTCATCAAGTTTTTGTTCAAGTGCTCCATCTTGGGCAAAAGGCAGGGAATCAAACTGTTTTAGATTGTGTTTATCTATTTTTATATCTTTGTCAAAACCTAATATGAAGGATTTTGCAATTCTGTAGATGATTTCTGTTGGTGCTAAACCATACACTTGCTTTGCAAAAATATGATTTAATCTGTCGGCATCATTTGGATATAATTTTTTCATATTTGTACTTCTATAAAGCCTTTTAACAATTTCTGCAATATAAAGTCCTGATTTCATATAAAGGTCTATAAAAGTATGATTTGGGTCATCAAAGCAACCTGGATTTTCTTTTTCAAGATTATCTACCATTTCTTTTACCACTTTCTTTGGAGTGAATATTTGGTTAGTCTTTTGAGGTGGAATATAGTCAAAAATATCTTCTTTTGAGTTATCATCAAAGTAATTTGCGAGATCTTGTTTTTTCTTCAAAAATTCTTTTATTGAATCATTGAAAACCACTGAATCAAAAAATCCATTATAATGTTTGTTTTCGCCGTTTTCATCAACATAATCAAAACCATCTCTTAACTTTCTAAAATCATCTAGTGAAATACTTGTTACTTCTTTAAAAACTTCATCCGGTATTATTTTATCAAAATTTTCCAAAGTTGTATTTTCATCTCCGTATGCCATCAAGAATGATGGGATAGTCCTTGAAAAGCCTCTTAAATGGTCACGGACATTATCCATTAAAGAATCTTTTTGTTTTTCTTTTTTATCCGTTTCAACGACATCAACAATAGTTCTACCTGCATTATCAATAACATTTTTAACTTCAGATTGAATAGAACTCATAAAGTTATGTTCAATTTCTTTTTTCTTTTCATCAAATTTTGTATTTATTTCTGCAATCTTATGGACATTTCCAGTTTGTTTTGCATTTTCAAGTTCTTTTGATCGCTCATTTTCAAGTTTGTTGTTGCTTATTTGATAATTGCCATATTCTTTTTTAACAAAAGTATCTGCCGTTGTGTTTATCTTTCTAACAAGTGCTTGTTGAGTAGATTTAGATAAATCACTGCCATAATTTTCTTTTGCAGTTTTAACTAATGTATCTGTAATATTTGTGTGGAATGCCTCTAAAAGAGCATTAAGTTTTTCATCTCTTCTATGTGTGCTTTCATTTTCTTTTTGAATTGTTGTAACAGTGTCTATTAAACTTTGTTCAATATCTCCATAAATCTTTTCTCCAAAAACATCATTTGCAGTTCCAATAACTTGTTCTTCTGGGATTACAACATTTCCTTCATCATCTAGATTAAGTTCTTCTTTTGTATCTTCTTTTATTCTAACAGGCTCTTTGATGGGTTCAAATTTTTGAAGAATATCCAAAACTTCCTTTGGAGCATTGAATATATTGCCTACATTTTGGAATAAGAAATTGCTCATAAATCCACGGCGAACAACTTCTTTTGCATGAATTGATCTTGGGATAGATAAAACTTTTTCAGCATCAAGTTCAATCATTTCGCCATTTGGATCTTCGCCATATACAGGGAAGAAGTTAAGAAGTTCTCTTACATGTTGTTTCCTTGTGTCAGAGTCGCCACGACCATTTGCTGTATCAGCCATAAGGTCATTTGCAAATTCTTCAACAATAGTAAGCGTTCTTGCAGGATCAAAGTCAAATACATAAGAATTTTGTTTTCTGTAACTTTCACTTTCATTTTTAAACAAACATGGATTCTGTGCTCTAAAAGCTGATTGCATATATAGTGCAGGGCTTTTTACATTTGAAAGCATCATAACAGCAGTCCACTCTGGAATAGTAATGCCAGTTGTAAGTTGCCCTACGGAAATAGTAATTGTTTTATCATTGTTTTTTATTGCATCAACAACTTTGTCATAAGAATTTTTGATATTCTTATCAAAACTTATTTCATCACTAGAATTTCCTTCATTGTCTATTTTACCATCGCCAGCAGTAAGGACAATTTTGTAATCTTTGAAAACTTCATGATTTTGCAATTTTTTAGCAAGAGCCTTTGCACTGCTAACATATTTAAGCAGCCACAATGTGTGTTTTAATTCTTTTCTTAAATCTTCGGTTGAAAATGGAAATTTTTCTTGTTTCGTTAAAGCATCAAGAAACTTATCCACTGCATCATTATGTATAAATTCTCCACTTGCATTTGTGTCAAAAAAGTCGTTTAAGTCCCAGCAAAATGCTTCATTTTGTCCATCATTGTCAAAGTCAGCACCTTGTTCCACTTTATCACGAACAATATCAGACATTTTATAAGTAAACAAATTAAGTTGTGGCAAGTTTGCATAAGGATTTTCTTCTTCGCTTAATTCATTCCATTCGTGCTTTGCTTTTTGCTCATCAGCATAAGTCCAGTTGTAAATTGCTTTTGGTGGAAATTTATCATTTGCAATCGCTTTAAAAGGCGTGCCAGACAAGTGAAGGGTGTATCTTCTTTTTATTTGGTCAAATGCCACATCGGTTTTGTATGTATCAACTCCTTCATGTGCTTCATCAATAACCAAAACATCCCATTCAAGGTCTGCAACTTCTCTAAGTTTATCAAACATACCACCAAAATATATTGAGCCTTTAAGGTCTTGAAGAGACACAAATTCTATGCATCCTTTGTGATTTGGTTCAGATATTAGGTCAAGATATTTTTCTCTTGATAATACATATTTTTTATCTTTAAGTCCATCAACATTGCTTACAAAATAATATCCAGATTCTGTTCCCATAAACTTAACATAATCATCATACCATGAGTTTGCAATAGCAGGTCTGTTAGTTACAATAAGTATTTTGTTAATGTCAGGGAGTGCCTTACACAAATCATAGGTTGATAATGTTTTGCCAAATCTTGGCTTTGCATTCCACAAACATTCTGCTTTGTGAGAGTTGTCTAAAAAGTAATCTTTTGTTTGTTTTACTGCATCTTTTTGTTCTTTTCTTAAAACATAAGGGATAACACCTAAAGTTTGCAAAACACCTTTATCTCTTTTAAACTTGCCAAACAAAATATATGATTCATCACCAGAAATATAAAACCATTCTGGGCAACCTTCTGCATCAGGTTTTGGGTCTTTTCTTTTAATATCATTTTTAGTTAGATATGAATGAAACTCTTTATCCGTAAATCTAGTTTTCCCATCAGAGAAAATTGCTAGGTCTTGCCATTCTTTTTTTGCCACAACATCTACTGTTTGTGTCTGCTCTTTTATTCTTGCATCAACATCTCTTTCAGTGTATCCAATCTTTGTCCAACCATCGTGATATACAACCCCCGGAGTGGTGTAAGCATATATCATTGGAGCAACTTTTTCAGTTGTTTTAACTTTTATCTTTGCCATTATTTCATCTCCTTTATATGAGATTCAATAAAGTTAATTTCGTTTTGGTCTAATCCATACTTTTTGTATAACTGCAAATCAATTTCATGTATAGATTTTGACCAATCGATATCTGATTTTTCAGTAAAGCTTTGTAAAGGTACAAATTCAAATACTGTACGAGAAACATTTTGGGTTTTCTTTTTTTGTAAAACAAGAAATCTGAATAATTTTGTTTTGATGTATTTAATAATATTTAAAGGTTCTTCCTGCGATTTGTAAGTTCCTATAGTCAAATATGTTTCACTGCAAGCTTCATTTGGATACCCTAAAAAAGGTTTTCTTAATATCATTTTATTTTCTCTACCAAATCTTATAGGGGGATCTGCTGTCTTTGAAATGAAAACTTTGAAGTTGTTGAGTAGGACCTTCTCGGAAATTAATTCTTTATTTAAAAATTTAATAGTTGGGTTCCCATCCCAACAATAAATTTTGCAATTCGTATCATTTTTTTCTTGTGAAAAATTGTGCTCATTGTTTAGAGCATTCCCATTTAGATTGAACGGGTTACGAGAAGAAACTAGTTCCATAAAACTATTGGAATAACCGATTTTATTAACTATTATAGATGATGAATAATCCCTTATAACTATATTACTACCAGTATTCAAATATCTTTTTGTCCTTGTTATACCACTATGATTATGAAAAAAATAATCAACCATTCCTGAATATTTGTTATCCCAAACATAGTACATAACACCACCACCTATGTCGGTATTGGGAAACAATTCTTTATCATCCTCATAATCATGAATTAGTCTAAAATGACAATCATTTATATTTTCTGTTCTAAATTTATCAAGACCTTTACCTCCGGTCATCCATCTACTAGGAATAATCAAACTGACAATATTTGCAATATGTTTCGCTTCAGTTACAAAAAATGGATAGACAGCTATGGCACTTGTTCTTTCAACTGAATTTTGTGAGTTTGTTCCTTTATCTTCCATTTGATAAGGTGGATTTCCTATAACAAAATCAAATTTCATACGCTTTTCTCCTTTGAAAAATTTAATTGATCTTTTGGTTTCCCAGTTTAATATTTTGCAGTAAATTCCAGTGTGCTTGCTGTTATCGTTTTTTGCACAACCTAAACAAGGCTCTGTCTCTTCATCTTCAAATAATGACATTTGTCTTTTTTGCACAGGTTTGCAACTGTTTGGAATAACATCTTTTAGTCCGTCCATTTGCCATATATTCCAAGAAAGTATTTTTGCAACTTCTATCAAATACTCTTTTATAGGAAACATTCCAAATTTTGCGATATAATAATCTATAAATGTGAATAGCAAATTTTCTCTTGCAATCAGTAAACTATCGCCTTGCCACTCATAGCCAAAAGTTGATTTGAATGCGATAAGTGTCCAGTTATACCAATCTTGCTCAGAATTGCAATTTTCATTTATTACTCTTAATTTTCTGTCTAATGCACCGATTCTGTTGTTTACATCTATCCATTCGCCAGTTGTTGTATCATATCGGCTAGTGAGGAATGGCGCCTCCCCACATGAAATTTCTAGAACCTTTAGTTTTACAAAATCTTGCCAAGTTTTATCTTTTTCGTTTGTGAAAGGTATTTTGTTATTATTAACTATCCAAGTTTTATCTTTTGCAGTGTTAAACACATCTTTTTTCTCAAACCATTCATCGCAAAGATGATTGTTCATTTCATTGCATATCCACGAAGGTGTAAAAACTTCAGCTTTGTCTTTTATTCTTATTTTCTGTTCTTTTTGAGATTTATCTACTCGTGGTCTTATTATTTTCCCAAACCTGCCAGTAATTTGTTTCACTGTTATTGGCTCCCACGAGTCATAAGACGCACCTTTACTTGCATAAATGTCAGTCGCCCAAATTATGTTTTTGCCAGAACTTCTATCTTTAAGCAAAATACTTAAAAGCTCAGTATCCAAGCACTTAATATAATTTTCTCGTATATCAATATCTGGTTGTCCTGACATAGATCTCCTTTTAGGTACAACCCCAAAAAGAAAATTTTGTCTAAAAAGGTGTACCTTTGTGGATTTTTAGAAAAATATAGAGAAATCTATTTTTAGTTTATTTATTAAGAAAAATTTCGATTTTCGTATGGAAATTATGTAAAAATATGTTATAATGACTTTACAAAGAATAAAATAAGAGTTAAATACACAACAACTTTATAAAAAGTTGGAGTATATAAAGGTACACCTTTTTGGACAGAAAAAGGCTCCCGCTTTTAAAGTGGGAGTCTTTTTTGTTTGGTATAATTCTATAGAGGTGATTTTATGAAATATGGTTATGTGCGTGTTAGCACAAAAGAACAAAATATAGATAGACAACTTGTGGAAATGTATGCACAAGGATTAAATGATAAAACAATATTTATTGACAAACAAAGTGGTAAAGATTTTGAAAGAGACGAGTATCAAAAATTGAAGAAAATACTTAAAACTGGCGACTTGCTTATAATCAAAAGCATTGACAGACTTGGGCGTAATTACGATATGATTATTGATGAATGGCGAACACTTGTGAACGATATGAATGTTGATATTCAAGTCTTAGATATGCCACTTTTGGACACTCGAACCGAAGGTAAAAATTTAGTCGGCAAATTCATAAGTGATATAGTTTTACAAATTCTATCATTTGTCGCTGAAAACGAAAGAGAAAACATAAAAAAGCGCCAAGCCGAAGGCATAAGAATAGCAAAAGAAAAGGGCAAGCACCTAGGCCGCCCTAAACTAAAACTTCCAAAAAATTTTACAATAATAGCAAATCAATATAAGAAAAAAGAGATAACATTAGCCGAAGCCCTGTCATCTCTTAAAATGAACCGAAGTAGTTTTTATAAATTATTAGCAACTACTCGTTGATCTCTAGATTTATCATTTAAAGGAACTGAAGAATGAATAAACATAAACTTTACATTTGTAAATCCCATTCTTTCTATTTCATTTTTTGAAAGTATAGAGTTTATTTTACTAAAAAATGGAAGATTTATTTTTCCAGTACTATCAATTTTCTTATTGGATATAATAGCCATTATTATTTTTACATCATTTTTATTGAAAGGTTCCAATTCAAAATTTCTTTTTTCTTTATAAACTTTATTAATTTCAGCAATATTTGAATTATCGCATAATATTCTTGCAGAAACTTTGGCTTGAGCATATAAATGACTTAGATGTGCAGAAGCACCATCTTTTTTAATATGAACAAAGGCTTTGTTTTTTTTATCATAAATGTCACATATTTCTATATTATCATCAAACTTTACAAAAACTTTATCCAAATTAACTAAATCATCTTTATAGTTAATTTCATTGCATAGTTCATTAATATATTCGTCTTCTCGTTGTGTTTTTGAATTTTCAGGATAGGGTTGAATTGGAACAAGTGCTTCAAATTCTTGATTTATTTTATTGCAATAGCTTGTATCAATTTTATAAAATTTACCACCGTTTATAACATAGTTAGAATTTTCTATTTGAACTTCACAATAAATACAATCAAATAAAGACCAATAATCTTGGGAGATAGTTTCCGAATCTGCACTAAATGTTATATCTACTTTGAAATTTTTAAAGTCATTTAAAGATTCAATGGATATATTATTATTAGTTATAAACTGAGTAAATTGATCTATATCAATATCTTGTGATGAATATGCTAATTTACGATTTCTTGAGTGCCTTATTGTAAATCCACTTACATTTTCCCAATCAAATACATCTTTTATTGCAATCCAGAATTTAGAAAAATCCCTATTCATATAGGCTTTAAAAGCCTCTTCTTTTATTTTATCAATTAATAAATCATCGTTTACAACTTCTTGAATCCTTTCTATCCAATCGTATTTTTGCAAATATTCACTTTTACAACTTTCCTTATAACAATTTATTAGCAATTCATCAATATTATCTAATGTACAAGCAAAAGAGAAGGAAACAAAATTTGAACCCGTAATTTTGTTTTGTATAAAAAAATCGTCTTTTGGCTTAACAATAACAGATGTGATTAGGTCTAATCCATATTGAATATCAAAGTCACCAATATTTTTGATTTTAACAACATCTTCTCTTGTTTTTGATTGTGTTGTAGATATTTTATCCCTTTTTATTTGATAGAACCCATTTTCTACATTCAAAGCAATTCTTCTTCCAAAAGTGCTATCAAAATTGTTTAAATCTAACAAACTTTCTGCTCCACCAAATGTAATTACGAATTTGACCGTTTTTTCATCTGATATTTGTATTTTTCTTTCAAAAAAGCCTCTTATACCAGTTTGGAAACATCCGTGTGATTCTTGACCGAAAAAATTTGTAAACCATTTAGGATCTTTTCCTTTAAGTCTTTTATACGAAATTGTATTGCCATTGGCACAAAAATGTTCCAATTCACTTTCATCTTTAATATATTGTGAATCAATGAATTCATCTTTTACTAGAAAAATTTTAAATCTAAACTTTTCTTCTTCATTAGACATAAATTGTAATCTCCTTTATAGTTATATTTTTGTTAATTGTAATGCTTCAATTAATTTATAAACATTTGAACATGAATTCCATTCCCATATTCTGTAGTTTTTATTTCCATTATAATTTTTTTCATGTTCAGCAATATATTTTTGATGTATTATTTTTGAATTGTCAATAGCTGTTTTGTAAACTGGAATAAAATGTTTCTTTAACAATTCTCGATCAGATTTGTCATATTTTTTAGAAAGATTTAACTCTCGTTTTAAAAGTTTTTCCATTTCTAAAATTAACTTATCATTATCCATAGTTCGTTCAACTTTATTATAATGAGATAAAAGCCAAACTTCAAAAGCCATATTTGAAAATGCGATTTGGACATTACTATTATTTGATAAATTAATGGCAGGGATTAAAGAGCCTTCTTCCATAGTATTGTCTATGTCAAATACACACCAAACTTGGTTTGCATCTGTTAAAGTTTTGCCATATTCAACTAACTTATACGGATCATAATTGTGGTATTCAACTTTAACATCATATATACTTCTTTTGCATTTAATTAAATCAAAGTAGTTCTTTTCAGTTTCTTTTCCATTAGTTAAAATATAAAATTTGTTTCTAACCTGTAAATTTTTTTGTCTTCTGCTCATTTTAAACCTACCTATTTAAATTAGGAAGTTTTGAATAGAAGCCTGCTAAGTATTTCTTACTAAACAAATCATTTTTCCTAACACCTTTATAATCTGCAAGCGAAACAAGAGAACTAACGCCATATTTATCCTTGCTAGTAAAGTATATTTGATCTCTCCTTAAATCATCATCCATAAGCATTACATTATGAGCGGTGCATATTAACTGTGCATTGTTTGGATTTTTATCAATTGAATTAAACATCTTTAACAAATAGTCAGCAACTAAAAAATGCAATTTTGAATCTATTTCATCTATAAATATTATTTTACCTTTATCTAATGAGGCTAAAATATAACCTAAATAACATAAAAGTCTAGTAGTTCCTTCTGAATGAAAACCTCTATCTTTAAATAACATAATATCTCTTGTTGCAACTTTTTCATTTTTGTCATTATATACATCAAATTGTGTATCTAGATCAATGTTGTACATGTTTTCATTTTCTTGTTTTAATTGCCCATATTTACTTGGATCTGCTTGAATTTGCATATTGAAGGCTAAAACGGCATTTAGGTCTCTTAAATCTGCGATCTTATCTTTTACAACATTCATATTTTTGATGCCAATATCGGCTTTCTTTAGTATTTCAACTGCTAAATTTTTATATTTTTGATTTTCTACTGAATATATATCCAAAGAATTTACATTGTTTTCAAACACTATAATCAAATTATTAAACCAATCTATGACATCTTTTAAATAATTAGATATTGATAAATTAAAATTAACGCCTATAGATAAAAATAATGTAGTTTCAGGAACATTAATTAGTGATTGTGCAGTTTCATTTCCTGTTAATTTTATTTTGTTTCTTGTTCTTTCAAAAACCACAGAAGTTCTTTCATTTCTCTTATACAACCATTCTTTTTCAATTCTTTCATGCAATATTGTAAAACCATATCTATATAAATTTCCATTTTTAATTATCTCAACTTCGTATAGAGATGGCTCATCATATGCATTTTCATAAAATGCATAATATTCATTTGATTTTACAACATTTGAAAACTGTTGAGCGGAAGATAATCTAATAACATTATACATATATGTTAACCCTTTTATAATGTTAGATTTTCCCGATGCGTTTCCTCCAAAAATTATTGCTGATTTTAACAGCTCATGTTCTTCTGTTTTATTAAACAACTTTTCATCAACGCTAAAAGTATTTATTTCTTTTAGTTCATCGTCTTTTGTTGCTTGTAAGCTTAATTCATTTTCATTGTAGAATGATTTAAAATTTTTAAATCTAAAATTTACTAACATAAAAATAATTTCTCCTTTTAAACACTATTATTTTATTACTATTATATGCAAATGTCAATATTTTAGACTATATTTTTGCAATATTTTTACAAAATTATATTATTAACTAATATTTTTCTATCACTAGTAAAAACTTTATAACCACATTTTTATCCAAAACAATGTTCCAAAATATCCAATTTGTTCGGAATAGGAATTAAGCGTGGAGCCAATTAGCGACCTTTAATTAGGTCGTTTTTTTATAGCTAAGAACCTGCGACCGTAGAAAGAGCCACGCACGCTACTTTGCTTCGGCTCTTCTAGGTTCGCAGTGGTTCGAATCATAATAACCTTTAATTAAGGCAGTTGTTTGTAGCTAAGAACCTGCGACCGTAGAAAGAGCCACGCACGCTACTTTGCTTCGGCTCTTCTAGGTTCGCAATAAAAAAACTCGCATAGAAGTTTAAACCTTCTATGCGAGTTGATTTTTATTTAGTAGCTAGCTTTTTCAAATTCTAAAACGTTTGCTTCTATGTTTTCATTTGATATGAAAGAAAGTGTAATGCTCTCAGGACTATTTACAGTAACTACTACTCTATCTGTATACTGTTCTGGTAATTCTCCTTCGTATACCATTTTAAATGTTATTTCCCATTTGTTGTCTTTTATTTCACGTGTGCCGTTTGCAAATGTGGTATCTTCCGGATCCATGTCTGAATAAGTAGTACTATAAACCATCGTTGTTTCATCTGTGAATATTAAATAATCTTGAACACCCGGAGTTATGCAAGTGTAACGCAAATTTAAGGTCACATACTCTGGTGCAACTGTGTATTTTACCGTAGTTTGAAGACCTTCGTAGGTGATTATTAGCGTTCTTTCGCCAGCCGTTTGGCTATTAAAACCTGTAACCATGTCAGCGGTTAACGAAACAAGTTTTTCTTCGCCACCGTTTGTATATTTTATAACGCCGCCGCTAACATCTAGTTCTTCACCAATATTGTATTCAAGTTTAAAATCCTCTACCAGTTCAATTTTGCTTTCTCCGCAAGCTGTTAGTGCGAATGAAAATAAAAATAAACTTAAAATTGCAAGTAATGCAGTTGAAATTCTTTTTGTTTTAGTCATATTTCCTCCTTTAATAATATAAAAATATTAACATTTAAAATAATCAAAGTCAAGCGTTTAAATAAAAACGTAATTACTTTGTAAATATTCAAATAATTTTATGTATTCTTTCACGTCGTGATGTAGCAGGTTAGAACTATTGTTAAGTAAACTTTCAAAATCTGGCAGGCTTACCCAGGCTACGTCTTCAACTTCTTCCTGCTGTAAAAGAAGGTTATCTAAATCTACATCTGCTTCGTAAACATAGATATCCACAAATTCGTTGTTTGTAATGTTGTCGTGAGAAATGCTCTCCTTGTTTGTAAAAAGAAATTTTAGCTTTTTTTCATCTATTTTAAGCCCAAGTTCTTCGTTTCCTTCGCGCACTGCGGTAAGAAGGGAACTTTCTCCGCTATCCACATGACCAGCAAAGGCGCAATCCCAAAAAGACGGGAAAAATTTTTTATTTTTGCTACGCTTTTGAAGTAATATTTCGTTTTTAGAGTTTATAACCCAAACGTGTACGCTTTTGTGCCAAAGCCCTTTGGCGTGCGCGTCTGCTCTTGTTTTTACGTCTATTAAATTTCCGTTTTCGTCTAAAATATCTAAAAGTTCTTCCACAAAATTTTCTCCTATTGCCTTACCTTAACACCTATAAAGTCTTCTAGTTTTGCTATTTGTTCAAGGCAAGCCTTTTCGTCTTCCATTTCAGCAAATATTCTAACCACGTTTTCATTTCCGCTAAACCTTATCATGCCCCAGTAGCCGTTTTCAAAAACGTACTTTGCGCCGTCGGCATAGCTAGACGAAATTAGCTTTTTATCTAAAAGGGGAAGCTCTTTTTTAACAAATACCTTATCCGTTATTTCCGCTTTTTTTGTAAGGCTTATAGGGTAGGCGAATTCAAGCACCTTGCCTTTAAAATTATATTCCTTTTCTAATTTAGTTAAAAGCTCTTTAAAACTCTTTTTGTAGTGGCTAATTAGGTCTATTAGTAAAAAGGAAGCAAGTACTCCGTCTTTGCTTAAAAGGTGGTCTTTTAGTGCAATGCCGTTCGTTTCGCCGCCAATAAACGCGTCGGACTTTAAAAATATTTCAGCTATGTGCTTAAAGCCCACTTTTGAAATGTACTCCGGCTTATCATGCGCTTTGCACACTAAACTTAAAAGATTTGTAAACGCCGTGTTGTGAGCAACGCCGCCAGTGTAGCCCTTAGCTTCAATAAAATAGTTATATAGAAGCGTTAAAATGTAGTTGCAATCGTAAATATCTCCAGTTTTATCTATACAAGTAATTCTATCGCTGTCGCCGTCTAAGGCAAGACCAATGTCAAACTTTTCCTTTTGCACGCGCTTTGCCTGTTCACCTAAATTTTTAAGATATGGTGCGGGCAAGCCGTGTTCAAAGTATGGGTCTAAGTTTTCCTTCATAATTTCATAGTTTTTTAGCCCCAACCTTTTGCATATATCCTTAATTGCCGTGGTAGCGTTACCATGCATTACATTGAATAAAATTTTAGGGTTATATTCTTGTATGCTCTTTTTATTTATAAAGGAAAGTATGCTTTTAATGTATTCATCAAAGCGTGTAAGCTCTGTAATTTTGCCACTTTCAACGCCGCTTTCATAAGGCACGCTTTTAATGTTTTTATACTTTACAGAATTTGCTATCTTTTCAATTTTGCTAGAATATTCGTCTGGCACTTCTCTTCCGCCAGAAAAAACCTTTATTCCGTTGTAGTAAAACGGATTGTGGCTCGCCGTAAGCACAATGCCAAACGTGTGTTTTTTTGCCATAAATGCAAGAGCAGGTGAAGGCAAACTCTCCGTGTAAAAATTCACTTTTACGCCGTAAGCTACAAGCACTTCTGCTGCCCATTTTGCAAAAAATTCCCCCATGAACCTGTTGTCGAAGGCTATATCCACTATTGGCTCAGTTATTTTTTCTTTCTTTATTAAAGCGCCAAGAGCGTAGGCAAGCTTGCAAGTATTTTCCTTTGTAAAATTATCTCCAATTACTCCGCGGAAACCGCTTGTCCCAAATTTAATCATAATTTTCCCCTATTCCTAGAATACAAAATTTTTGCTTTAATTACAAATAATTTGAACTAATTGTTTGACTATATTTTTCTTTTAGGCTAAAATTAAAGCATTAAAAGGGGGAAATTTATGAAAAAATCTAAAATGAGCACGGGCGAACTTATTTGCTCGCTTATAGCACTTGTACTTGGCGCACTTCTAATTATTCCTATGTTTGTGTCAGCTATTGAGTACGTGCTACTTGGCGAAGTTGTAAGTTCTTTCACAATCTTTACACTTGGCGACATGCTAGCAGCAGTAGCTAGTGAAGAAGTTGCATCTCTTGCTACGGCAACAGAAGTTATTTCTTTAATAGCCATTATCTGCGGCTTAGTTATGGCAGTGTTAGAGCTTTTAAAACTTATTGGAATTAAATTTCCAAGATTATTAAGAATGATTGCAAGTGTAGCCACAGTGCTTCTTTCCATCGTAGCCTTCATTATGCTAATCTGTTTAGTAGCAAAGGCAAATCCAGACGTTGAAAACTTAGACAGAGTTGCTCACTACGCCCTTGGTGCAGGTTCAATTCTTATACTTGTGTTTGGAGTAGTTGGGGGAGCGGCTGGCGCTATTGCTAACCGCAAGTAAAAAGGCAAAAAAACTTCGCAGAGCTGTGTTTCTGGCAAGCGTACCCAAACAGTCATGAACGTAGGTTCACTCCTGCTTGGGCACACTTGCCGAGCCTTGCTCTGCTTGTTTTTTTGCCTTTTTACATTTCTTTGAATATGCTGTATTAGGTTAAAATGTCGCAGAGCTGCGTTTCTAAAAAACGGGGTCAGCGAGTTAGTACGTCTATGTACGCGCCTACGTCAAAAGCTGCGCTAAATGCGTTTTTGCTTACCGCAAAAATCGCAACTTTCGCTTGCTTTTTCCTTTTCCCCAAAAATCAAAGTATTTTTGGGGACCCCGTCGAGCCTTGCTCTGCTCGTTTTTATGCCTTTTAAACGGTTTCTACTTAACTTTGGGTAATAAAACAAACGTCGCATAGCTGCGTTTACTGCCAAGCGTGCCCAAACAGTCATTTAGGAAACTAAACTCCTGCTTGGGCACACTTGTCGAGCCTTGCTCTGCTCGTTTTTATGCCTTTTAAACGGTTTCTACTTAACTTTGGGTAATAAAACAAACTGAGTAGAGCTGTCTTATTAAATATTTAAAAAAATGCAAAGTTTTTTAGCTTTGCATTTTTTATCTTACTCTTTCAATAACTCCGCAGGCTATGCGCGTGCCAGAGTTGCCGGAAGGTTGGGTGTGGAAATCATCGGGCGAAGAGTGAATTATGTAACTTTTTCCAATTATATCTTGAATAGTAAACCTGTTATCTAGGGTGGCTTGCCATGCGTAGCCGTTGTTTGAAAGTAATGGCGGTAGGTCACCTGCGTGGCAGGGATGTTCTGTGTTTGTGGGGTTATAGTGTTCGCCAGCGGAAGAGAAGTCTCCTTCACAGTTTCCGTTTTCATGTATGTGCTGAGCAAAAAAATTCGTGGGGCTAGAAGGCAGGTTAAAAATTTCGCTTACTACAACTGTTCCTTCCGGTATGGCATAAAATTTTACGCTTCCCTTAATTTTTTCGTTTTCAGAATTTCCCTTTATGTAGCTTATCGCAAGCGGGGTTTTAGAGCCAATTAGTCTAAACAAATTTCTTTCCGAGTTAAAAATACTAAATAGCATAGTTATCTCCTTACCCTTGTATATATGATAGCTTTCTAAAAAAAGTTAACGTAATTTTTGACAAAATATTTTAAAAATGTTATAGTAATTTTACTTTTAAAGGGGTACTTATGAAAAAGTTTTTTAAGGATTTTAAAGCCTTTATTACTAGGGGAAACATTTTAGACCTTGCCGTAGGTGTTATTATCGGTGGTGCGTTCAGCGCAATTGTTACAAGCCTTGTGAACGATATTATTATGCCGCTAATCACGTGGGCGATAGGCGCGGAGAGCTTAGCGGACCTATCCATTCCGCTTCAAACGGCAGAAGACGGAACTGTAACGCTTGCTTGGAATTACGGCAACTTTATACAAGCTGTAATAGACTTTCTTTTGATAGCAATAATTATATTTATTCTTATTAGAACAATTATGAAGAGCCAAGAGCTTTTAAAGGAAGCAAGGGAAAACATAACAAAAGGAAGGCTTACAAAAGAGCAGAAAAAAGAACTTAACCGCTTAACATATCTTTAAAAGATAAGGTAAAAGTTCAAGGCTACCTAGAAGCTAAAAAACAGGAAGAAGAAAATAAAAAGCTTGAAGAAGAAGCTAAAAAGAAAGCCGAGGAAGAAGAAAAACTTAAAAATTCCACAGAATTCATATTAAAAGAAATAAGAGATTTACTAAAAGAAAATAAAGAAATTAAAAAATAGCCAAAAAATTTGCGTTTTTTGAAGAAAATAATATTTTTAAATTTTTTTATCCATTATTTGACATTTTTTATGTAGTATTTTATACTTAATTTGGGAAATATAAGGAAAAGGGCGGTTATGTCGAATAAATTAAGGACAATTATAGTAAGCATAGTATGCGCCTTAGTTACTATCGGTTTGATAATAACTATATTTTTCCTTGCAGATATAAATAGAAAACTAGCAGCCCCCACAAACTTAATGGTTGTGGATAACCTTCCTGACGGCGAAATAATTTTGCAGGTAGACGAGAACCCCAAGGCAGAAAGGTATGTGTTTATAATTTATAAAGACGGGGAAAGGCACGTGCAACTTGTAAGCCCAGATAACTACATAACGGCAACCTCAAACTTTGAAGAAGCAGGGCTTTACGAAGTGGCTGCAAGAGCTGTGGGCAAAACGGAAGCATCAATTAGCGATTATTGCCCTAGGGTAGAATTTATAGTAAGAATAAAACTAGCTACGCCAAGCGTTCAATTGGACCTTGAAAACAATAAGTTACTATTTAACACAGTTACAGGTGCAACTAACTACGAATTAATTTATGGGTTAACAGAAGGCGGAGAAGTTGCAAGTTTAACTGATAGTAGATATTTTGGCGAAGTTGGAAGAAGATACTTTGACCTTTCCACATTGCCAAAGGGTAGTTACACTTTTAGGCTTATGGCTAAGGGCGGCGAATATGAAGAGAGCGACCTTACAGACCCAATTACCTATACAAAAACAGAAAAGTTGGCTGCTCCAACAAACGTAACTTTTAGTAATGCAAGCAAAATTTTAACCTTCAATTCCAGTTGGCACAGTTTCCAAGTTGTAGCTTACTACGAAAATTCCGAGCTTACAAAAACTATTAAAATTGAAGATACGGAAAGTAGTCATAGCTTAGACTTAACGTCCTATCTTACAAATAACGTTTCAAAATTAGAACTTACCGCCATAGGCAGCGAATTTGAATTTACAACAGATTCCGATATGGTTGTTTGGCAAAACGCATAAAAAATTGATAATTTTTGATAAATTAAACATACTAACTCTGGAGTTAGTATGTTTTTTAGTGTTGAAGAAAATATAAATTACTTTAAAGAAAAACTAAATAATAACTTCGACGTAACTTCAAGAATAATACACGTTGGAGAAAGTAAACTTGGCATGCTTTTTATTAAAAGCTTAATGGATAAGGAGAGCCTTATCTTATCTATTATGGCGCCGCTTATAGATTACAAGGGTAAAAATGTAACCTTTGACGAGCTTGAAAAAAATGTTTTAAAGATATTTGAATTAGAGCGCGTGGATACGGACGAAGACGTAATAACCAAGTTAACGCAAAATAATCTTATTATATTTTTAGAAGGTGAAAAGGGCGCAATTGCTACCGATATGGAAAAGGCGCCTGTTCGAACGCCCGCCGAGCCGCCCACTTCTTCCGTGATTATGGGGCCAAGGGAAGGCTTTGTGGAAGATATAAAATCTAATATAGCGCTAATTAGAATGCGTCTTAAAACAGATAAGCTTATTCTTAAAGAATTTGAACTAGGAAGATACACCAAAACAAAAATCTGTTTGTTTTCAATTAAAGGCATAACGGACCAGGAGCTTGTGGAAAAGGTTAGCAAAAAACTTGAAGCCATAGATATAGACGGCGTTATAGACTCGCACTACATATTAAGCTTTTTGCAAGAAGGGCAAAACCTTTTATTTAAGCAAATAGGCACAACGGAAAAGCCGGATATTGTTGCTGCAAAAATGCTTGAAGGGCGTCTTGCAATACTCGTGGACGGCTCGCCGATAGCGCTAACGCTTCCGTTTGTATTTTTAGAAGATATGCAGTCGGCAAACGACTACTATACAAACCCAATTTATGTTAGCTTTATGAGAGTAATTCGCGCAATAGGCGTATTTTTAGCTGCCGTACTACCAGGTGTGTTTTTAGCTTTTAGGTTGTATCACTATAAGGCTTTGCCGCTTAAATATTTAATTACGGTATCGAACAGCACGCAAGGGTTGCCGTTTTCTCCATTTATTGAAATGGTCTTCATTTTAGTGTTATTTCAAATTTTATACGAAGTAAGTTTAAGGTTGCCGCGGTATCTAGGTATAGCTACTTCAATTGTGGGCGCGCTTGTGCTAGGCGATACCGGTGTAAAGGCAGGGCTAATTTCTTCGCCCGTAGTTATAATTATAGCCATGAGCATAATTGCCGTATACACCGTGCCAGAACAAGCGCCGCAACTAACAGTGCTACGTGCAATATTTATACTTCTTGGTGGTACACTTGGAATTTTAGGAATAGTAGCGGGTATGATTTACTTTGTAAACGAAATGAACATTCTAAATTTTTACGGCGTTCCTTATCTTGCGCCCTTTTCGCCAAAGGTGAGCGCAGACTTAAAAGACGCCTTAACCAAAGCTAGTGTAACACAAATGAAGGAGCGTCCTAAATTTATAAAAACAAAAAACAAAGTGAGGTTAAAATAATGAGAGAAGATATAACGCCAAGGCAGGCAGGAATATTTTGTTTTCTAATGCTATTCTCTTCAAAAATTCTAGCCTTACCTTCAATTCTATTTAAAGACGCCGGTTATTTTGCATTTTTTATAATAGTAATTTTTTTGCTTGCAGAAATATTTTTTCTTTATATTTTCATAAAATTAAAAGAAAAATACATAAATTTAAGTTTTTTTGACATTTTAAGCAAATTTTTAGGTAAAATTGTAACAAAAATAATTTATTTTTTATTTTTCTTATATTTTTTAATTGCGCTCGTGCATTTAATTTACGATAATTTTATCTATTTAAGAGAGGCCATTTTTGAAGACGCTAGAATAGAAAGATTTTTCATAATATTTTTGCCCGTTATTTGTGCGCTTGCCTATAAAGGTTTAAACGGGCTTGCTAGAACGGCAGAATTTTTCTATATTTTTATATTTGTTGGCTTAATTTGCTGCCTTGCGTTAGGCTTTTCTTCCGTGCAAATTTTTACCTTTCCAACTTTTGAAAACGTGAGTTTTGGGCTTACTTTTGGCACTATTTTTAATTATTTCTTTTGGTTTGGAGATTTTGCTTTCTTTCTAATGATAATAGATAAAATAAAGGTAAAAAACGGCTTTGGTAAAACTATCATGAACTACGTGTGGCTTGGCTTTACTCTTCTTATAATATTTTATTTTGTATTCTATCAGGTATATAAAAACACGTCTTTTATGCATGGCAGCGCAATTACGGATATAATTGCCTTTACAAATCAAGTTGGGAACATAGAAAAATTAAATTTAATTGCTCTTCTCGTTGTTATGTTTGCTATTTTCTATCAAGGTGGCATTTTACTTTATTCTATAAATGAAAGTTTTTCTAAATTTGTAACGTGCACAAATAAAATGCAAAATTTTGTTGCCTATATTATTTTAACTGTAATCACGTTTTTATTTTTCTTTTATGCCAGCCAAAAAATTCACGTAATGTTAGAAGACTATGGAAAATATTTAGCTATAATTTTATTTTTAATAATTCCAATTTATTTAATATTTCAGCTAATTTTTGATAAAAATAATAAAAATTTTGGAAAAAAGGTGAAAAATGAAAAAATTTATAAAAAAGATCCTAAATAAACCTATGTTATTTGTATTTTTAGTGGTGTTAATTTTATACGCGCCCATAGCGCTTTTAATGCCAGCGGATACAAGTTTAAGAGCAATTGTAACAAGAATTGGCATAGATGGCTCGCCGGAAGGCGTGGAAGTTAGTGCCGTTGTGTTCGTTCCAACGCCAAATACAAACTACACGGAAAACTATAAACTTTTTTCAGCAGAAGCAGAAAATGTAGCGCTTGCCTTTCAAAAGATTTCTAGATACGCCGGCAAAAAGATAGCCTTAAATTTAGCCGAAATGATTGTGGTAAACGAAGAGATTTCTAGCGGAAATTTAGCTAAGGTTATAGACTCTCTTACTAGAAGTACAGACGTTTTAAATAATGTCCCTTTAATTTGTACGAATGAAAGCGCAAAAGATTTTTTAAATGCTACCCTAAACCTTAATTCAGCTTCCGACTTAAATGTTGAAGAACTGATACATTATAGTCAAGACAAGGTCTACAACACGGAAAGCAACATTGAAAGTTTTTATCAGGGTTATTTTTCTCCGCAGAAAATTTCAATGTTAGGGTACATTGAACTTGCTAGCGGCACAAGTGGTATAACAACGTCGGGCGGAAGTTCGGCTAGCGGAAGCTCGGACGGTGGAGAGAGTTCGGGTGGCAGTTCATCTAGTGGGGCAAGTGAAAGTGAGGGGCAAGCCACTTCAAGTGGACAAGGAGAATCTAGCGGTGGCGGGGAGCCTCAAAAAAAGAATACCCTTTTAAACGAAGGGCGCATAGCAGTATATAAGGACGGTACCTTAAGCGTAGTTCTAACGCCTGAGCAGTTAAAGGGTTTAAATTGGCTGAATCCAAGATGCAACGAAAGCTATCTAACCGTTTATAATGTTACGGACGAAGTTTTTACAAATGCCACCATTACCTTTAAACTTTTAAGAAAAAAATTAAATATAAACGTATATTTTGTGAACGATATCCCCGTTTTTGAAGGAAATTTAAGCTTAATTATGGAAGTAGACCAAGTAAAACAGGAAAATTTGGATTCTGATGTTATGCAGCCAGAACTATCCATAATTTCTCCCGAGCTTAGAAATAAAGTAAACATGCAAGCCAAAAAGGAATTTAAAGTGGCGCAAGACTTAATGATAGAAAACAAACTAGATTTAGTTCATGTCTACGATTACTTTAAAGCTTTTCATCCAAAAAAGTTTGAGAGATTTTTAAATTCGCTATACGACCAATCTAATTTTTTAGAAGGTGTTATATTTAAACTAAAAATTACTCCGCATATAAGCCTATAAGTTTACAATCTTATTTTATTATGATAAAATATTTTTATGGATAAATTCGCAAAAAATGTCTTAAAAAATAAGAGTATAGATAAAAATAAACTTTTAAACTATGGTTTTAAAAAAATAGAAAATACTTTTGAATTTAAAAAATTAATTATAGACGAGCAGTTTTTGCTTACAATAAAAATTAAAGAAAATGATATAAGTAGCGAAATTTTAGAGCTATCTACAAACGAGCCATATACGCTGTATTTAGTTGAAGGCGCGGTGGGCAGCTTTGTGGGAAGAGTGCGAGAAGAATATGTGGGCACTTTAAATGATATTGCGAAAAGCTGCTTTTATAGAGATATTTTTAAAGAAGAAAATTCTAAAAAAATAATAGAATATATAAAAGAAAAGTACGATGGCGACCTTGAATATTTATGGGAAAAGTCCCCTGAAAACGCCATTTGGCGCAGAAAGGATAATAAAAAGTGGTACGGCGCGCTTTTAACTGTAAATAGTGAAAAATTAGGCTTAAAATATAACAAAAAGCTTGAAGTGCTAGATATTAGATGTAGCCAAGAAAATATAGAAAAACTTGTAGATAATATAATATTTTTTAAAGGCTATCACATGAATAAAAAATCTTGGATTACAGTTAATTTAAATGAAAAAATAAATTTGGAAGAAATATATAGAATGATGGACGAAAGCTATAATTTAGCATTAAAAAAGTAAAATTTTAAAAGGTATATTTACTTGACAGAATTTATATAAAAATATATACTTTTAATAAATTTTTAAGGGGATACAAATGAACGAATTTAAGTTGAAAAATAGGCCTAATTTTCCTAAGCGCGCAATAGTTACGTCGGGTATGCCATATGGTAACAAAAATTTGCATTGCGGGCACTTATCCACATTTATACACAGCGATTTTTACGCAAGATTTCTTCGCGATAGAATTGGGAAAGATAATGTTATATATGTTTGCGGAACGGACTGCTATGGTTCGCCAATTCTTGAAGGTTATAGAAAGCTTGTGGAAAGTAAGAAGTTTAGCGGTAGCATTATAGATTTCGTGAAGGGAAATCATGATAGCCAAAAGAGAGTGTTAGCCGAGTATGACATTTCACTAGATTTGTTCGGCGCGTCTGCCTTTGGCGAAGCTAAACCCTATCACGATAACATGAGCGCGTATATATTTAATAAGCTTTCAAATAGCGGAAAATTGGAGATAATGTCTACTTTGCAATTCTACGACACTAAAACAAACACCTTTTTAAATGGCAGACAAGTGCAAGGGAAGTGTCCGTTTGAAAACTGCAAAAGTGAACATGCCTATGCCGATGAGTGCGACCAAGGGCATCAGTATATGCCGGAAGAACTTATAGACCCAGTAAGCACGCTTTCCGGAGAAAAGCCTGAACTTAGAAGCATAGAAAACTACTATTTAGACCTTGGCGCTTATACAGAGCTTTTAAATGAGTGGCTAACAGGCCTTGACGAGCATACACCAACTAGAAAATATGTTATAAAAGAGCTTAGAGAGTTTTTAAAGAAACCGGAAATATATATTAAAAACGAATACAAGGACAGGGTTTTAAGTTTAAACCTTCCAAAATATGAACTAATAGAAGAGAACAACAAGCCTTCCTTTACCATAGTTTTTGATAAACTTGTGGATAGAGAGAAGGCGGCAGAAATTCTTTCAAATAACGAAATTAGGTATAGAACGGGTAAAACGCTTGTGCCGTTTAGGCTTACGGGCAACATAGAGTGGGGCGTAAAAGTTCCGGACACGTCAAAAATTAAAGGCCTTACCTTTTGGGTTTGGCCGGAAAGCCTTTGGGCGCCAATCAGCTTTACACAAGCCTATTTAAAGGATAGTGGCGACGCTTGGAAAGCTTGGTGGTGTTCAAGTGACTCTGAGGTATATCAGTTTATAGGAGAAGACAACATATATTTTTACGGCATAGCGCAAAGCGGAATTTGGCTAGCCACCCAAGGCAAAAACCCAACAGTAAACGTTCCAGACGGCGAGCTTAAATTCACGCAAATGGTAGCAAACAAACACACACTATTTTTAGGCAGAAAGGCGTCCAGCAGCTCTGACACTCCGCCACCTATGGCAGAAGATTTACTTGCTTACTATACGCCAGAGCAAATTCGTGCGCACATGCTTGGCGCTAACGTTGGTAACAATAACGTTCCATTTAGCCCGAAACCCTTGAACCCAAATGCGAGTCCAGACGAAACTGACCCAGTTTTGAAGGAGGGAAGCTTATACACAAACGTGCTTAACCGCGCGGTTAGAAGTGTATTTTACGTGCTTGGCGAGCATTATAATTGGACAATTCCAGAAGGCAAAGTTTCTGAAAGCGTGAAAGAAGAAGGGGATAACACCATTTTAGATTGCGAAAGGCTAATTCACGACAACAAAATTCACGTGGTGTTAAACAAGCTTGACGGCTATATTAGAAATATAAACAAGCACTTTGTTAAGCTTTCAAAAGACGGCGTTTGGAACACACCGGAAGCAAACCAAGGCATAGTGGACACACTTTACATGATAAAGGTAGCAACGCTTCTTAGCCACCCAATAGTGCCAAAGGGTACGGAAATGATAGCGGACTATTTGAACGTGGACAAAGAAAAGTTCTTTAATTGGGAACACTGCTTTGAAGAGTTAAGCTATTTTTATAACAATGAAACAGGGCACAAAATAAAGGAGCTTTTACCAAGGGTAGACTTCTTTAAAAAACACCCATCACAATTAGTTTAAAAATATTTGTTAAATAAAAAACGCAAAAAATTACTTTTTGCGTTTTTTATTTAACAAATTCAAGACTTTCGCCAGAGTGGTCTATTAATAGCTCAATAAGCTCTACTGGAGTTTTTACGTACTTCAATTCTGGAACCTTTGAGATTTTTACAGGGTCGGTAAGGTTAAATAATAGGTACAAAATTTATGACTTTTTATAAACATAACAAATTTCATCTAAGGTAGGCATTTTTAAAGAATCTGCTTGAAGAAATAGGTAGTAAGAATTTTTTATTTTTCTAATTTTGAAAGGGAGCCTATATTTTTTTGAAAAGGTATCATCTATAATTGCATCATTGCAGTAAATTGACATAGTATTTTCTGGCGTTAATTGTCTATTGACAATTTCTAAAATTTCGCCGTCTTTCATGGTTTGAACTGAGCCATTTTCATTAAATTTTAAATAAATATAATGTGGAGCCCAAGGTCCTACGTGTTTACTTTCGTCTAGTTTATTTTCAGGATAAGCATCAATTTTACTTTCTAATGTTAAACCTTCAAAATTCCATTCCCCAAGTAAAATGTTTTTAGTTTGTTCATTTAAAGGCGACAAAGTAAAGTTCTCTTTTAATTTAGTTTTTTCTATTATTTTTTCTAATTCTTGTTTTGTGTAATTTTTGTCATTTTTTCTTCTATAAATAGTATATTCTTCGTTATCATTTTCCCAAATTATTAGGTTAAGATTAGTTGTTGCATATTTGAATATCTTTTCATTTAATGTAAAACTATTGCTAATTTTATTTAATTTGCCCAAATTTTTGCCATCTGTTACATAAGTTATAAAGTTTTCTTCCCCAAAAAATAGTTTTTTAAACTTGTCTCCGTTAAGTTTTTCGCAATTAGGATAGTTTGCTACTTCTCTAAAATTTTCACTACTTCCTTCCGATTTCCATTCTCCTCTTATTCCGCCAATAAGCATAGGTGGTAAATTTTCAAATTTTTCTTTTAAATTGATTTCTTTCATATTTTCCTCCAATATTAAATTTTGGAGCAAGAACATGTATTTTTCATAGTAAGTTGTTTTATCTTTAATTTCTTTAATTTTATTTTTAACAAGACCTTTGTTTAATTTAGAAATTTCTTCAATTGTAAAATTAAAGCTTTGTAAAATGCGAACGTTGTTAAGAATTCTAACGTCTTCGTCGGTATAAAAGCGAAATTTGCTGAACTTATCTTTTTTATGAGCCTTTAAAATCCCAATGTTATCATACCACCTTAAAGTGTGTAAACTTACGTTATTCATCTTAGCAAACTTACCAATTTGATACATATTTCTTCCTCCTTGACACCTTTTTAACATTAGAGTTAACTCGAAATTCAAGTATTTTTTCAAAAAATTTTAAAAATTTTTTATATTTTTTTATAAAAATGCTAACTAAATTGTTTTTTGTGTTAGAATTTTTAATTATTATACAATAGTTTCCATAAAATCGCAAACATTAAAGCAATCTGTAATATAGTAAACAAAAAAGATTAAGGCTGCTTGCTTTAATCTTTTTTTCATTTTTTAATTTAATTATTTGCTTAAATCTTCATTTGCGCGAGCCTTTCCAAATATTTCTTTTGCAAGCTTTGGCATTTTTTCTGTTAAAACAACTTTTGCATATTTAGTTATTTGTTTATCTTTTTTGTTTTCTTCAACATAGCTCTTGACTGCTTCTACGGTTTCTTCGGGATAAAGTTTGCCAAAATATTCAAACGGAGTTTGAGCTGCATTTGTTCTAAAACCAGTTATAGCTTTGCCGCTTTTTAGTTCAAGGTCTATATCAAATAGTTTTTTAATAAAGTCGGTAGACGAAGCTATTTCTTTTGGAACAAGCTCGTAGTTTTCTTCGCGGAAATTTACAGAGTTTTGTGAGTCTTCTTCAAGTTGGTCGTCTCCGCCAACATAGTATGTATCGCCTGGCATATAGTTAATTTGTGTAATTATGTCAAAACAAAAACTAGGGTCATTTAGCTTATCTTTTAATATATCGGCTACAAAAGCCTTGTCTGTGCTACTTTTTCTAATGGTGTCTATATAATACGGGCTCATAGTTACTAAAATTTCTGCCACCCTTTTTCTATCTTCATAGCTTATGCGAGCGTCTGTAAAAAAGTGCTTTTTTAATAGCCATTGTGATACTTTATAGTATTTTTCTTTAAAATAATTTGCTTTTTTTTCAATTTTTTTCTCTAATCTTTTTATATTCATGTTTTTCTCCATTAAAAATATATTAGCAGAATTTGCGATAAAAATCAATAGTATTTACAAAGAGTATTATAAAATTAGACGCCTTAAATAGAGCGCCTAAATAAATTTATTTGTTTTTTAATTTCCTTTTTTATTTTCAATGGCTTGCAAATATTTTTGATACATTTCTTTTACACAATCGTCCCAAGTTACGTACAAATCTCTTACTGCGCCTTCTTGAACTTTTTTATAAAGCTCGTCGTCTGCTAATATCTCTTCAATTTTTTCAGCAAATTTTTCCGTAGTTGGCTCGGACAAAAAGCCGTTTACATTATCTGTTACCGTTGCACTTGTGGCGGAATTTTTTAAAAAGATTGTTGGCGTACCTTGTGAAGCTGCTTCAATTTGAACAAGAGAGCTTGCGTCGTACATAGATGGAAATAGAAATAATTTTGCGCGCAGATATATTGCCTTTAAAAGTTCTCTATCCGTTATTTTCCCTGTAAGTATCACATTATCCGCAATGCTAGATTTCTTCACTCTCTTTTCTAGCTCTTCAAAATCTTGACCTTCACCAACATAGAACATTTTAAAGTTCTTATCTTTTAACTTTTCTAGGGCTTCTAAAATAAAGTATATGTTTTTAAGTGCGTTTATTCTTCCAACGAACAAAAATACCGTAGTGTCTTCATTCAGCCCGTACTTTTCATTTACTAATTTAATGGCGGCGGCTTTATCTTCAATTGGTAGCATATCCGTGCCGTTTCTTTGCACAAGTGGCATTGTTTTGGCTCCGTAATCGTAAAAAATTTCTGAAATTTTATCGTTTACGCCGTAACAAACGTCGCATTTATTGAAAACCTTCATTATATGTTTTAGTAAAATGTTAGTAAGCTTTTTGCTTTTTGTAGAACGGTAAAAATCCTTTTTAAACTGAGAGTGCATAGTGGCAATTGCTGGAATATTGTGTTTTTTTGCATATTTCACCCCTAGCGCACCAATCGCAAAAGGTGAGTGGATATGTACTATATCTAAATTGCTCTCTTTTAAAATTTTATTAAAGTTTTTATCAAATTTAGGGGTAGGGATATCATAATCGATAGCTAAAAGGCGAAGGCTTTTGCATCTTACAATTTTGTAATCAAATTTTCTATCGCATTTTTCTTTGGAGTTTATTGTAAAAACCGTAACGTCACAAAATTTTGATAGCCTTTTTGCGTAGTTATCCACGACCATTATAACGCCGTCTACCATGGGGAAAAAGGTATCTAAAAAAAGCCCAATTTTTAATTTTTTGCTCATGAAACAATAATAGCTTGATTTTTAATTAAAGTCAACTTAAATATTTATCAGATATTTACTTTTTTAAGTTTTTATTATATAATTAAATAAAGGAGAAAAAATGTCTGATTTAGATTTTAATATTAGTGAGTCGGATATGAGTGCACTTAGAGGGCTTGATGAAGGCAAAAGTTTGTTCGGTTGGTATAGAGATTAATCGTAAAGACAAAAATCCATTAGTATTGAGTTTTCTAAAAAATATATATTACTCAATAAATTCAATATTTATATCTCCATGTTGCATTTCTGGCAAGAAGTTTTGTGCCGCCTTCTTTAATTCTGGCAAATTATCAAAACTTTATTTATAGTGCAAGTTATTACAAAATCGTTTAGGTTATCTCAAACTGTAGACTAGTTATAATTATTGACTTTATTTTTATATTATGATAAATTATATATAGTACTTTATATAATTAAGGCGGTAAAAATGGATAAATTCCCAATAATTAAAGCTGGTCATGTTTTTAACCCATTTCCTAAAAAAAATTTAAAAAATATAAATTTGGTGTTAAATGAAATAGAAATTATTTATCCAACAAGATTAGACGCAATGGCAATTAATCCTGCTGCAGTATGTTATAATTCTAATATGGTTTTTACTCCTGGAGAGGTTGTTGTTTCTTTAAATAAATTTATTAATGTAAAAGTTAAATTGCTGGAGGAGGGTGGAGGAAGATTAATAATCTCAAAGAATACGAAAAGAAAAGTTTTGGTAAAGCACTCGTATCTTTTAATATGTAACGCTCTTAATGTTAACCCGTCTTTAGAAATATCTGTAGACGATAAAGATATTCCTAAACATTGCGGTTTTGGGTCTAGCAGTTCCACCATAACTGCGGTAGCTACAGCTATAAATGAACTATATGGTAAACCAATATCAGATGCTGAATTAATTAAATATGTGGCTTCAAATCATGCTGAAGAAGTTAGAGATGATGATGAGAACAACTTGAAAGTTGTTCAGTCTATTGGTGGCGGGGCTACAAGTGGGCTTACAGATGAAGGGATTATTATTATTACGGGTAAAGCTACAGCAATAGCAAAAATGTTTTATGAAGGCAAAGTTTTAATTTGTACACCCAAAGATTATGTTCAAAAAGATGCAAAGCTTTTAATGGAACTTGAAGAAAAAAACCTTTGGAAATTTAAAAAAACAGGAGAGTTATATGCTGAAAAAATCGCATACAACCTTTTGCATTTGGCTTTGCCGGATATGGCAAATAATAAGATAAAGGGGCTTAGCGACGTTGTTTTTGATTATCGTTTTAATATGGGCAGTAATGAAAACTGCTCTTTTGTTTATGATGGTTTAACTACAATTGGAGAAAATCTGAGATGCCTTTACGAAAATGGATACTGTGAAATGTTGGCTCTTTCTTCTGTGGGGCCTGCATATTTTGCCATAGTTAAAAACGAGAAGCAGGAAAAAGCATGTTTAGAAAAAATGAATGATTTAAATTTAAATGTAATTAATGCTTGTATATGTAATACAAAATACAAAGTTTTAAATAAAAAATATTATACCCACTGCTTTTGGCAATTAAAAGATACTGCTAAAGAATTTGAAAATCGTCCAACTTCTAAGTATATTACAGACCTTTTAAATACTTTTGATTTAAAAAATTCAAATTGTATAGATATTGGTGCTGGTGGTGGAAGATATTCTATCTTTTTAAAGAATAAGGGAGCTAACGTTTTAGCAGTTGATAAATATAAAGAAATGATAGGCAACGTAAATGCTAAAAAAATTAATTTTATTACTGCTTGCATGACTGATATTCCTGTAAATGACAATAGTTATGATTATGCCTTGTCGGTGGGAGTAATTCACAATGCAGAAACAGTTGGTGAGTATTTGTCTGCTTTAAAAGAAATATATAGAATATTAGTAAATGGTGGAAAATGTGTGTTGTCAACTTTTACTGATGACGTTATAGATGATGATTTAGTGGAATTGGGCAATGGAGAATATGAAGTTAAAAATAAACCGCCTATGGTGCTTTTATCTAAAGAAAAAATTTTAAATTTTATTAAAACTGCTGGCTTTAAAAATATTATAAATGTTGATGAACATATCACAAATGTTCAAACGGGGAAAAGAAATGTTTACACAGTCTGTTTTGAAAAATAAATGCTATATTTTTTCTAAAAGGGATTTTAACGATGATTATTCTAATATACCAGAAAGAAAGATAAATATGATGCTATCAGGTAAGTGTTTGTGTAATTTCCCTAAAATGTTAGATGAAATAAAGTTTGACGAGTATCCAACTCATAACCAAATTTCCAGTTTACAAAATATAATTAAGAAAAAGTTAAATACGAGTTTAGAAATTACATTGGGTAGCGGTGCTAATGGAATTATACAAAATCTTGTTAAATTAACGTTCATAAAAGGGGGAAACTTGGTTACGCCTTTCTACACTTTTAATCAAGTTGAATATGCTGTTTCAGCTATGAATTGTTTTACTAAAAGAGTGTTTATGGATGATAATCATATAGACTTCCAAAAACTTTTGAAAAGTGTGGATAAGAATACTAGAATGATATATATTTCCAACCCCAATACCCCCACTGGAGATTTTGTAGATTCGGACGTTTTACTATCTTATATAAACAAAATAAGTAAAAAAATTTTAATTGTTATAGACGAGTCTGGCATTGAATTTACAAATAAAAAATCTTTAATAGAGTATAGTTTACCAAACAATGTAATTATTTTAAGGTCATTTTCTAAAGCCTATGGCCTGTCGGGATTAAGAATAGGATATATGCTTAGCTCTAAAAAATTTGCAAATAAATATAAAGAAAACATAGCTGGATATGATGTCTCAATATTTTCTTGTAAAATGGCAGAATTTTTAATAGAAAAAAATCTTTATAAAGAAAACGTTAAATTAATCTTAAAAGAAAGAGAGTGGCTAAAAAATGAACTTCAAAAATTAAATATACATACTTACACCAGTTATTCAAATATTCTTTTTACTAAAAATACATTTAACGATATATTTTTAAAAGCTTTATATGATAGTGAAATATCCGTTGTTCCTGTTTATGACGAAACTAATAGAATACATGTTAGAATAGCTATTCAAGATAGTGTTACAAATAAAAAATTTATAGCAACTTTAAAAAATTTAATTACAGGTGGGAAAATATTATGAAAATATCTCTTGCTACCAATTTTGATGATGCTTTAATAGATAAAATTAAGGCCTACAATATTTATGAAGTTTATGGCAAATTGAATGTAGATATAATAGGTGGCGGTAGGCCGTCTAACTATTTAAATGAACTGCATATAAAAAATTTTGAAAAACATGTTAAAAAGGTTAGAGATACAGGCATAAATTTTAATTATCTTTTAAATTCTGCATGTCTTGAAAATTTAAATCAGAATATAAATTGGGTAAAGAATGTTGTTAAGTTTTTAGAATATTTAAAAAGTGTGGGTGTGAACGCTCTTACTGTAACCAACCCTTATCTGTTAGAACTTATTAAAAAATATTTTAAAAATGATTTCATAATTAGAGTTAGCAGTTTTGCTTGCGTTGATAACTATGAAAAGGCGAAATTTTGGCAAGAGTTTGGTGCAGATATTATTTGTGTAGACTTCTGTAAGCTCAACAGAAATTTTAAAATGCTTGAATATATGGTAAAGAACTTACATTGCAAATTAGAGTTGTTATGCACTAATAGTTGTTTAAAAGATTGTGCTATGATACATACTCATGTAAATGATATAGCCCATGCATCTAATAGCATGTCTAAAAGACAACCTTATGAAGATTGGGGGTTAAATTTTTGCCAGGAATATCAGTTAAATAATTTGCATGAATACATTAAAAGCCCATGGATAAGACCAGAAGATATTAAAGTCTATGAATCTATAGGCATACAGCATTTTAAAATTACGGAACGAGATTTCCCCACAGAAGAACTTGTAAAAAGAGTAAAGGTGTATACAGAAAGAAGTTTTGATGGCAATTTATTAGATTTAATACAATGTTCTGGCGCCTATATTAAAGGAAACTTAAACCTAAAAAAAAGAAATGATTTTTCTGCTAGAAGTGAAGTAGTAGATGAGATTAAAAGGGTTAGAGGTATAGGTAGAGCTAGAGAAGCGGAAAGGCATATATTTATAGATAATAAAAAAATACCACAAAATTTTATAAATTTTTTTGTTCAAGACGGCTGCTCTGGGATGTGCGATAAATGTAACTATTGCAAAAGAATAGCAAATAATGCTATAATCAAAAATGAAGAGGTAATAGATTATTTAAATTTCCTTTATTCAACATTTAACAAGTTGAAATATTAGTGGGGGTAATATGAAAAATCTTTTATTTATTATTGGCCCTGATGGCGTAGGTAAATATGAAGCTTGTAGAAAACTTATAGATGAATACAAAATACGTGACCTTCTGGTTTTGGATGTTAATATGTATTTACATAGGAAACATTATAAATGCCAGAGTGGGCAAGATTTTAACACTTGGCTAAGCCAGTTTTCAGAAACTGAAATTTCTCAAATGCTTTTAAGCGAGTTAAAAGCAAGGCTTGAAGTTGTGGAAAATTATATTAATAACGTTATAATAACAGGTAACCTATCTTATAATCAAGTAAAAGAGATTTCATTTAGAACAAATAATTTTAAACATAAATTTTTGTTTGTAGACTGCACTAAGGAACTTTTATATAGAAATTTATCTTTAAAAAGTATGTATGAAATAAATTTGGAAAACTTTCTTTCAAATTTAGATGGCTTATATCGCACTAAATTTAATCCATTAATAGAACTTGCAAAAAAACATAATCTTTATTATTGCAAGAAAAATGCTTTGGATAAAGTAGAACAATTAATTGCAGACGTTTTGGGCTACAATGTAGATAAAGGTAAAGAAATTATTGAAGATTACAATTGGCCAATAGAGCCTAGATATATAGTAACCGCTCATGATAAATACGGATTAAGGCCTATACATATGATTTTGGGTAAAGCAAAATTTCATTCCGGTTTTGATATTGTTGCTCGTACTTTAACTCCGGTAAAAGCTTCAATAGGTGGCGTTGTTACTTATTCTGGGTTAGATGAACGTATTTTATCAGGACAATCAAAATGGAATGAACGTTACGGGAACATGGTAGAAACAGTTGATAATTATGGAAGAAAAGAACTGTATGCTCATCTTAGGCAACCATTAGTAAAAGAGGGCGTTTTTGTAAAGGAAAGTGATGTTATTGGGCTTAGCGGTTGTTCAGGGGGAGCGCGAGTTCCTCATCTTCACTTTGAAGTTAGAAAATATAATATAGATCATTCTGGTAAAAACAATACAATTGATCCATTGCATTTGTTGCCCAAGCGCGATTTAGATAAATTAACCGAACATTTTGATGAGGATATATACAAAGAAGTATGGGAAAAAATGTTAAAAAATCCATACGGCATTACTGATAAAGAAATTCCTTATGCTGATTCAAAAGATTTAATTCGTTAGGAGAAATATGAATATAAAAGATTTAACACTTAAAGATAACAATATTAACTTGGAAGAATATTTAAACTTCTATAACTATGTAAAAGCTAATATGAAAGACCCTTCTTGGCTTGGAAATTTTAATGAAGAAAAATTAATTAATATTTTAAATATGGGCGGTAAAATTTGTGTTTATTATTTAAATGATGAAATTGTTTGCAGTATGATGTTTATCCCGTCCGACGAACAAACTTTAAAACTATTTAATTTGCCATATAATAAAGCAGAAGTTGGAGAGTGTGGACCGATAATGGTTAACAATAAATATATTGGCTATGGTTTGCAAGCACAAATGTTAGATGAATTAGATAAATTTTGCAAAGAGAAAGGATATAATTATGTTTTAACCACTATTGCTCCTAACAATAGTTATAGCATAAATAATTTTATAAAAAAAGGATATAAAAAAATTGATGAATTTATTTTAAAGCGTGGTGTTAGAAGTTTATATTTAAAAAGGGTTTAATTATGAAAAAAATAATATTTTTAGAAGGTTTGCCTGGGGTTGGAAAAACGACGTTATTAAATATAATAAAAAATAAAAATTTAGATAATGTCTATTTTGTGGACGAAATAATAAATCCAAAAATCTTAAAAAAAGGAATTTTAACAGAAGAAGAATTTATTCTTAATGAAGAGCAAAAATTAAATTTATATAATGATGGTACTATTATTATAGATAGAGGCCCAATAAGTTCAATTTCATATAGTCAAACAAAAAAAATTATAAATCCAAATTTTGATTTAAAAAAAGCAGAAATATGGTTTTTCAATAAGCTTGAAATTTTACGTAAAAGTAAGGTTGTATATTTAACTAACAATCAAACTAATTTTACTATAACTTCCAATGATGTTTCAAGCCCATATAGTTCTGTAGAAAATCAAAAGTTATTAGAAAGTATAAGCATATTTAATATTAAAAAATATTGTGTGAATTATGTAATCAAAAATTATTTTAAAACAAATATAGATGAGGTTATAGATGAAGTTATTAATTAACTTATGTGCACAAGATGGTATAGTTAGCCATAACTCTGGGGTGGGGACTATGGTTAAAAGATATATTTCTTCTTTATTAAAATTTTTTAAGGAATATAAATTAGATTATCATTTAAATTTGTTTACACCAGAATATAATGAAGATGGCTTTGGTTTTTCTAAAAACACAAAAAAAGCGAACAGTAAGTTGGAAAGTGTAACAATATATGAACTTGCAAACGGGTCAAATGGCAAAAAATTTTTTGGAAGTTTAAATAATTGGCAAACACTTTGCAAAAACGTTTCTAATATTATAAATAACATAAACTTTCAGAACTACGACTATGTTATTACACTTGCTAATGATACACCCTTTGCAGGAGTTGTATGTTCAACGAAAAACTGCCAAAACCATATCAAAGTGTGGATACCACATTCTACTGCTAAAATACATCAATCAAAAATTAACGATGAAAACGTTTTAAAAAGAATAGACTGGGAATTAAAAACTATAAATTTTATCAATAATACTGAAAATTGCTTTGTTGGAGTTGTTGGAAAATTTATAAAACATCATTTAATTATTGAATATAATTTATTAGAAGAGAAGGCTCTAGATTTATTTAATGGTGAAACTTTGTTTCAAGAAACTATTTATGAAGAAACGGAAGAAACAAAAAGATTGTTTGAAAAGCTGGATAAAAATGGAGATATTTTATTGTCATTTGCTAGACCTGAAGAATATAAAAATTTAGATGCATCAATACGTCTTGCAGAGTTATTAAATATGAGGGCTGTTATTATAACGCAGGAATATTATGAAAACATGCCTTATGTAAATTTTTTACGTGAACTTGCAAAGAAAACTAATACCAATCTTTATGTAAATGCGCCATTTCATTTTCCTCAATACATTATTAAAAATTACTTGAATAAAATATTACTTGTCGTACCATCTAAAAAAGAAATTGCGGGATTAGTTTTAAACGAAATTAGAAGGTTTAACAAAGATAATATTTTGCTTGTTGCAAATGATATAGATGGTTTAAATGAACAAGTCTGTGATGGGCAAGATGGTCTACTTGTAAATTTAGATAATTTGCAAGAAGCGGCTGATAAAATTAGTAAAAATTTTGATTATGAAACAATAAGAAAAATTAATAAAAATTCTATGGAAAGATTAAAAAAAGACTATGATTTTTATAAAAATTTAAAAAATTTTTTAAATAACCTTTTAAATTTAGCTAATAATTAGTTGCTAAAAACTTTAAAATGATATATTATCCTTAATAGGAGAATGATATGAAAGAATATGAATATAGTTTTAAGGTAAAATCAATAGAACCTTATATAAATTATTGTAAAGATTGTGGTTATGAGAAAATTGAAGTAGTAAAACAAAATAGAAAAGTATATGAAAATAAAAACAGTGACCATATAATTGCAAGGCTTACAACTGAAGAAAAAAATGGTATAAAAGAAACAGTTTTTGATTGTAAAAATGTTGGAGAAAAACTAAAATCGCTAAACATATCAAATGAAAGCTTGCCTATGTTAGTAAGTGATGACAATTTAGAAATTATAAATTCTATATTGAACGTGTTAGAGTTTTATGAAGCGGCAAATAATTTTAGAACTAGATATGTTTATCAAAAAGGTGGGGTAAAATTTGAAATAGACGATTATACCTCTCCTAAAATGCAGGTTGTTGCAATTGAAGGCAACGAAAGCGAAGTGGAAGACGTGTATAAAGAAATTATGTCGTTAGAAACAAAATAAAACCTTATTTTTTAAATAAGGTTTTTTATTTTTCTAATTCTTCTTCAAGTTTTGGGTTGGGGTACATAAACCTAGTCATAATTTGTTGTTCTGGATAACCCATCATAAAATGCATAGAAGCTTCACTAGGAGAATCTGTGGAATGAATTAAGTTCGTAGTAGACTTGTGCCAATATATATCTTCGCCGTCACTCCATTTTATATTTCTGTTCCACATATTTTTACACAGTTCGTTTCTAAGTTCTTTTTTCTTTTTATATAATACATTTGCTTTTTCTTGCAATAAAATTATCGTAGATTTTCCATTCATAGCTCTAACGTATTTATCACCTAAGGTGTGAGAAAACAGCATTGGTAGAATTTTGCAGATGGGGGTAGGAGCTGTTAAATTTGTGCTGTATTCATATAATGCACCGTGTCCTCTATGTAAAAATCTTTCTCTTATAGTTGCACTAACGCCAGCATAATATGCAGATGGTTTAATCATTATTGTGTTTAAACCATAATCTTTAAAGAATTTAGGTGTCATATGTGTCATTTTATAATTTTTACCAAATAAAGGAACGTTAATTTCTAAACTATTATCCATAACCTTTAATTCTTGGTATATGTTTTGGGCAAGTTCAAGTTGTCTTTTAAAATTTGTGTTAGACCTTAAAAGGTCAGTAAGTTCTTCTCTCCAAATAGCTATTTGTTTTTGCATAAGTAAATTTCTATTTTTTATTAATGGAGCTCGTTCAGGATTTAATTTTGAATATGGATTTGCCTTTATAGCTTCTTTCACAAATTTATCGCTATCAGATTTATTGTCTAAAAATTTAGAAAGAATTTCATATCCCTTTGAAATATATCCTTGAAAAATTGGATATTTTAAACTTTCAGATAAAATTTCTACATAAAAAGGGATATCTTTTTGTTCTAACAAATTGTAATCGCCTTTATATTTTAATTCTTTTAAAAAAAATAGTAAATCAAATTTTTCGCCATTAATTATTTCAACATGTTCATAAAATTTAGTATTCTCTAAAACTTTTCCATAATTTGATGCTACATACGGAGTTGCGTCAAAAAAATATGTGTTTCCATCATTGTCGTCAACGAGTACTGCAGCATGCGTAGTTCTAACATCTGGAGGGTCATATGGGCGCCTCTGGCAAAAAACCATCCTATGATTTTTTCCAATTCCTAAACTTTTCAGGTATTCTATACTAACAATAGCGGCGGTCTGGCAATTCCCAATTAGTGTTTCTTGTTCTGTATTTGGGTTTGGGCTACCATTTGGTATGAGTGTTTGCCTTATAACATCATTAATAATTTGCAATTTTTTAATAAAAGGTAAGTCGTCAAAGGGGACATTAAAACCGCATTCGTAAAAGGTGGAATTCTCGTTAGTTATAGGCAAAAGTTCATCTTTTGTAGGTAAATATTTAAACATATTAGCCTCCAATAATTATTATTATAGTAGCACAAAAAATAAAAGCTGTCAATATATTGTAAATTTGGGGCAACATACATCTTGTTCTAATTTTTTTATTAACCCCTATAAATTTGATTTTTACTATTTTATATGCTATTATAAAATGCAAAATTTATAATTTTGGAGCTAATAATATGGCAAAAAATAAATTTTTTGAAATCAAAGATTATGATGGTATTTATATAGCTGTTGGGAAAATAATTAAAGCTTCACAAGAATTGGAACAGTTATTTAAACGATATGCCTTTCTTATAGGCGTTGAAACTCCAAATCTTGAAATATCAACTTTAAACACTTTAAATGAAAAATTGCACAATAAAGGGTTTTATGATGATAAATTATACATGGATCTAAAGAAAGTTATAATAAAACGCAACTATATTAATCACGTATTTTTTATTGAACATTCAAATAATAATGATTATGAAAAGATTTCTAATAAATTAAATAGCATTTATTTTTATATATTTGAAGCGTCAGATGTTATCCAAAATTTTATTGACAATTATAGCGGTCGATTGGGCAACAGGCCAACAATATTTGATAATAAGTAATTAAAGTTTTTTATTTGAAACGAAACGAAGTGATTGATTGCTCAAGGGTGGACGCGCCTAAAGCAAAGCTTTTAGCTTTGCACTTGCCGAAAGGCAAGTATAAGGTGGAAAGGAGATGGTTGGAGCCACTCAAAAAAATAACAGCCCTACGCACAAGTGCTAGGCTGTTTTCCCTAGATAATCTATGCTATCTAGTCTGGTTGGATTGAGTGGACTCGAACCACCGACCCCCACCTTATCAGAAAAGTGTATGTTTTTGAGTGGGTTTATACGCACTGTCTTGAATGTCCCTAAAATAAAGGCTTTTGAGCATATAAAAAAGTTTTTTGATGTCAAACAAAAATGCACACTTGACATCAGTTGACATCAAATGTGCACTTTTTAGTAAATTTATGTGGTCTAAAACCATATAAAACTGCCTAAAACTTTTATAAACTTTTTAATTTAGAACACTGGGAATGCTAGTGTTTTTTTTAATTTAATTTTTTGTAATTATTCTCTATAAACTCAATAGTATTATAAAAATCTTGATTGTTACCATACAGATAATGGGATATTCGTTGCCCCGGACGATTAAAAAGGTCCCTTAGTTTATTTGTTGCGAATTTCCCATAATCAATTAAACACTCTTTGTCTGCAAAAAACAATGGAAGTTCTCTAACTATTTTATCTTTATCTCCAAAATATTCTTTATCATTATGAGCATACATTTTATTTCTTCGTTGTTTTAATCTGGATATGCTTTCATCATATTCATTCAAACGATTTTTTAAGTCGGAAATTGTATTTTCGACTAAATTTGAATTGTAGAATTCGTTTTTATATTTAATAAATTCATCAAATAGCTTAGAAATTGTATAGGAACTTCTATTCTTATCAGCAAATACTTTACTTAAATTCATAATCGCCTGATATAGACAAGCAAATTTAAAAGTATTTAATGATACATTGGATATTTCAGTTATTTTCATTTTAGCATTAATAGTTTCTTCTAATATCTGGAAGTTTACATAGCAATCTTCAGCAGATTCAATCGTATGTGTAATTAAAGATAACTTTCTATATAAATCTGTTAGTTTTTCGTTCATATTCTTTCCTTGATTAATCTATATCTAAATCTTCATCGTCAAACATTGGAGAGTTAAAAAATTCAGCAGTAGTAACACCTAATCCACGAATGACTAGCAAAACGGTTTTTAGATTTACGCTATTATTGTCCGCACGCATTAGTGTTTGCATTGTGTTGTGAGACATTGCTGTGATTTTTTCTAAACGATAAATTGACATACCTTTTTCGTTTAATATCTCTTTAATTCGCTTTACTACAACTTCTGCGACTGTATTCATTTTGCTTATTTCCTTTTGTATTGTTTTCACAATACTATTGTAGCCAAACACTTAAAAATTATAATATTGTAGAAACAATAGTAAAGGCTTGTAGTTTTTGATAAAATAATATATAATATTGTTTATACAATACTAATATGGGAGCTAGTAAAAGTGAAAAATATAACTTTTAAACTTTTTGATACTTGTTAAATTACTTAATTTTACACATTCAAAATTTCTCTAAGGCAAAGTAAAATAATGCAAGGAGGAATTTTATATGAAATTAAAAGACATCGTTATGCAGTATTTGGAAAATATCAAATACTCTATAAAGAAAAAAACATATCTATTCTACTTGCAAGTGAACGATATTTATATTGTTGGATTTAATAAGGAAATTTCGTTAAGCAATCTTAATGAATTTCTCGTTAGTATAAAGGAAAAATTTTCTTATTCTACAACAAAACTCATTAAAAGTTTGGTGAACAGAAGTCTCAACTTTGCTTTTGAAAAAGGTTTAATAAAAGAAAAAATAGTAATAACTTTGTATTTAAAAAATCAACAAATAAGAAAAGTTCAAGCACTGGAAAAGCAAGAGCAAACAAAGCTTGAAAACTTTATTTGGAAAAACAATAAGATTTATTATTTTGGCATTTTATTAAGTCTTTACACAGGGCTCAGACTTGGTGAAGTTTTAGCACTAAAATGGCAAAATATAGACATTAAAAATAAACTTATTTATGTTGATAAATCGATTGGAACTATTTCTCAACATCATAAGACTTTAACCATCGAAAGTTCGCCAAAAACGCAAAGTTCAATAAGGGAAATTCCTATTCCTAAAAAATTGTTAGATTTGTTGAAAGTATTAAGAAAAAACTCTAAAAGTGACTATGTAATTGTAAGTCATAATGGAAAACAAATACAACCAAGAGCTTATCAAAAATCATTTGATAATTTACTTAAAAAATTACATATCAAACATTATGGATTTCACTCACTTCGCCATACATTTGCAACGAGACTACTTGAAAACGGAGTTGATATAAAAACAATTAGCGAACTCCTTGGTCATTCATCTCCAACGATAACTTTAAATAGATATTGTTCATACAAATTTACAAAATAAATGAAAAGCTATGGAAATTTTAACAAAAAAATCAGCCAAACTGGCTGACTAAAATTATACATTTATCTCATAGATAAACGAATAATTTATTGTTAAAAAGTAATAAACACACTCAAAATCTCAGATTATTTTTTCACAAATTGCCATAATGTTGCAAATATTAATAAAATATGTTATTATTTATACATCTATCTATGAGATAAATGTATTTGAAGGAGCGTAATATGAAAAAGAAAATCTTTGTTTTTATTATTATGTTTATAATGGTTTTCATTCCCGGAATATTTCTATTGACAGGATGTGGCGAAACACAAAAGCCATATATAATTTCAATAGAAAAAACGATGACAGACGGATTAGAAGACACTTATACTATAACTTACAGCGATGAAACAACTTCATTTTTTGTGGTTACAAATGGTAAAGATGGCATTCAGGGAATAAAGGGAGAATCAGGCAAAGATGGTCACACTCCTATTATAACTATAGGCCCAAATGGGAATTGGTTTATAGATAATATAGATACAAAAATAAGTGCTAAGGGTATAGATGGTAAAGATGGACGTGATGGCGTAGGTATTAAGTCAATCGTCAAGACTTCAACAGATGGGTTAATTGACACATATACTATTACTTATACCGATAATACCACTTCTACTTTTGAAATTGTTAATGGGCAAGATGGTGTTCAAGGAATTCAAGGTATAGCTGGGAAAGATGGCATTGGTATTGAGTTGGCTAATATTAATGATAAGGGTAATTTGATTTTAAAATTATCAAATAACACTTCTTTAGATTTGGGAAAAATAACTGGAGATGCTGGTGTCGGCATAGAAAAAATTGAAAAAACTAATTCAGTTGATAATATTGATAATTATAGAATAGTTTTTTCAGATGGAAAATATTTTGATTATTCAATAGTTAATGGTAAAGATGGCAAAAATGGAACCAATGGAAAAGATGGAATTGACGGAAAAGATGGTGTTAGCATCGTTTCTATTTTAAAAACATCTTCCGAAGAAAATGTAGACACATATACTATAACATATTCAAACAATGAGACATCAACTTTTAAAATTACAAATGGATTAAATGGCGAAAAGGGTGACAAGGGTGAAACAGGTAATGGTATAGTAAAAATTGAAAAAGAAAATACTCAAAACAATATTGACACATATAAAATTTTATTTACTGATGGAACCTCAACAAGTTTTACTATTACAAATGGAACAAATGGACGCGGGATAGATATCATAGCAAAAACATCTTCCGATGGTCTTATTGATACATATACAATAAATTATACTGATGGAACATACACAACTTATACTGTAACAAATGGTTCAAATGGCTTGTCAGCATATGAAATTTATAAAATATATAATCCAGATTATGATAAGACAGAATAAGAATGGATATTGGATTTGGTTAATGGCGATTTGGCAACAAAGACATATACGGTATCTTTTAATTCCGATGGCGGTAATAACATTCCCGCCCAAACAGGTATTAAATATGCTGGCAAAGCGACTAAACCAACAGACCCCGTAAAAGAAGGTTATGAGTTTGCAGGCTGGTATTATGAAGATGAAAAGTGGAGTTTTATTGGGTATTCTGTAACAGAAAACATAACTCTAGTAGCAAAGTGGAATAAAATTGTTAAAATTTCTTATGAACTTAATGGTGGAATTAATAATGATTTAAATAAGACATCGTTCATATCAAGTGATGAAATTTTGTATTTATTTGAACCAACAAAGCAAGAATATGTATTTTATGGCTGGTATGATAATGCAAATTTTGATGGAGAAAAAATTGTAAGTATTGATTGCTCAAGTGAAAGTGATATTAAATTATATGCCAAATGGGTTTTCCAAATAAATGATGTTGCTGATTTATTAAAAATAGTAAATAATCAAAGATTTTGGTCTAGTGAAATTCACCTAGAAAAATCAATAGATTTATCGGGGATTGAATGGAATACTATTGGAAACACATCAGTACCTTTTACTGGTCAATTTTTTGGTAATGGATATGAAATAAGGAATATGGAAATAACTAAATCGTCAACACTTGAAAGAAACTATGGATTTATAGGTGTTTCAGGACAAAATTGTAAAATTGAAAATTTAAAAATTGTTAATGCAAAAATTGATTATGAAACATCTTCAACTTTTAATGTTGGAATATTGGTGGCGAACGCAAATAATAAAATAATTATAAATAAAAGTTTAGTTACTGGTACAATTTCTATAAAATCAAGTTTTCGTTATGGATATTGTGGTGGACTAGTTGGTAGATGTAATCAACAAGGTAATATAATTACAAATTCGTATTCTGATGTATCAATCATGTCGGAGACTTATGGGAATAACACTACTGGTGGTTTGATAGGAAGTTTAAATGGTGGACAAGTATCATATTGTTATTCTGTAGGAGAAATTAATGCTATCTCCACCACACAAAAAGTAAGTGTTGGTGGTTTAATAGGAAACAATGTTGTAACCGAGAGTATAACTCAAATTGATAATTGTTTTGCAATTGGAAATATAAATATTACAGCTGGAAGTGATGACAGTGCAGTATTTGGAGGATTAATTGTGAGTGGACCGACAACGACCAATAGCTTTACCAGTGCTGAACAAAATATCATAGTAAATAATAGTAAAACCGAAGATAAAAATTCTAATTATGAGATAATTTCGAAGCAAGAAATAATTGATTACTGCAGAAATAACTGGGATTCAAATAATTGGAATTTAAGTAAAATCAGTGGTTTGCCGGATTTATATTAATAAATGGAGAAGCTTATGAAAAGAATAATAATATGTTTTGCATTGATTTTCGCTAGTTTGTTTACATTTTGTGCATGCTCTAAATCGCCTGAATCGGATAGCAATATAACATATACAAATGAGATTACCATGACATACAATAAAAAATTAATGAGTACTACATTATCTAATTCAATGAGTCCTTCTAGACCAATTTACTTTGGTATATCTATAACAATAAACAACGATACAAAAGATTCAAAAAAATATGATGTTTCCGATTTTTATTTCAAGTTTACTCAAAAAACCACATCAGGAGAAATTCAAGATTATACTTATATCGCTAAATATGGAGATTATTCATATCCTAATACAAGTGAAAGTTTTACTATTAATTCAAAGGAATTAAAAAATGTTGCATTATGGAGTGGAAATGCATGCTATTTGAATGGTACTGGTCATTATTCAATTCCATCATTAGTGCAATTGTATTATGCTGGAACACTTATAGGTTCATTTGTGCCTGTATATAAATAATAAAAAGGAGAAATAAAGATGAGTTTATCAAAAAGAGAGTTAGAAAAACAAGAAGAATATCGTGCCATAGCAAGAGAGATACTTTTAGAAATGGCAATAATTAGAACTTGTCATTGTGGTGCGATAACATATGAAACTTATAACTTAGAAAAAGGGCAAATATATGGTTCGGTAACCAACTATGTAAAAAAGAAATATCCTGAAAATTATGATTATAAAATGTTACATAAATTTATTGATTTGGAATTAAAGGAAGCTCATTCAGAAAATGATTGCGCATATTGTAGTAACCTTAACTAAATTAACAATTAAGAGTATATTAATTTTATTAAAATGCAATTATAAAAGAATTATCTCAAATATTAATTTACTGCCTTAATTTTTCAAATAAAAATGTCCTTAAATATATGAGGATATATTAAGTTTAATAACTTACATAGAAAATAACTCAACTCGTTTTGGGTTATTTTTTTGTTGTGATTTTTTTGAAGAGTTTAAATGGTGAACTCTTGGTGTTGATAAAATTTTATATAAAAATATTTCCCGAGTGTTCAAATGGTGAACACACGAGAGTGATATATTTGAAATGGAAACAAGAAAATTAAAAAAGTTTTCTCGTGTCACACAATGGGTGTGTTGCGGGAATTATAAAACTTTCTTGTAAAAATCTTTTTCGTTTGACCAAATGGTGGTAAAGCGAGATTGATAAAATAAAATCACAAAACAATTTTCCGATATATCACCCATTGATAAATCGACTATGTGAAAATATTTTTGTCGCTGTAAAGAATGTGTTTACAGCGGGGCTGTTAAAATCAAGTTGAAAAAAATTTTAACATCACACAATGTGTGTGATAAAGGAGTTGTAAAATGATTTTGTAAAAAGTTTTCTCGTGGTATCACCCCTTGATACTACGGCAGTGGTAAATTAACAAAAAAATATTCCGATAGGTCACCCATTGAACTATCGACACTGCTAAATTAAGAAAAATAAATTTCCCGATGGGTCAAACGGTGAACCAACGACAAATGTAAAATGAAGAAAAATAAATACCGCATTATCAAATGGTGATAATGCGAGAATGTTAAAATTTTCTAAAATAGATTCCCGCATGGACAAATGGTGTCCACACGAGAATTGTAAGATATTTGTGTAAAAAACATTCCCGAACGGACAAATGATGTCCGAACGACTATGTAAGAATATAAATAAGGAGGTGCTGAAATGTAAAAAGTCGAAAACAAAATTCAAACAAAAGGAGGATTTTAAAAATGTAAAAGCAAACCAAAAAACAATCATTGCCCCTTTAATTAGAAATAGAAAGAGATGTAAAAATTCTACGAATTTTTGGTACGGGCGGAAATATCTCAAAATGTGCAAACAAGATTTGCCCTTTTGCGAGATTTCCTACTACATAGAAAGACTAGAAATAATTAGGAGGCTAAAATGGCTAGAATTAAAACAAGAGATTTGAAAACTCAATATATGATTAGAGTTTACAATCAAGATGAGTATGAGATTTTTAAGCGAGCGCTTGAAAAGTTTAAGGACAGGTTTGATAGCCTAAATGACGCTATGAAATATTTTGCCTTGCTTGGTGCAGATAAAATGCTTGGAGATAACACACTCAACCAAAGCATAAATTTCAGCGAGATTAGAAAGAACTTACAAGAAATAAACGACAAACTTACAGCCATATCTGCAAACCAAAAAATGGACTTTGTGGACACTAATGCAAATGTGAGAATAAATCAAGCACTGCTAAACTTAATCACTAAACTAATCAATAAACAAAACCCAATAAACCTAAACTCTTACTCGCAAGGCTGGAAATATGGCCCACTAGATGAAAATGGCATTGACTATGAGCGAGATAGGATTTTAAAGGAGCTTATAGATGTCAGATAAAGTTCCAAATGTGATTTACAAACAAGAGTTCTTTTTGCCTAACTACAAAGATAAAAGCAATCAAGACAAACGAGACTATTACTCATCTAACAAATATGATGATTATCTAAAATATGTCGCTACTGGCATTAAAGATTTAGAGAAATTAGACTTTGTTGAGTATTCAAACAATAGCACAAAATCTAGTGGAATCTTTAACCAAAATGGACTGATGAGCAAAGAACGAATTGCAGATTTTAGAAAAGATTTGAGAGCAACCAAATCAGTTATTTGGTCTGGCATAATTTCCTTTGAAGAAAACTTTGGCAAGAAATGGTGTGGTTGTTATGAGCAGGCATATTCCCTTGTAAAAAGTGAACTACCAAAATATTTCAAACGAGCTGGACTAAATCCAGACAACATTGAGTGGTTTGCTGGACTGCATGAGAATACAGACAACAGACATATTCATTTATTGTTTTTTGAGAAAGAACCACAGCGAATGAAAAACAAAGAAAAGCATTTTTCTCGTGGCTATATTTCAAACAATGCAATGGACTTTTTGAAAGCCAATATTGAGCTCTCTGCAACCGATTTTAAGGCTCGTGAGAAAGAAATAAGGTTAAGACTAACAAAGAGTGTTAAAGAGCGATTAAACGATGTTTCTGGGCTTAAATTAAAGCAAATGTTACTAGACTTAGCAAATCAATTTCCAGAGCAAGGACACACATTTTACGACTCTGATAATATGCAAAAACTACAACCAAATATTGATAACATTTCAAACTATATCATCTCCCACAATGTTGATATAAGCATTTACAAAAATGATTTTGATGACCTTGTTAGTGAAAAACAAAAACTTGTAGATAGTTATTGCAAGCGTAATGGTGTGGACAAACCACAACAAAATTTGAGTGAAAAATATACAAAAGATTTGTATCGCAGACTTGGAAATTTGGTTATTGAAAGTGCTAAAAATTTGAAAGGTCAAGAGATTGAAAGATTAAAACTTAATGCAAAATATGTAGTCCAAAAGCGAATGCAAAAAGGTAAACTTTGGAAAGAACTTGAACATTGTATGTATCTAAATTCAAAGTGTGAATATGAAGCAATTAAGTGCTTTCAAGACTATATGAGAAAACTTGAAGAAATGCGAATTAAAACACTCATAGATGAAGGCTATTTATCTAGTGATTTTGAGATGTAGAATAGTATTTTTGGTAGATATTTAGTATAGAGCATAAGCGAGAAACAATTATTAAATTTAGTGCGTAAAAGTCCGATAAAATCGGCACTTTTAACTGATACACTTAAATTTACTATGTTTTCTCGTCATTTTGGAAGCTGTTGGGATACCCAACAGCGTCAAAGCACAACCTTTTGGCTTTAAAATTTTGAAAATTCAAAATTTCTTTGCTTTATGGTTGGCTTTTCCTTTCCCCAAAAAGTTTACAAGTAATACTTTTCGGGGCCCACAAACTGGCAACAAAGTTGCTACTTCTATTTTGCTCAATGCGGATAGATTTTAATAGATTTAGATTTAGAAAGAGATTGTAGAGAGAAAAAATTTTACAAACAAAAGGAACAATTAAACTATGAATTTAAACAACACAAATCTAAATTTAAACAACTTAATACAAGCGGAAGTTGACCGTATTTCAACTAAATACAACAAGGATTTCTTGGATTGTGAAGACCTTATAAAAATTACCGGACTTGGCAGAGATAATGTTAGAAATCTTCTTCGTAGCAAGTCTTTCCCAACAACCAAAGTTGGCAAGCGTCAAGTTGTGAGTGTGCTTAATTTTGTAACTTGGTTAACACTAAACAACAACCAAAGCGAGGCGTCAAATGGCTAGAAAGAAAGTTGTAAGTAAAACTCGTAGAGCAAACAACGAAGGCTCAATATTCCAAAGAAAAGACGGAAGATGGACTGGTGCAGTAACAACAGGCTATGATGAAAATGGCAAACCTATTCGCAAATTCATTTATGGCAAATCAAGAATGGAAGTCGCAAACAAATTAACAGAACTAACTAACAGAATTGAAAGCGAGAATTTTGATTATGTTGATAATAACACAATCGGAAGTTTGATGACTGAATGGCTTTTAGTTTTTAAAAAGAACCAAGTTACGCCACGAACGTTTGAAGGCAATTTTAGTAAATTCAAATTACACATTGAGCCTAAAATTGGCAATATGAAAATTGATGAAGTAAACACAATTGTTATTCAAAAGCTATTAAATCAAATGATTGAAGATGGATATAGTCTTGATGTTGTGAGAAAAACAAAAGTAATATTTAATCAATTTTTTGACTATGCTGTTCAAAACAAATTTGTGCAAAGCAATCCAACTCTGCTAACGAGAGTGAAAAGTAAAGAAAGAAAAATCTATGATGGTGAAAACAAATACAAGGCTATACCACCCGAAGCGAGAGAAATGTTTTTAACTTGTCTTTGCGAACATAAACTATTAAAACCACTTTGCCTTTGTATGATGTTAGGCGGTCTTAGAACTGGCGAAACTTTGGGGCTTATGTGGAAAGATATTGACATTAAAAACAAAACAATAAATGTTGATAGAGCAATCACTATCGTTCCTAAATTTGATGAAAATGGAAAGATAACAAAGAGAGTAACTGTCATTAGCGAAACTAAAACTGCTTGCTCAAAGCGAACTGTTCCAATGCCTGATCTTTTGGTGGAGGCATTAAAGGAATACAAAATAAATCAAGAAATTAAAGCTGATGAAAAAGGTATTGTTTTAACCGACAACTCAAACTTGGTGTTTTGCAATGATGATGGTTCGCTTAGGACATATTATGGCACTAAAAAGATTTTTAACAACTTTTTAAACAAATATAAACTAAATAATCTTGGCATACACTTTCACACATTAAGACACACATACTCAAATATGTTATTTGAAGCAGACCAAAATCCAAAAGTTATTCAAGCACTCTTAGGACATAAGTCGGTCAAGACAACAATCACAACATATAATTCAGTTGACAAATCTTACTTCCAAAAGGCAACAGATGTGATAAATAAAAATTTCAAAGTGGAAGAAAGTAAATTAAGTCCGAAAGATATGGAAGAGGATGAACTTGACGAAGAACTTGAAAAACTATTAAGAGAAAAACAAACTAGAAGGAAAAGGAATAAAGATTTTGAGATGTAAAAGTTGGCATACAAGTGTTGACTTTCAATAATTCCATGATACAATGAAAAAAGGTTGAGAAACTTTGGGTTTCTCAACCTTTTGCATTAAAAGGAGAAAATTATGAAATTTGAAAGTTTATGGAATGGATATAAATTTCCAAACTGTGAAACTTGTAAAAAAGACTGCCAAGGCCATTTAGATTATGGAAACTTGTGCTCAAATCTAAATTATTTAAAAGATTATGCCGAAGTAAATTATGAGAAAAATAAGGAGAGTTTTAATTCACTTAAAAGGTTAACTACAAACAATAAATTAAATATCTTTTCTTTTGGTTGTGGACTTGGATTTGATTACATTGGAGCAAATGAAATTTTTGGAAACAATTTTAATTATTATGGAATAGATGAAGGTGATTGGGTAATTAAAAAGACAAATGCTTATAAAAACTTTACGCCTAAATTGCCTAAAACAATAAGTTATGATGACGGAATGTTTTTGCTAAATGTCACAAAAGAAAATCCTGTAATTTGCTTTTTTAATTCACTATTTACTATTTCAAATAATTCCAACTTAAAAGAAGATTTAGTTAAAGCATTAGAAAACAAAAATAATTTTTACATTATTTGTGATTATACAATAAATAATAATTATCACATGCCAAAAGAAGAAATGGATTTTCTAAAAAGGTTAAGGAGAAAATTAAATTCTTTTCATTACAATAGCTTTGAAATTTTAGATGGAAAAGGTATAATAATGAGTGGAAGAAAATGCTAACGCATTTTAGTTTAGAAACTCACACAAAATGTGTGACTTCCACTCATTATTTTTGGACAGCGTCGCAAATGCCCTTGCAAGCAAGCATATTGCTCCTTGCAATAATAATTTAATTAACAAAAAGGATAAAATATGATTTTAAGTGTTTCAAGACGTACCGATATTCCTGCGTTTTATAGTGATTGGTTTTTTAAGCAGTTAGACCAAGGTTTTGTTTTGGTGCCAAATCCCATTGCACACGAAAAAATTGCAAAAATCGCACTCGAACCATTAAAAATTGAAAATATAGAAATAAATTTGCTTGGCGAAAAGAAAGTTGAAACATCTGGAAATATTGAAGGGATTGTTTTTTGGACAAAGAACCCAAAACCTATGCTTAACAAACTTTATAAACTTAGTGACTATAAATATTATTTTCTTTACACTCTCAATGCCTATCCAAAAGAAATTGAAGCAAATCTTCCGCCGCTTGAAGAACGAATTGAAAGTTTTAAAACGCTTTCAAAATTTTGTCCTGTCATCTGGCGTTATGACCCAATATTAGTGACAGAAGGCATAGATGAAAATTGGCATATTGAAAGATTTGAACACTTGGCGAAGGCATTAAACGGATACACTAAACATTGCAAAATCAGTTTTTTGATTGAAAGTTATAAAGGTTGTGATAAAAATTTGCATAAACCAAATGAACAGCAAAAAGACAAAATTTTGTCTGCCATTTCTAAAATTTCCAAAGAAAATGGAATTCAAATTGAGGCGTGTGCCGAAAATGACTACTCAAAATATGACATTGTTCCAAGTAAGTGCATAGATGGAGAAATTTTCGAGAAACTTTTAACTGAAAAATATAAAGATTTGAGTCTTCAAGTCAAACGCAAAAATAACAAACTTGATGGGCAACGCAAAAATTGCCTTTGTATGCCGTCGGTTGACATAGGGCAGTATGACACTTGCTTTCACGACTGCAGATATTGTTATGCAAAAAAATCTTCTCAAAAGTCAATGAGAGATAAATCTGTCGGCACTATTTACGAAAGGAAAACCGAGCTTGAATTTGAGTACAAGTAATGCTATGAAAAACTTTTAAAAGAAAAATATGTATAAATAAAATAAAAAAATTTATATGTAAAGTTTGACATCAATTTTGACATCAAATAACACATTTTTAGATAGTTTTAGATAGAATTAGACCGAAAGTAAAAATTTCACACTTTCGGTCATTTTTATTGGTAAAATTTAATAGAAAAATATTTGATGTCAAAAAACGCATTAAACGATGTCAAAAAATTAGTTATAAAATTATAATAAAAACCCCGAATTTATCGGAGTTTTAGTGGTAGGATTGAGTGGACTCGAACCACCGACCCCCACCTTATCAGGATGGGGTTCTAAAATCTAGTCAACTCGACCTAATTTTATCTAAAAACACAATATATAGTGCTTTTATGCATATTTTTTAACACTTGAAACACAATTTTGGCTTTATCAAATTTTATCGTTTGTGCCTATTCCTGTGCCTATGTGCCAATTTTTGATATATCAATCAAAAACAATACTATTATAAACGGATACAATACTGATGTCAACTAGTTCAGACGAAAAAGATTATACAAAATATACAAAAAATAAAATGATTAACTTAATCTATTTCTACCAATTAAATAATCAATTGTAACACCAAAATAGTTTGCAAGTTTTGTTAACACTGCAAGAGATGGAGTTGTGCCTGCACGCCACTTGCGAGATATGTTTATATTCAAACCAAGATCCTTTGTCGCCCTATAATGAGTGACTTTTGTTGTTTTGAGAAGTTCTTCATATCTAGACAAAAACAAGTTATCCATATCAGAGTAATTGCCATATTCCTCACTATCAGATAATCCAACAAGATAATTAATGCTACAATGAAAATAGTTAGCAATTTTAATAGCCGTGTTCAAATTAGGCAAATATTTGCCATTAGTGTAATTAGAGATAGTCTTATATGGAATACCAAGTTCTGCCGATAATTGAGTCAATGTTAAGTTATGATTGGACATAAGTTCTTCCAAATTTTCTTTGACTGAATACATAATAAACTCTCCAATTATAGTTTATTTTAAATTTGACATAAATTGTTGATTTTGAAAGTGAGATATACTATATTTATTTCAAATAAGTTGATTTTTGAAAGCGAGTTAGACTATAATGTTACATTGGAGGTAACAATATGCATAGGAAAATCGCTGTTACAGGACATAGACCTAAGGGGCTAAATAAAGTAATGAAATATGGCAATGTAAATGATGATAGGTATGTGGAATATATATCTTTAATGCAGTCTACCGTATTGCAATATGCCACAAATGGATATGATTATTTTATTTCAGGTGGTGCAATTGGTGTAGACCTTGACTTTGCAAGAGCTGTAATAGATACAAAGATTTTATTAAATAAATTAAATAAAACCAAGATTAAGCTAGAAATGGCATTACCTTGCACGGACCAAGATAAAAAATGGAATGCCGAAGATAAAGTTAGATATCAAAAAATTCTTCTGAGTGCAGATAAGATTACTCTAGTAAGCGACAAATACTCATTTGACTGTATGCAAAAACGAAATGAATATATGGTTGATAATTGTGATAAACTGCTAGCATTTTGGAATGGAGAGCAATCAGGTGGAACTTGGAACACAATTCAGTATGCAAAGAAAGTTGGTAAAGATATAGAGATTATTGACCTGCAAAAACTTTAATAAAAATACTTATTGCCTCTCTTTTTGAGATAAAAGAAAAAAGTTTATTAAAATCCGTTTTTTTGGATTTGAAATATGCTATAATAAAAGTGTAAAAAAGGAGAGATTATGTGGTGGATATTGTGCCCAATCCTATTCATTTACTACTTTTTCAAAAGTTTAATCGGTGGAGGTAAATAAGTTGGCGTCTGAAAGCGATAAAAAAATTGTACTTTTGTATGTTTTAGACATACTAAAAGATTTTACTGACGAAAATCATTTGTTAACCTATTCAGATATAATTACAAAGTTAGATATTATATATGGAGTTTCTCCAAACATAAAATCAATTGCTAGAAACATAGAAACACTAACTGAGTACGGATATAAAATAGTAAAGAAAGGTAAATATGGCTGTTACTTGGCATCACGAGATTTTGACAAATCTGAAGTGATGTTTCTAGTTGACGCCATTTTTTCTTCTAAGACTATTCCCCCGCAGGATGCTAAGGAATTAATTCAAAAAATAATTAAGAACTGCAGTACTTTTGAAAAAAGAAAATATAAGCATATTTACAAAGTTGAAGAAATCAGCAGAATGAGAAATACGCAGTTGTTTAAAAACATTGAGATGCTTGATGAAGCAATTGAGAAAGGTAAAAAGGTTTCATTTCAATATAACGAATACGACATAACAAAGAAATTTCAACCAAGAATGCAGGGACATAGATTTATAATGAATCCCTACTTTCTAGTAAACAATAATGGAAAATATTATTTAGTTTGCAACTACGACAAATATGAGGATCTTGCTAATTACAAAATTGAATGCATATCAGATTTGAAAATACTAGACGAGGATATAAAACCTTTAAAGTCACTACCTAATCAACAAAACTTTAAACTTGACAACTATATAAACGAACACATTTATATGACACATGGAAATTCAGTTGATGCAACATTAAAGTTAGATAGCCCGAAAGTTATTGGAGATATTATAGATTGGTATGGCGAGAATATAAAAATTAAAAAAGAAAATGAAGAAATATTCGTAAACTTGAAAGTAAACGAACTTGCACTTATCTACTGGGCTATGCAGTATGGCGAGCATGTAGAGATTGTAAGTCCACAAGAAACAAGAGGAAAAATAAAAGCTATGCTTGAAAAAGTTTTAAATAAATATTAGGAGTAAAATATGGGATTTTTAGATTTTTTATTTGGATTTTCAAAACCAAAGGATAAGAAGAAACAACATGATTTTAATTGGGAAACTCATTGTGAGTCCTGTGGAGAGTTGTTAGAAGATTGCACTTGTGACTGGCAGGCACAAAGCAAACAAGATATTAGTCAATCCTTTTGGGGAGAAAATAAAAAAGGAAATAACAAAACATCATTTGACGAATTTAATAGTTTAGATGATGGAAATGATGAAGCTTTTTAATAAAAATATATAATATTTTAATTAAATTTTGCGAAAAATACCACAAAAAAGCGATAAATATGCTATAATCAACTTAAGATATTAGCCAGCAAAGGACAAAAGAATGTTTGAAAATATAGACAATAGAACGAAACTGCTTGGAGATGATTTAAAAAGTGAGTTAAGAAAAGGCTCAAAGGTAAGAATAGCCTCTTCTTGTTTTTCAATGTATGCATTTAAAGAATTAAAGGAAGAACTAAGCCAAATTGAAGAACTTAAATTTTTGTTTACTTCTCCAACATTCACAAAGGATACAATCGCAGAGGGAGTTAAAAAGGAAAAACGAGAATTTTATATCCCAAAACAAAACCGAGAAAACAGCCTTTATGGTAGCGAGTTTGAAATTAAACTCAGGAATGAGATGACACTTAAAGCCATCGCAAAAGAATGTGCCAACTGGGTAAGACAAAAAGTTAAATTTAAAAGTAACATAACAAACTCTTCTATTCCAAACTATATTGGTATTGATCATCAAGATGGTTCTTCGGTTACATACAATCCAGTCAACGGTTTTACAACTACAGACTTAGGTTATCAACAAGGAAATAGTATATTTACAGCAATAAGCAAAACGGACTTTGCAGAACAAAGCAAATTCCTATTTTCAATGTTTGACGAGGTTTGGAACGACAAATCGAAAGTTGAAGAAATAACTGACAATGTGGTGGAGATGATAAGCAGTGCCTATCAAGAAAATAGTCCTGAGTTTATCTATTACATAATTTTATATAACATTTTTAGCGAATTTCTTGATGATATTAGTGAAGACAATATGCCTAACGAGGCAACAGGCTTTAAGGACACTAAAATTTGGAATATGTTGTATGACTTCCAAAAGGATGGAGTTATTAGCATAATAAACAAACTAGAAAAACACAATGGCTGTATTCTAGCAGACAGTGTTGGTCTTGGTAAAACCTTTACTGCACTTGCTGTTATTGCCTATTATTCGCTTAGAAACAAAAGCATATTGGTGTTATGTCCAAAGAGATTAAGTGATAACTGGACACAATACTGTGGTAGCAGTAATGATACCACAAATATTTTCTATGAGGATAGAATTAGATATGAGGTGCTATATCACACAGACTTAGGTCGTGTCGGGACAGCACATAATGGCAGAGATTTAAAGCTTGTTAACTGGGGAAACTATGACCTAGTTGTGATTGATGAAAGCCATAATTTTAGAAACAATAACCCTGTTAAAGACAAAGAAACAAGATATGACTTCCTTATCAATCATGTAATTAAAGCAGGTGTCAAAACAAAAGTTTTGATGCTTTCTGCTACTCCTGTAAACAATAGGTATAACGACCTTAAAAACCAACTTGCAATTGCATATAGCCAAGATTACGATGCATTTGAGAATAGCTTGGACACAAAAAGCAACATCGCAACAATTTTTAGACAAGCTCAAGCAGTATTCAATGATTGGAGCAAACGACCACCAAATGAACGAAAAAACAAAGATTTAATCGATGCGTTAAGCATAGATTTTAAAATTCTACTTGATAGTGTTACTATTGCAAGAAGTCGTAAGAATATTGCCAAATATTACAATATGAACGATATTGGCAAGTTCCCTGATAGACTTTCACCAGTCTCTTGTTCTCCTGAACTTACCAAAAGGAAAGATGTGCCACAATATAAAGAGATTTATCAATCAATAAAATCATTAAGTATGGCAGTCTATGGACTATTTGACTTCGTGCTTGATAGTCAAAAAGATAAATATGAAAGAAAATACGATGTTGAAATCAAACACAGTGGACTAACTCGCAGTGGTAGAACTTCTGGCATTAAGCGTATAATGACTGTAAACTTGCTAAAAAGACTTGAATCAAGTGTCGAGGCTTTCAGACTTACTATGCTTGGAATGCTAGACCTAAACCGAGCAGAACTTAAAAGATTATCCTACTACAATGCAGGACAAATGCGACCAGATGCCTATGCAACTAAAAAGGTGTTTAACTATGAAATGTTTGACCAAGATGAAGATGGCAGTCTAAACCTAGTGCAAACCGATAAAGGTAAAGAAATTCACATCGAATATGCTGATATTGATAGGTTATCTTGGCAAAAAGCAATGGAACACGATGTCGAGATACTTGAGTATCTTATAAATGAACTTGGCAAAATCACACCTGAATATGACTTAAAGCTTCAAACCTTAAAGGAAATCATTGATATAAAAATAAAAAATCCTATAAACGCAGGAAATAGAAAGTTCCTGATCTTCTCTGCGTTCGCTGACACTGCAAATTATCTTTATGAGAACTTGCATAAGTGGTTAAAAGACACCTACGGGATAGAATCAGCAATGATCGAGGGACAAGCGAACAAAGTATCCCTAAGACATTGTCCAAAGAAAACTAACACCCTACTTACAATGTTTAGCCCAATAAGTAAAAACAGAGATCAAGTATTCAGTTGGATGCATAGACAAATTGAAAGTTATAACGATCCTAAACTCAATTGGAGTGGGAAAATTGATAAACACGAGTTTGACGATTGTTTCAAAGACATTGATGTTTTGATTGCAACCGACTGTATTTCAGAGGGACAAAACTTGCAGGACTGCGATATGTGTATAAATTATGATATACACTGGAATCCAGTTAGAATTGTGCAGAGATTTGGTCGTATTGATAGAATTGGTAGCAAAAACAAAGTAATACAATTAGTGAATTTTTGGCCACCACTTCCATTAAATGAGTATATTAACCTTACTGATAGAGTTAAAAGCAGAATGACAATTGTCGATCAAACAGCAACTGCTGATGACAATATTTTAAATCCTGATGACCAAATGGACGATTACCGTGAAGTTCAAATCAAAAAGCTTCGTGAGGGCGAAAATATTGACCTTGAAGATACAAATAGTGGTATATCTATAAGCGATCTTGGATTAAACGAATTTAGAATGGATGCAACTGAGTTTATCAAAACTTATGGAGAGCCTAGGCGAGTTCCAAAAGGAATGCACTGCGTCATAGAAAAAGATGCTTCTCGTGGCATTGTGCCAGGCGTCATCTACATTCTTAAAAACCAAAACAACAATGTGAATATAAACAGGCAAAATCGCTTGCACCCTTACTACCTAGTTTATGTTGACGAAAAGGGAGAAATAGTTAATAATCATCTTGAAGTTAAGGAAATCCTTGACTCAATTCGTGTTGCCTGCAAAGGAAGAAAAGAACCACTTTACAATGTTTGCAGTGTCTTTAACGAAGAAACAAATGATGGACTTGATATGTCAAAATATAGTAAACTATTAGAGAAAGCCATAGAAAGCATAATCGAGGTTAAAGAGCAAAGTGATATAAACGCACTTTTCAAGCAAGGTAGCATGGTGCTTAGTGGAACAAAAATAAAAGGACTTGACGACTTTGAGCTTATAGCCTTTGTGGTAGTCAAATGAGGAGAATGAATGGATATCGATATTAAACATTTAATGGAATTACTCGCAAAACAGGAAGATGTTTTTGAAAGTGAAGCTCAGTTTCAATTTGATTTGGCACAGCTTATAAGAGATAATTATCCAAGCTATAAAGTTAAATTAGAATTAACAACAGCAACTACTTTGAAAAATAATAGACTAAAAAGACTTTATACCGATATCATTGTTTTAGATAAAGATGGAAACTTTATTGCAATAGAACTAAAATATAAAACAAAAAGTAGCGAATATAACGGAGTCAAACTATTAAATCATGGTGCAACTGATTTAGGTAGATTTGATTATCTGTGGGATGTCCATAGACTAGAATTATTGAAGAAAAAAGATAATACAGCTTATGAATTTAATAAAAAATTAAAAACTTGTGTAAAATGTTTTGCTATTATGTTAACAAATGAAAAAAACTACTGGGTAGTAAATAAGCAAAGTAGAAATACCTTATTTAAAGACTTCTGCATCAGTGAAAAAGACGAAATTATTGCAAAAAAACCATTGTCATGGTATAAACCGAACAATAAATCTTGCGTGGACGGAACTTGGAGAGATGTTTCACTGACATTTAACAATTCGTATAATTTCAAATGGAATGACTATAAGTATGATTTTAAATATTTAGTTACTGAAATAAAATAATTAGGAGAATGAATGTTTAGATTTAGCGAAAAAACTCAAGTTAATATACAATTCAAAATGCTTGAACTATTCAGAACTATAAAGGCAGATAAAGTAGTTAAAGCAGATGCAGGAAATGTCACAAAAGTCACATTATCTAATGTCTTATCTCCTGATAGAACGAATATGGAATCAAGTGACAATGTAAAAGAAATTTATGTGTTTGATATAGAACTTAACTCAAACAAAATTCCTGAAAAGTTTATTGAAGCACTTAATAAAAGCATAAACTTTCAAACACTTTTAACATTAAAGTATAACGAAAAAGTTAAATACATAATTGCAGTTAAAATCATAGACGATGAGAAAATTGAGATACTCAGAACTTTTGAAAGTGACTGGCAAGAAGAAGAACTTGAAGATATGCCAAGCAGTGTTAAACTAGAAAATATCTACAAACAAATGATCGCAAAACTTACCTTATACCCTTTCAGAATTGATGAGGATTTTAAACAATATGTTGATAGAATGAGTGCAATCAAAAAACAAAAAAGTGAAATTGAAAAGCAAACAAAAATAATGAATGCAGAGAAACAACCAAATATAAAAATGAAACTTAATGACGAGATAAAGCAGATGAAAAAAGAACTGCAAGAGTTGGAGGTGTAAATGAATAAAGAAGAAGAATTGATTTCTAAAGCAAAAGAATCTGATACAATATATATTTTCCCAATAAGATATAATTCAAATACAAATGAGTGCTTATTTTCTGAAGATTCTATTGAATTCTATAAGTATGCAAGAGAGCAAAATAAAAAAATTCAATTTATAGAAAGTAATCCTGACATTATCGCTTTACATGATGCATCTATTTGGTTGCCAGTGTTATACTTGGCTGAAACATTTTTATTGCCTGTTGTTATTAACTTAATCAGTAATTTTATTTATGATAAAATTGGTAAAAAAGATAAAACAAAACAAAATATAAATTTGAAGATTAAAGTAAAAAATAAAGGCAAAATAAAAGAATTAAATTACAATGGATCTGTAGAAAGTTTTGAAAAAACATTTAAAGATGTTAATAAGCTTTTTAATGAGGATGAAGATGATTAAAGAATTTTTACTAAATATAAAGTCATCTGAGTTTAAGAAGATAAAAAAAGATCTTGATGAGTATTGTATGCTTTTATATAAACTAGATTTTTGCAATATTGAAGAAGATTATAAAAAACTTATACAGTCCTTGGAAAGTATTAAAAACTTTACAATAAAAGAAAATAACGAAACTTTTGCAAACTCAACATTCGTTGTTAAATTATATATAAGTTTAATCTACGAGTATTCAAAGTTTTTGCAAGAAATTAAAAAAGATAATTTTAGAGGCTCGTGGAATTGTTTGCAAGATTGTATTGACATTATAGATTTATATTCAAAATATGAAAGTTCAAAATCAATAAAAGAATTAATTAATTATTTTGAAAAAATTGAAAGATTATATCCTTACAAAGTTTTTAGTAGTATAGAAGCAAAATTCTCAAATATAACATGTAGCATATGTGGAAGAGATATTTTAGATACTTTATGTAATCATAGAGCAGGTGAAATTTATTTTGGGGAAATGTGCCACGAGGTAATCAATAAAATAGAAAGATTAGATGCTGTTGCATTAGTGACAAGCCCGCAAGATAAAAGATGTATAGTAGAATTAGTGGAAGACAGCAATGAGGAAAAATTTAATTTACTAAAAGGTATAAAAAGTCTATTATTAATACCACTTAATGATTTTATTATAAAAAAAATTAATAAACCTAAAGTTGTTAACACAAAAATTATAACGAAAGGAAAACTTGTAGTTACGCCCACCTATCAAATTAAAATATCTATAAACAATATGTATTAAAATATTAAACAAAATTGCGTTGGAGGTAAAAATGGGGAAAATAGATAAATTTAGAAAATTATTGGCTTTGCCTGAAGTGGTGCAAAGTGTAGAACTAACCGATAGATTAAAAGATCTATATACTGATTATTTAGAATTATTAGATGAGAACAAAGAATTAAAAGAAAAATTAAAGGAATCAGAAGAGATTTCAAATATCAAAAGAAACGCAAAAATTTATTCTGGATTTTATACGCTAGCTGATGTGAAAGATTTTGATGGAGAAGAAATACCGTTTTGTTTAAATTGTTTGTATGAACATGGAAAGCAAATTCCTATGTTATTTGGTGTTGTTGAAAGTGGATTGCAGGATTTAATGACTGGAAGAGTTTTTAGAGATAACACATATGGTTATAAGTGTAATAAGTGTGGGACTAAAATTGCCATAACAACAAATAAAAAAGGAGATAAATAAATGAATAAATTAAAAATGCAGAGTGAAAACTTGGTAGATGAAAATGTTGAGAAAATAGCAAAGCTATTCCCTAACTGTGTTACAGAGGGTAAAGATGAAAATGGACAAGTTACTAAACTTGTTGATTTTGATTTGCTTAAACAGGAACTTAGCAAAGTTGTTGTCGATGGAAATGATGAGAGATACACTCTTAACTGGGCAGGTAAAAAGCAAGCAATTCTAACTGCTAATTCACCAATCAATGCAACACTTCGTCCTTGCCGAGAAGAAAGTGTTGATTTTGACAACACAAAAAACCTTTACATTGAGGGAGATAACCTTGATGTTTTAAAACTTCTCAGAGAAACATACCTAAATAAAATCAAAATGATTTACATTGATCCACCTTATAACACTGGTAATGATTTTGTCTACAATGATGATTTTGCTTCATCTAGCGATGAGTATCTTCAAAATAGCAAAAGTTATGACGAAGATGGCAATCGTATGGTACAAAATCTCGAAAGCAATGGACGTTTCCACTCTGACTGGCTTTCAATGATGTACCCAAGATTAAAACTTGCAAGAGATTTGTTGACTGACGATGGTTGCGTTGCTATAAGTTTAGATGACAACGAACAGTCTAATTTAATAAAAATTTGTGATGAAATTTTTGGAAATAGAAATCGCATTGCAATTTTAAAAATTCTTTCAAATCCAAGAGGAAGACAATCAAGTGAATTCTTTGCTGAAAGTGGTGAGTATGTTACAATATATGCAAAAAATGCTAACAATGTAAAAGTTTTAGGAGAATCTCTAGACGACGAAACAATAAAAACTTATAATAAAACAGACGAATTTGGTAAACGATATAGGGATATGGGATTAAGAAAAAGAGGTGCAGATTCTAAAAGAGAAGATTCACCAACTCTTTATTTCCCTATTTATTACAATATTCAAACAAAGGATATTTCTACAACTAAAAAAGATGGATATATAGAAATTATACCTAAATTAGAAGATGGCTCTGATGGGCGATGGAGATGGAGTAAACAAAAAGTTGAAAAGGACAAAAGTCTTTTGTATTGTAGAGAAGTAAAAAGAAATAATAATTTTGAATACGATATTTTTGAAAAATCTTATCTTGAAAAAGATTCAACCACAAAAAGTAAAGATTTTTGGATTGAAAAAGAAATTAATTACGATAGAAGTTCTCAGGAATTAAGAGAGCTATTTGATATGAGATTGTTTGATTATGCAAAACCCTTGTATTTAATTAAAAAATTATTAAATAGAATTGTAGAAAATGATAAGAATACAACTATTTTAGACTTTTTCTCTGGCTCTGCAACAACTGCTCATGCTGTTATGCAACTAAATGCTGAAGACGGTGGCAATAGAAAGTTCATCATGGTTCAGCTTCCTGAAAAATGCGATGAAAAGAGCGAAGCTTACAAAGCAGGATATAAAAATATTTGTGAAATAGGAAAAGAACGCATTCGTCGTGCAGGACAAAAAATTGCTATGGACTTAGCGGGTCAAGAATTGACAAATAGACAACAAGAAATTATTGATGCATTAAATTCAAATCCTGACACCATTCAAGCAATCAATAATATGAGAGATAAGAAAATTGGAGAAAGTTCTGGTAAATGCCCTATTGATATTGGCTTCCGTGTATTAAAACTTGATTCAAGCAATATGAAAGATGTATATTATTCCCCTAGTGATACTGAACAAACAAATCTGCTTGACTTGGTAAGTAATATTAAAGAAGATAGATCTCCTGAAGATTTGTTGTTCCAAGTTATGCTAGATATGGGCGTTATACTTTCAAGCGAAATTAAAACACTTGATATAAAAGGTAAAAAAGTATTCAATGTAAATGATGGCAATCTTGTGTGTTGCTTTGATGAAAACTTAACTGATGAAGTGGTAACCGAGATTGCCAAAATGCAACCACTATATGCAGTATTCCGTGACAGCTCAATGTCTTCAGACAGCGTTGCAGTAAACTTTGACCAAATCTTTGACACCTATTCCCCATCAACTACAAGAAAAATAATATAAAAGGAATAAAATTGTATGAATTTTAATGTTAATTTAAAAGGAAGAGTCAAAAATTTTCAACTTCAATCAAATAACTCAATGATCCCATTATTTGAAAGCATTGTAAACTCTATTCATGCCATTAATGAAGTAAAAATAATTAATCAGAATTACTCTGGGAAAATTACAATTAAATTTATAAGAGATTTACAATTTCTAAATGATGGAATAGAACCAATAGATTCAATTAATATTGAAGATAATGGCTGTGGATTCAACAAAGATAATTTTAAATCTTTTATGGAATCAGACACTGATCATAAAGCCGACATTGGAGGTAAGGGGGTTGGTCGTTTCTCTTGGTTGAAAGCATTTAATAATGTCGATATTCATAGTATATTTTTGGAAAACGATAATTATTTCGAAAGAAAATTTCAGTTCAATACTGAAACTAAAAATATAAATGAAAATGATTTTATCTCTTCTAATAATAAATCATTGAAAACATCTATTACTTTAATGAACATGAAAAGTGATTTTAAAAAAACTTTTCCCAAAAAATTAAATCAAATAGCAAATGAAATACTTTCGCATTTACTTAAATATTTTTTAGATTCTAATTGTCCAACAATCATTATTCAAGATGATTCAGAAAAAATAAATTTGAATGATTTATTTAAATCTAAAATATATAAAATAAACGAAGATGATATTCAAATACTCGATAAAAAGTTTAATGTAGTGAGTTTAAAGATTGATGGATCTATAATTAATAAACATTTTTTGGAATTATGTGCAAACAATAGAAGTGTAAAAACAATAAAATTAGAAGATTTTATAAGTGATATTGAGTCATTAAAATTAGATGAAAATAGCTATTATTTGGGAGTAGTTAATTCAAAATTTTTAGATGAAAATGTTGATAGCAATAGATTGGAATTTTCAACCATTTCACAAAAGGCCATAATAATTAATGGTGTGGAATTAATTTCTATGGAGCGTATTTTAAATGATATTTGTGCATATATTAAGCAATTATTAAAAGATTTTTTAGATCCAATAATAGAACAAAAAAATAAAAGAATTTCAAATTATATTAATTGCCATTCACCACAGTATAGACATTTATTAAAGTATAAAGCTGATGAACTTAAAAGGATTAAGTCTAATTTAAGTGATGAAAAATTAGAGGAACAGCTATATAAACTTAAGAATGAGTTTGAAGTTGAGATTAATAATGAGAAAACTGAAATTGTTAAAACAATTACTGATCAAACCTCAATTGAAGAATATGAAGAAAAGATAAAAGCATTGGTCGAGAAAATTTCAGATTCAAATAAATCAAGACTGGCAGATTATATAATTCATAGAAGAGCTATTTTAGATCTCTTTGAAAAAGGAATGCTTATTAGTGATAATTCAAAATATGCTAAAGAGTCCTTTATGCATAATTTAATATACCCAATGAAAAAAACTTCAGATGATAAAATTACTTTTGATGAACAAAATTTATGGTTAATTGATGAAAAATTATCATATTATTTTTATATTTCGTCAGACATTCCGTTTAATAATCAGCAGGATGAAGATCGTCCTGATATTATGTTTTTTGATCGAAGTATAGCATTAACTGAGGCAAAAAATGATGGGACATGTTATGACAATATTGTTATTTTTGAATTAAAAAAACCTATGAGAGAAGATCTTCCATATAATAGTCCAATTGATCAAATTATTGACTATAAAACACAAATTCAGACTGGTACTAAAAAAGATAAAGATGGACGATACATTAAAGTAAATGAAAATACTAAATTTTATATGTATGTTATTTGTGATATCTCTCCTACTTTTAAAAGTAAAATAATATCAACATATGGAATGACTGAAACAGTCGATGGACTCGGTTATTATAGAATGAATAATAATGAATATCTTGAAATTTTATCTTATGACAAAATATTAAATGATGCTAAAAAAAGAAATCAAGTTTTATTTGAAAAGCTCGGTATTTAAGAGGAAAAAATATATGAAATTCAAATTTAAAACACAACCATATCAGCAGGATGCTGTAAATAACATTTGCAAGGTGTTTAAAGGACAACCTTATTTTGACATGGTTAGATATACAAGAGATTTGGGTATTAGGCGTAAAAAGGTCGAGGCTCAGATTGATATGATAGATACAGGTGCATTTGAGATAAATGACGATGGCTTTGAGAATGCCAAAATCGTGCTTGAAGATGCAGATATTTTTGCAAACATCAAGAAAATTCAGCAAGATAACAACTACAAAGAGTCTGAAGAACTCGTTCGAGGGCTTGGCAGGTGCTCGCTTGATATTGAAATGGAAACAGGAACTGGTAAAACCTATGTTTACATAAAGACAATTTTTGAACTCAATCAAAGATATGGTTGGAGTAAATTTATCATAGTTGTTCCGAGCATCGCTATTCGTGAGGGCGTCAAAAAGTCGTTTGAAATGATGGAAGATCACTTTATGGATCAGTATGGCAAGAAAGCAAGATATTTTATTTACAACAGCAAAAGACTGTCTGAACTAGATAGTTTTGCCTCTTCTAGTGATATTCAAGTAATGATAATCAATGCACAGGCTTTCAATGCTCGTGGTGCAGATGCTCGAAGAATTGACATGGTGCTTGACGAATTCCAGTCTCGCCGACCTATTGATGTTGTGGCAAAGACAAGACCAATACTTATCATTGACGAGCCACAAAAACTTGGTGGAGAGGCAACCCAAACCTCACTTAAAAAGTTTAACCCACTATTCAATATGAACTTCTCTGCAACCCATAGAAAACACCACAACCTAGTCTATTCTCTAGATGCTTTGGATGCATACAACAAAAAACTTGTTAAGAAAATTCAAGTTAAAGGTTTTGAAATTAAAAACCTGCGTGGAACAAATGGATATCTATATCTTCAAGACATTGTTTTATCTAAAAACAAACCACCAATGGCAAAACTTGAATTTGAAATTAACTACAACAAGTCAATTAACCGAGAAACAAGAATATTAGGCGTTGAAAGAAACTTATATAGCCTTTCCAATGAAATGGAACAATACAAAAATGGATATGTTATCAAAGAAATCAATCCATTCACAAACTCTGTTACATTCTTAAATGATATAGAGATTAAGATTGGCGAAGTTATTGGAGATATTTCAGACAAAGACATTCGTAGAGTGCAGATAAGAGAAACAATTCGTTCTCACTTTGAAAAAGAAGAAATGCTTTATAACAAAGGTATAAAGTGCCTTTCCCTATTCTTTATTGATGAGGTTAAAAAGTATAGAGATTATGATCAGCCTGACGAAAAAGGCGAATACGCAAGAATGTTTGAACAAGAATATGTAAAAGTATTAAACGAATATTTGACCTTATTTGAAACACCATACATTAAATATTTAAAGAGTATTGCAGTTGAAGATACTCACAAAGGCTACTTCTCTGTTGATAAGAAAACAGGCAGAATGATAGACTCAAAAGATAACAAAGAAACAGGTTCGGACGACATTTCTGCATATGATTTAATTTTGAAAAACAAAGAGAGATTGTTGTCTTTTGAAGAGCCAACGAGATTTATATTCTCCCACTCTGCACTTCGTGAGGGATGGGATAACCCAAATGTATTCCAAATTTGTGCATTGAAGCCTGGTGGAGAATCTGCTGTTGCAAAACGACAAGAAGTTGGTCGTGGGCTTCGTATTGCTGTCAATATGCTTGGAGATAGAGCTGATGCACATTATTGTGCTACCACTGGAAACAACTTCCACAAAATAAATATGCTTACAGTTGTTGCAACTGATAGTTATAAGGACTTTGTTGCAGATATTCAAAAGGATATTAAAGCTAACCTTTCAGATAGACCTACAAGAGCAACTGTGGAATACTTCAAGGGCAAATTTGTTAGCGATGGCACTAATACAATTCAGGTTGACACACAACTTGCAACTGACATTCAAAGTTATCTTAGATTTAGTGGCTATGTAGATAAAGACAATAAGCTTACTGAAAGTTACTTTGCAGACAAAGAAAATGGTGCATTCAAAGAAATGCCTGCTATTCTTGCACCTTATACTGAAGGCATTCACAAACTTGTACAGGGCATCTTTGATGAAAAAGCACTTGATGGAATGATTGAAAATGGCAATCAAACCACTGTTATTGATAATGCACTCAACGACAACTTTGCAAAGAAAGAGTTCCAAACATTATGGAATTATATCAATCACAAATACACATACAAAGTGGAGTTTGACAGCGAAGAACTTATCAAAAAATCTATTGCACATATAGATGATAAACTATTTGTTGCAGAGATGAAGTACACAGTAACAATTGGCGAACAAAGAAGAGTTATGGACGAAAACCAAGTGAAACGAGGAGATTCGTTCGGTGCTACTAAAACAAGAACAGAAAGTATAACTAGTGCAGGAGCAGATAGTACAAAATACGATTTAATTGGTAAAATCGTCGCAGGCACAACTCTTACAAGAAAGACAATTGTAAGGATATTACAGGGAATAAGCCCGGCAAAATTCTATATGTATAAACTTAATCCTGAAGAATTTATTTCAAAGGTAATTAGACTTATAAACGAACAAAAAGCAACAATGATAATCGACCATGTAACCTACAATGTAACGGACGGAACATACGACACTGATATATTTACAGCAAACCAAACAAAAGCTGATTTTAACAAAGCTTTCAGGGCTAAAAAGGCTGTTCAGGACTATGTGTTTACGGATGGAACTGCTGAAAATTCAGTAGAAAGAAGATTTGCTGAAGATCTAGACAAAGCTGACGAGGTTTGTGTTTACGCAAAGCTTCCAAGATCGTTCCAAATACCTACCCCTGTTGGCAACTACGCACCTGACTGGGCAATTGCATTCAATGATGGGTATGGAATAAAGCATATTTATTTTGTTGCAGAAACAAAAGGAACAATGGAATCACTTGAACTTAGACCAATTGAACAAGCAAAGATAAAATGTGCAAGAAAGCTGTTTAATGAACTATCTACAAGTAAAGTTCGATACCACGATGTAACAAGTTACGAAGATTTACTTAATGTTATGAAAAGCATAAATTAATACTTATTGCCTCTCTTTTTGAGATAAAAGAAAAACTAAACTATTATGGAGTGATTAATGAAATATAAAAAATGTCCACAATGTGAATTAAATTATATAAAAGAAGATGAAGACGTTTGTGAAATTTGCAAAAAGAAAATAAATCCTGATACTGAAGAAGATAATTTTATGAAAAACACAAAAAGAAATGAAGTTATCAAAACTGGAGATACTTTTCCTTTAAGTAAAAATTATAAATTGATAAACTATCTTATTGGAACTAATCTACAAAAGTGGGTTCAGGCAACATATAAATTAACAAATACTTATTATATGTGGATTATTGCACTTGATGGAATTGAACGAGCTGGATGGAAAGATGTCTTTTTAAAAGATGGAAGAATTAAAGAAAATTTTGTTGGAGATAAAGCAAATCCACCATCTAATCTCGGTAAAACCTTTGAGTATGCTTATAAAGCAGTTTTTGAAAAGAATGGAGATAGTTTTACATTTATTGGTGTTTATAAATTAGATATAAAAAACACCTCATTATTTGAAAGATATTATATCAAAGTTTCAGATACGACTACTTTATATGATTTTTAATATCATGCATTTTAAAATGGACCTCAGCTGAGGTCTTTTTTGAAAATTTTTAAAGTTTTTTTCTTAAAATCCGTTTTTTAGGTGTTGTGTTTTGCTATTATATGTGCATAACGAAACGGATAGTTTCGTTTTGTGGAGAAAGATATGAAAACTTTAAACGAAAGAAAATTGGCAGAACTTTTAGAATTTATCAATAAGTATCAAACTCAAAATGGCAAGTCACCATCATATCGAACAATAATGAAAGCAATGAGATTTACTAACCTTGCTAGTGTTTTCAGATATGTTGGCAGGCTTGAAGCTGATGGCAAGATTCAGAAGAATGATTTTGGTGGGATCAAAATCTCCCGCAGGTTAAACCCAGACCGAACAATTATCGCCCCGTTGCTTGGCACGGTTACTTGTGGACAGCCCATTCTTGCTGTTGAAAATATTGAGGGTACTTATTCTCTACCTGCTGATATTTTTGGAACTGGCGAAACATTTCTTCTCCACGCAAAAGGACAAAGCATGATCGATGCAGGGATAAAAGACAAAGATATCCTTGTAGTTCGAAAATGTCAGAATGCAGATGATGGAGATATAGTTGTAGCACTAATCGATGAAGAAGCAACCGTAAAAAGATTTTTCAAAAAAAGAAATAGAATTGTACTACATCCTGAGAACAAAGAATATAAAGACATCATTGTAGACAATGTACAAATTCTTGGAAAAGTCATCAGTTGCATTCACAATTTTTAACATTTTAATATTGGAGGTGTTTAAAAATGTTTGAAGACGACATGTTGTGCCCACACTGCAAGAAACGGATTGGCAAAGTTCACTCTTCTGATTTTGAACATTGCCACATAAAACTATTAAAAAGTCCACCCAAATCCGACAAAGCAAAAGCTAAAACAATGCAAAGCAAATGCCACTCTTGTGGTAAACTTGTATATATAGTCTTAGGATTTAATGATTAAAATTCCAATTAGGTCTTTGAACCATAAGATACCAGCGTGTATCAAAATTGATAAAACTATCTTATGGAACAAAGGCTTTTTTATTTGACAAAATAAGATAAGTTTTTACTTTAATAGTGTTTTATTTCAAATTCTCTAAATGAAAAATAATGTAAAATTAAAGTGTAAATTGAAAAAATTACACAAAAAATAGCAAAAAATTAAAAAAATATCATTAAATTTTATATTTTTAAGGAGAATTTTGTTTTTAATATCATTTCAAAATAAAATATTATTTAGTAAAAATTTAATTAGGAAAGCCCTGATTTCTACGAGATGTTTTATCTCCTGAAATTGGGGCTTTCTTTTTTATAGCCTCTGAATTAAAAAAATTTGAAAAAGTTTTCTCGTGTTATCAAATGCTGATAACACGGGGTTGCTAAGATCAAGTTATCAAAATCATAAAAGGAGGTGTAAAGCGATATGAATGTCAGAAGTTCAAGCATCATAGCTGATATTTTGCATTTTATTTCTGACGGAAAATTTCATACCCTGCAAGAAATTGCAGATGAAGTCGAAGTCAGCAGAATAACCGCCTATCGTCATATTCAATCACTTTCATATCGCTATAACATTGAATCCTTTCATGGTGGAGATAAGCGAGGTGGAATAAGATTGATACCTGACAAAAAAGTCAGTATTGAAAAACTTACATCTGATGATCTGCAACTCATCATAAGTAAGTTGGAATCGTTGCAGGATTCTAACCCAAGAATTAAGTCTTTCATAAACAAACTATCCACCAATCTAGAATTTAAGGAGATAGATTTATGAGAAGAAAAAAATTAACACCACTCGAACAAGAAAAACTACTTGATCAAGACGAGATTATAGACTTTGAATATTTTGACAAACTACACAACAGGAAAGTTGTAATTCACGACAAAAGAAAAATCAAAGTTGCACTAATGGAGATGGACGAGTTTGATAAAAGACAAAACGATGAGATTGCTAGAAACGAATGTCCATACAATAACAGAACTGACGATCCAGTTAATGAACAGGACTTTGACTTAGACTATGAGCCTAGTGAATTTGAACTCAATTTGGAAGATGCACTGCAGGAGGCATGCAACAAAATTTACGAAATGAGAGAAAAATCGCAAATTATTTCAAAAATTTTTAAAAATCACTTCAAAGAATTCACTTTTGGCGAGTTATTTACTATATTTCTCTACTATTATCTTGATTTTAGTAAATCAGAAATAGCAAAAATTTTTGGACTAAATAGGTCAACTATTGGCAGAGATATAGCAAAAATTATTGCAAAATTAAGAAAATTTGCTGATGAAATCTAGTTTATTATGCAACAAGTCTGCCTTATATAGAGGGGCAATGAGTTAGTTTTGGAAAGGCTTCCGTTGTTTAGAGAAACGGAAGCTGACTACAAAACAAAAATATTTTAGGAGGAAATATGAAAGATAGCTTGCTGAAACTTACAGTGCGTCTCTATGATTCTCGTGATATAGAAAAACTAGATAAATTATGGGAACAAAATTGTAAGTTTTACACAACACAAAATTCATTTGTGGTAGATGTACTAAAACGAGGGATGGAGTCTATCATAGCTGAAAATGAAAATGTTAAAGATATGCTAAAGTCTGGCAAAATCTTTGACGAGATGAAACGATTGACCTCAATGCTTGATAGGTTTGTAGATGTTGGCTACAACCACTACAAAGAAAGTTATGTGATAGGAAAAGAAAATCAAACACTCATTTCTAGACTATACAACATAATTTTTAGAATAGCACAAGACAAAGGTATTTCAATCGACTCATACAATCGAGGTTTCTTTGACGAACTTCCTGAAAACTTTGAAAGAGTTACTGACGCTTTGATTAAGGAATTTGATGTCCGTGGCGACACCTAATGTAAACTTCTTTATTCATTCAGTACCCTGCCTTGATGGTTATGGAGTAAATGACAAACTTTATCAAAGATACCGAAAGGAAAGGCTGTTTTATTCTTGCAGAGATAACTACAACTACCTGAATTATGTAAACAATGGTAGCGAAAAGAAAATAGACTTTGTTGACTATTCGGGCAATCACGAAAAAAGCACGGGGCTTTTTGATAAAGATGGCTTATGCAGTAAAGAACAACTTGCTGAACTAAAAAAGGGATTTAGAAACACGAAAAGTCCTATTTGGCACGGACTTATAAGTTTTGAAGAATTCTTCGGAAAGAAATATTGCAATGACTATGAGTCGGCTTACAACCTTATGTTAAAAGAATTCCCCAAGTTTTTAAAACAAGCAGGTTTTGATCCTAAAAACATTGTTTGGTGTGCAGGATTGCATACAAATACTGACCATAGACACATACACTATTCTTTTTATGAAAAAGAGCCTCTCAAATATCGAAAAACTAAAAAAGAATTATGTTTTTCTTATGGTCAAGTAAGCCAATATTCCATTAACAAAATAAAAATTGATATTGAGTCTTATCTAACAAATTCTAAAATAAATGAAAAAATTTACACAAAAAGACAGGAATTAACTGAAAAAATAAAGAAAAATATCAAAAAAACAATAAAAAAAGGAGAAAGTCTAAAAATGCTAAAAAAGATCTTAATACTTTTGCCATCAGATGGACGAATCTCTTATGATAGCGAAAATATGATGTTTTTAAAAAATGACATAAATCACTTGATAGATTTAATAATCAAACAAGATGATAAGACAAACGCAGTTTTTAGAACTTTTTTAACATTGCTTCAAGAAAAAGACAACTCTATTCGAAGAATGTGTGCAAATAGTAAAATAGATCCTAAGAAAGTCGTTCTTTATGATAAATATTTAAGCGATTTGTATCGCAGACTTGGAAATATTGCAATTAAAAATATTTTAAGCATAAGCAACGAAATTAAATACTTTGATATACAAGTAAAATCTCGCTTGGCAAAAAAGCGTTTGCAACGCAGAAAAGATGAATATATATTTGACCAAAGCATGAGATTAAGTGAAAAGGTGCAACAGGAAGCTATGGACTACTTTGCACAGCACATGAAAGTTCTTGAAGAGATGAAAATTAAAGTTCTTATTGAACAAGGTATCATTGAACTTTGAAAATGGTTAAAAAAATCATCATTTGGTTATTACTACTTGTGATTTGTTTCGCTTTAGGCTTTTTAGCAAATTGCTTTGTGGCAAATGATTTTGTATTTAAATTTGACACTAGTCTTCTGCTAAATACTGACACTTATATGTACAGTGCCTTTTTATTTATGATAGTTGTCTGCTTTTATATTTGGGGTTGGTATAAGGGCTTTTGGCTTAATCATTCCAAAAGTTTGATGGAATCAAGCGAAAAGGATAAACATTTTTTAGCAGGACTCGAACAAGCACATTTTGAAAGCGATAAAGAACTAAAGCAGAACTTTAAACAAATTGACTTTGATAGACTTTCTCAAACCAACATAGATGGAATTCCTATCAAAGCAGAAGAAATCAAGAAAAAACTGACAATTACACTATCAAAACCTGCACATACACTGATAATTGGTACGACAGGTTCAGGTAAAACAACTACTTTCATTAATCCAACAACACAAATATTAGCCCACTCTAAAAATAGACCATCTATGATTTTATCTGATCCAAAAGGCGAACTATATTCTTTGCATTGTCAAGAACTTAAAAGACTTGGCTATGATGTGAAAGTTATAGACCTACGCAATCCATATTGTTCGATAAGATGGAATCCACTTGAAAAGCCATTTACAATGTATCAAGAGATGCTACATTTGGAAGATAAAGTTGTAGCTGATGAAGAAAATGGTTGCTACAAATACAAAGATAAAGTTTATTATGACCACGAAGAACTGCTATCTAAAATACAGGTAGATAAGCAAGAAATGTATGACGAAATCTATGAAGATTTACACGACATTGTTTCAGTTCTTTGCCCAGTAATAAATAAAAGCGAGCCTATTTGGGAAAGTGGGGCTAAAAACTTCATTTTAGCGATAGTACTAGCAATGCTTGAAGATTCAGAAAACCCTGAACTAGGGATGACAAAAGAAAAATTTAACTTTTATAACATAATGAAAATAGCCACAAATACACAAAATGATTGCGATGATCTGATGAAATATTTTCAAAAAAGAAGTCCAATTTCAAAATCGGTAAGTTTGTCAAAACAGGTATTAGATGCTAGCGATAAAACTCGTGGATCATACCTATCAACAATTTTTGACAAATTAGCAATGTTTAGTGATAAAAGTATTTGTGCATTGACTAGCAGTAATGAAATAGATTTTGGAGAGATAGCAAATAAGCCAACAGCACTTTTCTTGCAAATTCCTGACGAGAAAGAAACAAGACATACACTTGCTTCAATGATAATATTGCAGGCTTATAAGGGACTGGTTACAAAAGCAAACACATTCCCTGACTTATCACTTCCAAGAAGCGTCTATTTTTTACTAGATGAGTTCGGCAACTTGCCAAGAATTCATAAACTAGAACAAATGATAACTGTTGGACGATCAAGAAAGATATGGTTTGTACTCGTAGTGCAGTCGTATGCTCAACTTGCAAAAGTGTACGATGAAAAATCAGCAGATATAATTAAATCAAACTGCAATATTCAGATTTTCATAGGCACAACCGACCTAAAAACAATAGAAGAATTTTCAAAAAAATGTGGCAACTATTCGCTAGTACAAAGAAATGTAAGTTTTAATACAGGTAAAGCAGAAGATGTCAATTCTTCTGCATCCATAAAAGAAAGACCACTTATCTATCCAAGCGAGCTAGCACAACTAAATAATGCTAATAATATGGGCAATGCAATTGTATCTGTGTTTGGCTTCGCACCTATAAAGAGTAAATTTACACCGTCATTTAGGTGTTCAAAATACAAACTTGGAAATGCAAAGCAAGACACAAAGTCTGGCAAACCATTTATGGAAGAAAAAGTGTTCTATGACATGCTTGAGAGAAACAAACTTTTCTTTAAACCAAAGAAAAATGTAAGTTTTGATAAACCTAACTACGATGAAACATTAGATGGTGTAAAGATGCTAATGGCAAGGCTTCCAATAGATGTTCTTGCAGATAGTGATAAGTCAGTAATTATAGAGATGTTAGACAAAAAACAATATGATAGGGCTATTAATATATTGTCTAAAACAGCAGAAACAAAAGAATTTGAAAAATATAATATTAAACCTAAAATAGAAACGATAATTAGAAAAATAACAACTTTAATAAATTTGGAGAACGCAAAAAATGAATCATAAAACAAAACCTAAACGAAAGTTTAAGTTTTGGCAACTATGCACTTTATTAATAGTTTGTTTGAGTATCATGTTAACAAGCACAGGAATTCCACAAATGGTCTCACTTGCTTGCACATACACCACCGAAAAAAATGATCCAGACTATTCATACTATGAACCTTCATCTTCTAGTTCGGGTAATTTAATAACAACATTACCTTATATTATTGGGAGTAACCCACCAATTGCATCGACAATGCCTGCAATTGTAGGAGGTGATTCAGGAATGGTATCAACAATGCCTCATATTACAGTTGGATCGTCTTCGTCAGGAAACTTGTATATCCAATCAAAATATCCTGAGGGACAACTCAATGCATATCCTGACTTAACCGTTGTCAATCACACAAAAGATACAAGCTATGGTGGTTGGAAATATGCATCATTTGTTGACTATTTTAAAGTCGTTAGAACTGATGGAAGAGCAATTTATGACGATGATGGTATTCTAGATGTTAGTTGGTGGAAAGACGGAAACTTTGGATACAGTGATGAAATAATAGATTACCAATCAGAAATTTGGGTAAAGACAAATTTAATGCCCTATAACTACAAAGGTTTTCTAGGAACAATCTTAAACACCAAATTTAAAAGTGGAGCCTATTTTGAAATAACCTGGGATAGAGGCGAAGATCCTGATGATGTATTAACCTCATATGTCCATGACAATAATGCCAACACAATGGGCTCAGGAAAATATCGCAATAATGGAGTTAATCCAGGAGATGAGTATTATAAACTTTGCGATTGGGATTATTGTAGTTCCCCTTATATCACAATAGTTCTAAGAGGAACAGGCTACTGGGAAAATGGTTGGTGGGGTGGCTCTTTTGATTACACTGATATTTATTCATTTATGAGTGGCTTCATGCCAAGATCGAATAGAAATTGGTCAAACACCCTTACTGCCGACTACGACTATGTTTCACAATATGGGAATGTATTTTTCTCGCCTAGTGCCTATATTGTAACATCTTCAAATCTTAACAATTACACAAAAGTAAATGGTTTAAAACAAATACCGATTGAAAGTAGTAACTGTCTACCTTATGCTGATGGGCTTAAAATGGCAATTATCAATGAGGGAGTTACGACAGTTGAGATAGAAGATGGTGCTGAGGGCAAATATACCACTTATTATTGTGTCCTTGACTCAATGATTCCTGATGTTACATTTAACTACGAGAATACAAATGCAACCAGCAACTTCTCAAAAGGTTCAATTACAACTGATCCAACGACACTTGCTAAATCACAATTAATCACAGGTGGAAAATTTAAAGATCAGGTGCAAATTGTATTTGGTGCAGACGATACTGAAAGTCCCGAAAAAGCATATCTCACTTTCAAAAATCAAACTTATGAGATAGAAAGTGGCACTTGGCTTGGCGAAAATGGAGATTACACCCTAACAATTGTTGATATGGCAGGAAACTCAATCACAAGCAAGTTTACAATTGATACTAAATCACCTAGTAAAAACTTGTTGGAAATATCAGATGAATCGGACTACAAAATTTCAAAATGGTATATCACTTCTATTCCTTATGGATTCAGTGATTATGGAACATACTCATTCAGATATTATGAAGATGCACTAGAAAAAGCCAAAGCAAGCGAAAAAGCAAATTTAGTTACTAATTATTATTTAGAAAATATAGATGATTTTCATTATCCAAATTTAGTCGCAAACGGAGATAGTATAAAGGTTGGAAACTACTGGTACTACAAATCAATAGACAACGGAGAACTTTATGTGTATTACTTTGACGAAGAACTATTAAATAAAGTAATAGAACATTACGCATTAGATTATGTAAGTCTAGCTCAATATTACAACTATAGAACGGATATTTATCCTAACAATTATGGCAATGTTATAAATGATGACATGTACGACAACTTGTGGAATGCAAACGACATACCAGCTTATCTTGCAAACGACTTTGTTTTTAGAACTGATGGAAATGACGAAAGTTATCAAATCTACTACAAATACGCAGAAGATACAGGAGATAACTGGTCATTGCTACTATATAACATACCATTCAAAGATCAAGTTTCAAGACACGGGCTTTATCAAATAGCAGAATTAGACTATGTAGGTCATGAAACTGATTACTATGTATTCCTTGATCTGCAAGCACCAATACTTGAAGTTACAGTTAAAAATTATGGCGAAGATGAAAGTTTTACACATACAATATCTGCTAATGATATACCTAAAAATAACGAACTTATTTTCTATTATGAAGAATTTAAGATAGATAATATCATTGAAGATGACACTTGGTATTTGGTAAAGGTAAGGTGTCCTGATGGAACAACTTACAACTATTCATACGGAGATGAATTGCCAAATCTAACTGAATTTGGAACTGGCGAATTTAACATAACCTGTTACGACAGGGCTGGAAACAACTATTCATTTAAAGTGTGTTTGTTAGGCGGGTCGCCTAAGGTTAGGTTTGAAACCATAAACGATAACAACCAAGTAAAAGTCACTATACTATCTGGCGAAAATTATAACCAAGTGACCGACATTAAAATTTATAGAAATGAAAACATCTTAAATAACAGCAATGGATATGACGAATATCCAAACGATGATACAAACGAACTTATCTATATATCTCCCACCACTAAGCAATACACATTCAACAAAGGTGGACTCTACAAAGTAGAATTAACCGACAACTTTGGACGAGTTACAACTAGTGAATTTAAGTTTGAAAAGGACTTGCCACTTGGAATACTTAAAGGTGTAAAAGATGGTGGTAGAACAAATGGAGATGTTTCATTCACTTACAATGCATCAAAATATATTGCAGTTGTGTATGAAAATGACATTCCAATAGAGATAAGTGAAATTAAAGAAGATGGAAATTCTACTGTAAGACTTGAGATTTTAGCAAAAGAAAATATCAATAATGATTACAAAATTTTGCTATATGATTTAACCGATGATGAGAACTTCAACACTTATAAATTTACAATAAAAACAATTAAACCTGAACTCACATTGTATGGAGTTTCAGACTTTGGAACAACCTCAAGTGATGTGTATGCAACTTGGGAAATTCAAGGTGGATGGTCTGCAATTTATACCCTTAATAATGGAACTGAAAATAGGTATCTAAATGGTCAAATACTGACAACTGAAGGAGTTTATAAAATAACATTAACAGATGATATAGGTAATCTAACAACAAAAACTTTTGAAATAGATAAAACTTTGGACTTCACAATTTATGCAGATAATCAGGAAGCAACAATTGAAAATATTAGATATACAAATAAGAGTATAAAGTTTGTAGACAATGAAGAACTCAACATTGAGATAAGCAGGAATGGAGAAAGTTACCCTTATTCGTTTGGCACTAACTTTAACGATGAGGGCGACTATATCGTAAAGATTTATGATAACTTTGGAAACACGATTTTCTTTGAGTTTACTATTGACAAAACAAGTCCCATTGCCTCTCTCATTGGAGTGGAAAATAACGGAATAACATCAAATTTCGTTCAGGTAGTTTGGGAAGAAGAATTTGTCACAGCAACTATCACTAGGGATGAAGAAAAGCTCGGCACTTACTCTAGTGGAGATGAGATAAAACTCAACGGAAAATACGAAGTTATTGTAAGCGACAGAGCTGGCAATTTTGTAGAATTTAACTTCACAATTGATAACAAAATTCTATACGACATCAATACCTTTAAAGGTGGTATTTCAAATGGTGGCGTTCGAGTAATATCAAAAGAAGAACTCACTATAACAATGTATAAAAATGGCGAAGAAATAGATTATCAGTTTGAGCAAATATTAAATGAAGATGCTTATTATCAATTCGTTTTAACAGATGAAATTGGCAATCAAGAATACTTCGACTTCCTTATTTTGAACACCCCAATAAAGAGAATTGAAACTATATTTAATGACGATATTACAGTCACTGAAATTCAAAAAAATGATGTCGTTTTAGAGCAAGAAAATAAAGACAGTGTTCTCTATTTAGTTGATGAGGGGCAATACAAAATTACAGTCTTTGACAACTCAGTAAATAAAGAATTTAGCTTTAATTTAACACTAGATACAACACCACCTACAATTGATTTAGTAGGCGTTGAAAATGGTGGTTATACGAAGAGTGAAGTAACCACAAGAAACCCATCAGAAACACCTATCTTCCTCACTTTAATAAATAATGGAACTGAAGAAGAGTACGAACTTGGTGGCAAACTTGAAAACGCAGGAACTTATAAATTGATTGTAAGTGACATTGCAGGCAACCTAACGGAATACGAATTTACAATTGTCTATTCATTCAATGGTGCTACCATTGCACTGTTCGGTGGACTGCTTGCAATAGTGGTTATTATCATAATATTTTTAGTCTCAACAAGAAAAGGTTTCTTTAAAGGCAAAGGAGAAATCACAACCATTGAAGAAACGACTGAAGAAGTAGATAGTATTGAAGAAAAGTAGATTTTTTAAGGTTTATTGGACTTTTATTTAATAAGCAGGAAAAGAGGTGGCTCAAAATGCTAAAAACACGCCAAAAAGCCTAGAAAATAAAGGCATATTTTGACGCACCCCCTTATTGCACTGACGCATTTTGACGCACACCTCTATCTCTGCTACAACTGGGAAACCCAGTTTAGATTTTATGCAGTAAGTGAGCTTTAGAACTTCAAAATTGAAAGAGAGAAAATAAATATATTTTGGAGGAAATTAATGTTTAGAAGTTTACTTGCATCGGTAGATTTTACACCAGTAACATCACCAGTTTTAGAAATTATTAATGCAATCTTATGGCCAGCTATTGGACTCGTTGGAGCAATAGGCACGATCTATTGTATCGTGCTCGGAGTCAAGCTAGCCAAAGCTGATGAAGCAGGTTCGAGAGAAAAAGCAAAGAAAGATTTGATAGGAGCAATTATAGGCTTCGTTGTCATATTTGTTTTGATAGTCGGACTGAAGATTTTAATGCCTATTTTGCAAGACTGGGTAGGCAGTCAAATTACAACTTAATAAAGGAAAAATAAGATGAAAAAAGTTCTCAAAATAATATGTCTATTATCCGTGATTGTTCTAGTGGTAATTTTATTCACAGGCTGTGTTGACGGTGTAGTTTCAGAAGAAAATTATTGCGAAATTTTCTATGGCGTGGATGCCGAAGATGATGATGGTAATAGTGTTTATTATGAGATGAGAACACTCGTTGACGACACGGAGTTTAACTCTAGTATTCAAAGCAAACCTTACTGCAAATTAGATATAAGTTTAAAGAAAAGTTGTCAAATTCGAGGTGTAGTTTTTATAGTTCGAAGTTCAGAAGATTGCACACTTAAATTTACAACTTACATTGATGGAGATAGTAAATCTGTTAAAACAAAAACATTAACAAAAGGCGTTACAACTGATATAGATTTATTCTTTTCAGATCCAGTCAGTTGTAATAGCCAAACTGAATTTTATATAGAGGTAGAAGAAAACAAAAGTGAAGATAAAACAGCCTTTCAGTTTGACAGTCTAATTATCTTCTTAAAGGAGTAAAAATGGATTGGTTAACTAATTGGATATTTGATTTACTTTACGGAATTCAAAAATCAATCTGCTACATCATAGATTTCATAAAAGATATTTTCTATACTCTAGCAGGAATTGAAACCGTAAATGTAGATGGAAATGAAACCGATTTATTATCCAACTTTTTACTTTCGGACACAGTTAAAAAATCGTTTTTAATAGTGATGCTTGTCGCAGTTGCTCTGCTCGTCGTGTTTGTAATAGTTGCAATAATCAGAAGCGAATATGCAAATGGAGAGAATAAGAAAAGTAAAACTTTGATACTCGGAAAGTCATTACAAAGTTTCATTATTTTCTTGATTGTTCCCTTCGTTTTGCTTGCAGGTATTACACTTTCAAACACAATAGTGAAGTCCGTTAATACAGCAATGAATCCTTATGTTATGGAAACAGGACAGGACGCAACTATCGGTGGTCAAATACTAGTGACAAGTGGTTACTACGCATACATTGGAGACCCTGATGAGCGAGAAGAAATCGAAATAAAATTTATAACTGGCGAACTAGATTACAACGATAAAGATGTCGTAAGTCAATACTACAAAATAAGAGATTTAGACTTCTTTGTTGGAATTATAGGTAGCCTAGTTATTCTCATAATGTTCGTTATGAGTGCAATAAGTTTCATACAAAGGATATTCGATATCATCTTGCTTTATATAGTGTCGCCTATTAGTGTGTCCACCATACCTACCGATGATGGACAGAGATTTAAACAATGGAAAGAAATGATGATTGGTAAGGTTCTTGGTGCATACGGAATCATACTATCAATGAATCTATTCTTTATCATAATTCCACAAGTTCAACAAATCACATTCTTTGGAAATGCCTTTAAAAATGGTATAGTCCACATTCTATTCCTTATTGGTGGAGCCTTTGCTGTAACTAAGGCAAACATAGTTATTGCAAATCTTACAGGTAGCCATGCAGGTGGAAGTGAAACTCGTGAACTAATTGCCAATATGAGAACAGGCAAAAACATTACAAGAGCTGTGGGAACGACTGCACTTGCAGTTGGTGGAGCTGTTCTTGGTGGTAAAGCATACATGGACGGAAACAAGTCTGGTGGCTTTACAGGTGGAATGAAAAGCACTTTCACTTCACCTACTTCAAAAAGTGTGGCAGGACTTGAAAATCCGACCAAAGCACAAAGGTGGGCAAAGATGCCTATGCGACTTGCGACAATGCCAGTTGGAGTTATGAAAGATCTCGCAAAAGGTGGAATAGTTGGCATGGGTAAAAACTTCGTGCCTCGAATGAATAATGTCATTAAAGGCGACACGCTTTTCAATCATGCACAAGCAATAAAACGAAAACCAAAAATAACGGAGGTGCCAAGTGCGAATAATACCGAAGAACGCTAAGGTTAAGCTTCAATTCTATAAAGGTGTAACCATTGCAGATGTAATACTTGCTGTCTTTGCACTTGCTATGCTTGCACTTGCAGTATCAAGCAATCTGCAAAGCAAATGGATTATTGCAATGGTAATACTTGTTGTGTTTGCTCCGTTGTTTATACCAATTGGCGAAATTAAACTTTATCAAGCTTTGGTCTATGGTTTGAAATACACATTCTCACGAAAGAAATTTAAAAAAACAAATCACGGAAAATCTAATATCGGAAACATAGTCCCTTATTCTTCTATTGAAAACGATGTGATTCGCCAAAAAGATGGTGGATACACAGGTGTGATAGAAGTCAAGCCTATAGAGTTTAATATGCTTAGCGAATTTAAGCAAAACTACTTTATTGATGGAGTTATCTCTAACATTTTAAAAAATGTTGGAATATTCCAAGAAATCAATATTGTCAAACTTGAAAGACCTGTAATCTTTGACAATTACATCAGTACCGAACTCACTAAAATACAGGAACTTATTGAAGCAAACGAAAATAAGCAGTTAAGTGAAGAAGAGTTCAAAGCAAGAGCAAATGTTCTTGAAGATAGAATTAATATCATTGATAAATTCAATTCAGAAGATAAAGTGCTTTCAAGTTACTACTATATAGTTTTGCACGATATAGATAGTAAAAGTCTAAAAGGAACATTATCTTTAATCATAAATTCGCTAAACAACAATGGTTTAGAAAGTAAACAGTTAACGGATAAAGAATTGGCAAAATTTATTAAATATTCTTATACAAATGATTTTAACGAAAGAGATTTTGACAAACTGCAACCAAAGGACTACTTATCAGCAAGTGTTCCAAACAGCGTTGCATTTAAATCTTCAAGAGTTATACAAGATGATAAATGGCTTACACATTTTGTAATAACTGATTACCCACTTCAAGTGCCAAATGCTTGGGGACAAGATTTGTTTGACTTGCCAAACACAAAAGTAGTTTTAAAAGCAACCCCAGTAGATAAAATTAAGGCAATCAAACGAATAGACGGTGCTATAAACGAACTGTTAAGTCAAAGAGATTTAGGAAAGGCTTCAAGTCAAATTGACAAAGAAACACATCTGTCAAGTTTGCAAAGCACACTTATTGGACTGCAAAACGACAACGAAACATTCCTTGACACAACCTTAATAATAACTGCCTATGACGAAAGTAAACAAACTACGAACAAACGATTTGTTAGAAGAAAATTAAAAGAAATGGGGTTTAAGTTTAGTGAGTTATTTGGCAGACAAATTGATGGTTATTTAGCAAGTAGTATTTCAAAGTTAAATAAACTAAATTTAACAAGAGGACTTAACTCATCAGCACTAGCATCATCATTCCCATTCGTAAGCAACGCAATACTAGATGAAAAAGGAATACTTATTGGAGAGAACAAACTACCAACTTTTGTAGACTTCTTTAAGCGTGACGATGAAAGAGTTAACTCAAATATGGTTATTATTGGAAAGTCTGGCTCTGGAAAGTCATTTGCAACTAAAACAATACTAACAGGGCTTGCAAGTGATAATTCAAAGGTATTTATTCTAGATCCAGAAAACGAGTATACAAATCTAGCAAAAAATATGAAAGGCTCTGTCCTTGATGTATCTAGTAGCAGAGATGGAAGAATTAATCCATTTCAAATAATAGACTCACTAGATGACGAAAATGCAGACGGAACAAACAATTCGTTCTATTCGCATCTGCAATTCCTAGAAGAATTCTTCAGATTGATACTAGTTGGAATAAACGCAGATAGTCTAGAACTTTTAAATAAATTAATCCTAGAAACATACTCGCTAAAAAACATTACAGGCAAAACAGACCTTTCAAAGCTTACACCAAAAGATTACCCTATCTTCCAAGACCTAGCTGATATTGTCGATAGTAAACTCGAACAAGAAAAAGACGATTACAATAAATCGTGCTTGAAAGTTCTATCAAACTATTTAAGTAAGTTCAAAAAAGGTGGAAGAAACTCAGCACTATGGAATGGATACACGACATTTGCACCACAAGAAAATTTCGTATGCTTTAACTTCCAAAAGTTGCTTGCAAACAAAAATAATGTGATAGCAAATGCACAAATGCTTTTAGTTCTAAAATGGCTAGACAACGAAGTTATTAAAAATCGTGATTACAATAGGATCTATAACACAAACCGAAAAATCATAGTTGCGATTGACGAAGCCCATGTGTTTATTGACGATAAATACCCAATAGCACTGGATTTTATGTATAACCTAGCCAAGCGAATTAGAAAGTATGATGGTATGGAAATAGTTATCACTCAAAATGTAAAGGACTTTGTCGGTAGCCCTGAAATTGCAAGAAAGAGTTCTGCGATTATAAATGTAAGCCAGTATTCGCTTATATTCTCTCTTGCACCAAATGATATGAGTGATCTATGTTCACTTTATGAAAAAGCAGGACAAATAAACGAAACTGAAAGTGATAATATTGTCAACCTGCCGAGGGGTTGTGCATTTCTTATCACAGGTCCTGCTAAAAGAACTAACATCCGAATCGTGGCAAGCGAATTCGTTCAAGAAATGTTTGAAAATTAGGAGAAAAAATGGAAGAAAACAAAGTTAGAACTACGGTGGATGACCTAATCACGCAAGCAGAACAGCAGTATGTCGAATTTTTGAAAAGTGGAAAGTATAAAGATTTGCTTCTTTCAATGAGTAACTTAAATTGCTATTCATTAAACAATCATTTGCTTATTTTATCACAAATGCCAACTGCAACTTGTGTAAATGGTATGAAAGTTTGGAACTATAACCACCGAAACATAATTAAAGGCGAAAAAGCAATAAAAATCATTGCCCCTTTAAGAGAAATAAGAAAAGAAGATGTTCTTGATGAAGATGGCAATGTTGTAGAAACAAAAGAAATTGAAATAAACGGATTTAAGGTAGCTTATGTGTTTGATATATCTCAAACTGAGGGACGAGAGCTTTACGAATTCAAATGTGATGAAAATCTTGCGATTGAAAACTTTGATGTTATAAAAGATGCCATCGAACGAGTGCCTAGAGGCTATGAAATAAGCTATGGACAAGTTCAAGATGGTTGTGATGGCTATTGTGATTTTACTAATAAAAAGATAGTCATCCGTGAGGGTATGCCACTAAATCAAACACTTACCACCCTTATTCACGAAGTTGGACACGCACTCGCTGAAGAAAGAGTCAGAAGCAACTTCAAAGGGCTAACACCTAAGGAACAATCTAATATCCGAGAAATTGAAGCTGAAAGTATAGCACTGGTTGTATCAAATAGATTGGGGCTACAAACTACAGACTTTAATCTTGGATATATTGCAAAGTTTTCTGATGGCGATCTTAATAAGTTTAAGGCAAACCTTGATGTTGTTCGTAGTGTAAGTTATCAAATTTTATCTAGCGTTGAGCCAGCACTTCAAACACACTTAAAAGAAAAGGTCGCAAGCACCGAAAACACAAGCGAAAATACAACCAAGGATTGCACTAAAACAAGCGGAAACAAAGAAGTAAAGCAAACAATCGAAGAAAGCGAAACAAAGCCAAAAACACGCAAAAAATCAGCGAAAACAAAGGAAAAAGACGAGGTGGAACAATGTTAAGAATAAATGGAGAACTAACAACATTTTTAGACGACATTGAGTTTAAAGATAAGGATGAACTTATGAAAAAACTTAGAGTTTTAAGAAAGTCACCTAATCTTGCACCAAACACTCATTATGATACCTTTTACACCATTATTGGTGTTGCTATCCAACAGGCTTATTACACAAATCCAAAACAACTTGAACGATACAAAAATTATTGTGAATTCCGTAAAAATACAGGTACACAAAATGGAAACAATAAAAGTTCTGTATAAACAACCTTACAAAGACTGTGAAATTATAGAAGTTCCTAATGATTTTAGTGAATTAAAAAAACTAGTAGATTGCAGAACGGTTGAGGGGGTTACATTCCCCCTTGATCGGGATGTCTTAATGCTTATTGATGACGATGGCAAATTAGAAAAGCTAGACGGAAACTTCTTTATCCCTGAATATCAAGATTGCACAGTCGGAAATTGTGTATTTGTCCAAGTTGATGAAGATGGAGATTTTACAAGCTTATCAGGACATCAAATAAACAAAATAAAGAAATATCTTAAACACTTTTCTCTTGCTGATGGCGAAGATTTGTGGGGAGAAGATGGTCTTCATTTAATAGCAAAAAATATTAAAAAATATGAAAAATTGATGAACGAGGGCGAATTATGATTGATAAAAGGTTTACTTTTAAAAGACAATCTTCAAGCGAGCCTGACACAACTAATGAAACTGAAACAAAGACAGAGCCTGCTAAGGCAAAGAAAACTATATCATGGGTCGAACTAATAGTAATCGTTTGTTGTGGAGTATTCTTTCTATTCGCAATGACATCTAGAATTTTATTTGAGTATAGAACTGACGACAACTCTAATTTAGAGGTTGTCGTTGGATCCTGCACCTTTAAGAATAATGAATTAATCAAATATGATGGCTCTGAAGCTGATGTTGTTATACCTGATTACTATGAAATAGATGGCGAAAAGTATGGCATCACATCTATTGCATATAGAGTTTTTTATGGAAACAGCAACATAAAAAGTATAACTATGCCTGATCAGATAGTTAAAATTGGCTTATTTGCTTTTAGAGAGTGTAAAAATTTAGAATCTATAAGACTTTCAAACAAAGTTGAAACACTTGGAGATAGTTGTTTTTGGAATTGTAGTAGCCTTGCAGAAATAAATCTTCCTACTAGTTTGAAAAAAATAGAGCCTTATGCGTTTTGGAACACAGCAATAACAACCATAGATATACCTGAAAGTGTTAGTGAAATAGGACTAGGAGCATTTAATAAATGCAGTCAACTAGAAACGGTGTATATAAGGCATGAATCAGTTGTTAAAACATCATTCACAACAGTTTATCAAGCATTTTCTAATTGTCCAAATCTAAAAACAATCTATGTTCCTGCAGAACTAGTAGAACAATACAAAACCGATACAAATTGGTCATTATATAGCGATAAATTTCAAGCAATAGGAGAAGAAAATGCCTAATTGGGTACAAGGAAAACTAGAAATTACAGGTAAAAATGCAGAAAAAGTTATGCAATCTTTACTTGTTGATGATAACAATGAATTTAGCAGTTTTAAATTTGATTTTAACAAGATAATACCAATGCCAGAGTCACTAATGGTAGAAGTTAGCACCACAAGTGATAAGTGTGCAAATTATTATTTATCAAGTATATCAGATTTAGAATTAGCAGAAATAACAAATAAACTTTTATATATCAATCCAAAATTTATAAAAGGATGCGATATTCTTTCAAAAGAAGAATTAGAAAAAATTAAAAAAGATTACCTTGCTTCATACAGTCAAAAAGATCCTATTTTTAAGGATAGTCCAGTCTTTAAAACCGAAAAAGATATTTTCAATTATGGAAAACAAATAGTTGATAATATTCTAAAATATGGCGATAAAGATTGGTATCATTGGAGCATAAACAACTGGGGAACTAAATGGAATGCGTGCAACACATTCTACGATAAAAAAGTTCCTAATGTTGTGTATTTTCAAACAGCATGGAGTGATATAAGAAACCTAATTGAAACACTATCAACACAGCATCCACAAAACACTTTTAGATACGACTACGCAGAAGAACAAATGGGATATTATTGTGGATATGCAGTGTTTAAAAATGGCAAAGTTTTAGAATCATGTGCCTATACAAACTATTCAAAGGAAGCGTATGAACAATCCTTTGAGTTATGGGGAGAAGATGAAAGCTTTGTATTTGATGAAAAATTAGGAACTTACAAATATATAGACGATCAAGACGATTCAGGAGAAGAAATGTAATGAAATCTTATGCAGAAACAATGAAAGGAAAAGAACATGTTGACTGGGAATATTTCAACAAGTTCGAAGAAATAAATGAAAAATATCTTCCATTAAGTGGTCAGGGCGAAACTATGGCTACTCAAATTTGCACTGTTGTAAACAAACTCGTTTACAAATGGTATAACGATGGAGATGTATTTGACAACACTCATGGACTTGAGGGCTGGGCAAACGATTTAAGTGATTATGCAAACTGGTTGTATAAGCATGTGTTTCAAAGCCAAGCAATACTTGATAGAATTGAAAATATAACGCACGAATCAGAATACGAATTTTTACTCAAAGATTTGTCCGACAACTTTTTAAATGAAACTACACTTGGATATTACAATACCCTACCTGCAATTGACGACATCTATGATTGTAAAGGTAAATTTAAGTTTGTAGAGTATTATGGCGAAGATGAGGATGACGAAGATGAAGAAATGTAATTTAACACGAGATGAGTTGATAGAGTCAGTCAAAAATCAGGTCGATAATGAGTATGAATGCTACAGAAGATTGACGATAGAACAACAGCCTCTGAAGTCAATTTGGAACAACTCAGGTGTTATATATGAGTACACAATCTTGCACCACTATATAACCGAAATGCTTGACACCTTTACAAAAGAACAACTTGAATATCTAAACGACTCAGAAACATTGGAATCTTTAGTTGACTTGTCTTTAAGAACTTTGCCTCAAAAGAATGCTGAAAGTTGCAGAGCAGTTTTAAATAAATTCTTCAAGTGTATGGAAGATATACAAGATGGAGGGATGCAATGAGTACTAGAAGTTATATTTGCAAAGAACTACCAAATGGAAAATACAAAACAATATATTGCCATTTTGATGGTTATGTAGATCATAATGGTTTATTCTTAAATGATATCTATAATACCGAGAAAAAGGTTGATGAACTTATAAATCTTGGCAATCTCTCAAGTTTAGGACTTGTAATAAAACCTAGTAAGAAAAAAGAACATACTTTTGAAAATCCACAAAGATATGTTTGTGTTGCCTATGGTAGAGATAGAAACGAAGAAAATCAGGAAGCAAAAGAATTAACACTTAAAGACATGTTTAAAAACTACTGGATAGAATATTTTTATATTTTCACAAAAGATAAAAAATGGGTCTATTCAGATAGTTGGTTTAACGATAAAAAAATCGAAAAAGTAACCGAAGAAGAGTTAAAATACACATTCAAATCATTATCTGATGAAGTAAACAACCAATGTTCAGACGAACAGCGAAAAGAATTAAAAGAAATGGTCAAAGCACTTGAATCAGAAAATGACGAAGAAATGTAGATAAAAAACTAAAAAGAGAGTTGAAAGAGAAAAATCTAGATTACGAGGATGGAACATGACAAAAAAAGAACAACTCTTAAACAAAAAACAAAACATTTTAAATGGATCTAAACTGCTAGAACTATTCACTAAGGAGATGTAAGATGCTTGAGAGGAATAATATTTATCTTGGCGACTCTTACGAACTTATAAAGGAAATACCTGATAAAAGTATAGATTTGATAGTTATAGATCCACCTTATCAAATTGATGGTAAACCAAAGTCTAAGGAAGCTTTAGAAAACACAAAAAATGAAATTACAAAAGGCATAAACAAACTAAATCAAGAACTTATGGATAATCACATTTGTGACGGAATCAAAGAAGAAATATTTGAAGAATTTATGCGTGTTATGAAAGTGCCAAACATCTATATTTGGTGCAATCGCAAGCAAATTCCTATGTATTTAAATTATTTTGTCAATAAATTGCACTTAAATTTTGAAATTTTAGTTTGGAATAAACCTAATGTAATGCCACTTTATAATCATCAATACCTAAATGATGTGGAATATTGTCTGTATTTTAGGGGTGCTAATGTTTGTAATCCTAAATGCTATGACGATGCAAGAACAGTTTTCAAAAATCCTACAAACAAAATAGATAAATTTGCCTTCCATCATCCTACCTGTAAACCTGTTAACATTATTGAAAAGTTGATCAAAAATAGCAGTAAAGAAAATGATCTAGTTTTAGATTGTTTTCTTGGGAGTGGAACAACAGCAGTTGCCTGCAAGAATCTTAATCGTGACTACATTGGCATTGAAATCAATCCAAAATGGTACAAGATTGCACTTGATAGACTTGATGGCTGTGATGCAAACGGACAACAAAGTTTTATATTGAGATAATAAAAAAATCTTAAAATAAAAGGAATAAAATATGGAAAGACAAGAATTTAATGAAAGAATTCAAAAAGAATATGATGAATTTAAAGCATATATGCTAACACTACCAAAAGAAGAAATTTTCAATGCAGGATTTGAAATAGATTTAAAATCCTATTTAGCAAGCTATCTACAAAGTGAGGACTCTTCAATTAAACAGTCAACAATTGACAATCTGGCATCTATTGATGGGAATGTCCTTGATTATCTATTAGATATTTATCTTAGTAGTGACACTTATTACACCTATGATGACTTGTGTGAAGAAATACTCGAAATCTTTGATGGCGAGTTTTATGATGATGGAGATGAAATAGAATAAAGACTTTATAAAAGGTAAACTATGAACAACATTAAAATTGAAGAACTTATCTCTGCCGAAGTAAATCGCCTATCTGAAAAGTATAAAAAAGATTATCTTGACCTTAAAGACATTATGCAAATAACTGGTCTTGGTCGTGATAAAGTCCGTGAAATAATGAACTCAAAACAATTCCCATCTTCTAAGTTTGGAAAGAAAAAGACTGTTAGTGTTGTTGCCTTTGTAAGTTGGCAATTCAAAGATAATATGAACGGAGATATTTATGGCTAGAAAGAAAAAAGAAACGCAAAGGCGTGAAAAAAGTCTTGGAAGTGTTTTCAAAAGTGCAGATGGTAGATGGCGAGCAATGATAAATCTTGGCAGAGATGAAAATGGCAAAAGAATAAGAAAACAGGTTTATTATGGTTTTTCAGAAGAAGAAGCTAATGAGGCTGTAAGAAAAGCAACTGAACAAAAATCACAGCTTGATAATGAAATTTTTACTAAAAAATTTAGTGGACTAATGATGCAATGGCTTTTAAATGAAAAACAAAATACTGTTACACCTAGATCATTTGATAACCTAATAATAAACTTTAAAAATCATATTGAGCCTAAACTAAAAAATGTAGAAATGCATGAAATTGATGTAAAAATATTAAAAAATCTATTAAAAAGTATAAAAAGTGAAGAAGTAAGAAGAAAAACAAAGTATTTACTCAATCAATTTTTGAATTATGCAGTTGAGGAAAAGTTAATTGCGTACAACCCAGTAATGTCAATTGATATTAAGACAAGAGATACTGAAGATGCAATTGAGAAAGAAAAAGTTGAAGAAAAGAGAAATAAGTATAAGGCATTAAGTCCTGCTGTAAGAAAGAAATTCTTTGATGCATTGCCAACTCATCCATTCTTAAACTATTTGTGCCATGTAGCATATTTTAGTGGGCTTAGAATTGGAGAACTACTAGGGCTTAGGTGGCAAGATATAGACATGAAAAATAAGGTCTTGAGTGTTGAACACGCAATCACAACAAAGCCAGAGTTTGACAAACTTGGCAATAAACTATCAAAGAAAACTATTTTGTCAAATCCAAAGACTGCTAGTTCTAAAACAAAGTTACCAATGTCAAATATACTTGTTGAAACACTCAAAGAATGGAAAAACATACAACGAACAAAAGGCAGAAAACTAAAGATGTATTTAACAGGACAAAAAGATTTCGTCTTCTGCAATGACGATGGCACTATGAGAACTTACTACGGAACTAGAACCATACTTAATAGATTTCTTAGAAATAATAATCTAGATAAATATGGAATACATTTTCATGCAATTAGGCATACATTTGGTGATGTGCTAAGAGAGAAAAACTGGAGCATCTATAAAATTCAAAAGATGCTAAGACACTCAAAAGTAACGACTACGCAGATTTATTTATCAATGGATGAAAACCCTGCATTAGACCTTAAAAATGACATAGACGAAGTGTTTGATGAGCGTGATGAAGAACCTGAAAATAAACCTAAACGAAGAAATAAAGACTTTGAAATGTAAAGAAAAAGGAAGCGATTTGCTTCCTTTTTTAGCACTAAAATCCTGTGCCTATTCCTGTGCCTATGTGCCAGTTTTATACTAGTTTATGTTAGTCAATGTTAGTATTTTGCATTTTTTGAGAAAAATGAGTTTATGTAAAAAAATAGTCCTAAAATCCTGTGCCTATTTTTAGAAAAAATTTAAAAAATAGGCACAGACATAAAAATTTCATTTTGCTTCGACCATGCAAAAACCCCGATAAAATCGGGGTTTTAGACTGGTAGGATTGAGTGGACTCGAACCACCGCCCCCCCCTTATCAGGGTGGTGCTCTAACCGACTGAGCTACATCTCTATATTTACAATTTATTGTGTATTTTGCGATTAGCAAAATTAAAACTTAACTCGTTTAAGTTTTAACATCACATAGTTTATATTTTATGTTGACCTATTTAAACTAAATAATTTCTAGTTAATAAATAATTCTTTTGCTATTTTTTAATTTATATGTTATAATAAATCAAGTATTTATTTGAATTAGAGGTATTTATGAAAAAAATTATAACAAGTTGTTTGTGCACTTCTTTTTTATTTATTTTATCATTAACTTTATTTGCATGCAACAAGGAAGAATATTTTAAAATATATTTTGTTGTAGATGACTATATTTATAATACAATAGATTATGATGAAACAAATGATTTTAATTTCCCAACTGCTCCAAATAAAAATGGATATACTTTCGAAGGCTGGGAATATAATGATGTTATAATAAATTCTGATTTTTTAGAAAACATCCAAATTAATGAAGATATATATATCTACGCTTCCTGGTCTATAATTGAGTACAATATTGATTACAACTTAAATGGCGGTGAAAGTGTTTCAAATCCATCCACCTATACAATAGAAGATGAAAATCTCCCACTACTTTCTCCTAGCAAATATGGGTATAATTTTGTAGGTTGGCAAACAAATGATGGGAATATAATAGACACAATCGATACCAAACAATGCAAGGACATAACCTTGACCGCCAAATGGGAACTGATTACACATAATGTACACTATAACCTCGACGGCGGGACGAATAATTCAAACAATCCAACATCATTTTCTCAATTAGAAGAAATTCCGCTACTTGCACCTGAAAAGAGAGGATATTCATTTGACGGCTGGTATACTGACAATAATTTTACTACAAAAATAGAAAAGATATCTCTTTATACCGAAAATGACATAAATTTATATGCAAAATTCAATATTAACAATTATTCTATACAATTTAAATCAAACGGTGGCAATGAAATCTCAACAATTAATTTGCCATACAACACACAAGTTACTCTACCGGCTCCAAATATGTTGGGT
>DVOJ01000014.1 GCA_018713725.1 Candidatus Caccopulliclostridium gallistercoris | reverse complement strand
GTTATTTGATGCGTTTGATATTTCGCATTAAAACGAATTATACTATCAACAGATTTTAAAAATAACTGAATATTTGAGCATGTTTTGAAAGTTATCTGACGGGAAATCGGGAAGGAGTTTTTTCTCCTAAGGGCTAGTTAGGGGTTCGATTCCCTTAGGGGACGCCATTAGCTTATTTGAAACAAAATAGCCGTCGGGGCTTGTTGCGCTACAAACTTTATTTGTTACACTGCATAAAGTTTTTGCTAAACAATTCTTGCTATGCAAGAACACTCTAAGGACTAGTTAGGGAAAGGGTTCCCTTAGGGGACTGCTATTTTTGTTTTTATAATTTGCTTATTGTATATTTATTTGTATAATTTGTTATCATTATTTTAATACATTCCATTAATACATTAAAACTTAATTAAAAAAATTTAATATTAAACTTTATCCAGCTTTAATTTAAGCTGGATTTTTTATTTTGTCATAATTTTAATGTTAGGGAAATATATTAAAAAGTAGAAAGAGGGGAATTCGACAGAAGACGCCTTTTTCAGACATATTATCACTATAATTAGCATTTGCTTTTTGGGCATTTACTTTTATAGTTAAAAGCGAGGATTTAATGCATTTTCTTTGTGTTAAATTGAAATCAATTAGGTTCGTTCTGTTGATGATTTTAGTTGCTGTTTTACTTGCTGTGAGTATTAATGGTGTGGCTTCAGCTCAGGTGTTTTTTGGCTATTCTACTAAGCGTGTGCCTATTTATTCAGTGGATACGGAGAATAAACAAGTTGCCATTAGCTTTGATGCTGCATGGGGCGCTGACAAGACTGCTGACATTGTGGAAACGCTTAAAGAATACAACGTTGGCGCAACCTTCTTTTTAGTTGGCTTCTGGGTAGATAAAAATGCTGACATGGTAAAGCTTATAGATGAATCAGGCTTTGAAATAGGTAACCATTCTAGCACGCACCCAGATTTAACAACTGTAAGTGCTGAAAAGCTGGAAAATGAGCTTTCAAATTGTAGTGAACTTATTAAAGGTATAACTGGCAAGGACGTAACGTTATTTAGAGCACCTTACGGTGCATACAACAATACTGTACTTGATACTGCAACAAAGCTTGGCATGCAGACAATACAGTGGGACGTGGATTCTTTGGATTGGAAAGGTTTATCTGCACAAGAGATTACTATTAGAATTCTAAATAATGTTAAAAACGGCTCTATAATTCTTTGCCACAACAATTCAGACCACATTTTAGATGCTCTGCCAATGGTTTTAGATAGGCTTCAAAAACAGGGTTATACAATCACTTCTATTGGAGACTTGGTGTATAAAGAGAACTATACAATTGATAGAAACGGACTACAAAAACTTTCATAAAAGGGGAAAAGATTATGAACTATGAACTAATGAATAATAACAAGGTGTACTTATCTGGAACTGTGGCTAGCGAACCGGTGTTTAGCCACGAAACGTTTGGAGAAGCGTTTTACGACGTAAAACTTTCTGTGCCAAGGCTCTCTGAACACGTAGACGTTTTGCCAATTACGGTATCGGAAAAACTTTTAAAACATTTTGAACTAGGAAGGCTAGTTAGCTTAAAAGGGCAGCTTAGAAGTTATAATAAGCTTGAAGACGAAAAAAGTAAGCTTATTTTAAGCGTGTTTGCTCGCGAAATTGTGGAAGAAGCAGACCTTACTAACCCAAATGTAATAGAAATTACCGGGTTTGTTTGTAAGCCGCCTATTTTTAGAACAACTCCGTTTAAAAGAGAAATCTGCGACGTTTTAATTGCTGTAAATAGGGCATATAATAAATCCGACTACCTTCCTTGCATAGCTTGGGGTAGGAATGCAAGATTTATTAAAGATGCACAAATTGGCTCTAAAATTGAAATTGTAGGCAGAATTCAAAGCAGGGAATATCAAAAGAAACTTGATAGCGGGGAAGTGGAAACAAGAACTGCTTATGAAATTTCTGTTAGCCATGTAAACGTAGATTCTGAAAACTCAGACGTTGAAATTATTAGTTAATAAAAAAGAGCACTTAGTGCTCTTTTAATTATTTACCTTGTTTTATCTTTTTAATTTCTTTTATGATATATTCAGGCGAACTTACGTTTTCTATTTCTGATTTTATAGCATCTAACTTATTGAGTAGTTTAGTATGCTTATTAGCATATAGTTTAAACGCTTTTTCATCTTCTTTGGTTATCTGTTTACCGTGTTCTTTTCTTTGAGAAGCAATTCTTTCCTTATTTTCATTTTCTAAGGTGTCTATTTCTTCTTGAACGGCTTTTAAATCTGCTTTTAATGCCTTTAAGCGTTCGTTTCTTCTATCTTCAGCTTCTTTCCTTACAACGTCACGATACATGGTTTGTTCACGGTCGTAATTGCCTTTCTTTTTAGATTCTGGCTTTTTAATTTTAACTCTCTTCATTGCGTATGCAATAAGTGCTAAAATTATTGCTAGAGCAAATATTACGGAAGGGATAACGTACCAGATTATAACGTTGTTATCTCCTGGTTTCTGTTCGCCTTCTTCGCCTTCTTCAGCTGAAGCAGTTTCAACGAATATGCTGTTTGCAAGTTTGTTATCTTTTGCTGCGTTGTAAACGGCTTCTTCAACTGTTTCATAAGAGAAGCTATCAAAGAAAGCGTATCCGGTATTTTCAACTTTATCTGCTGCTAGAGCGAAACGAAGGTTTACATCTGTATCTTGTAATGCGCTAATATAGATGTTGTAAGCCGTGAAGTCGTTTGAAATAATGTTATCTATTATAGCGCCATCTATTCCTTCAAGTGAGAATTCAGCGCCATGAGCTTGTTCCTTGTTTCCAGTGTGTTCTTTTACGTTTGTTTTAATATAAACTGTAAATTTATAATATGAACCTTCTGTGAGTGAAATTGTATCGTTTGATTTCATGGAATATTTTGAAATTCCATTTGTTTTTATAAGCATTACGTTTTTAATTATGCTTGTATTGTCTGGGTTAGGGGATAGTCCGAAGTTGTTATCTTCAGAATCTATAATTCCGCCAAAAGCTACGTCGTCGCCAGCAGATGGGTTTGTTCCTTCTTCAAGCGTTCCTGTATAGGTGAGTGCGTCGTAAACGCCATTTGTGTTCATGGAGCTTGAAATTAGGTTAAAACCTGCATTCGTGAAGTCTACAATGTTTGCCGTTTCAATTAAGTTCTCATATTCTTCGTCTGTGTATTCAACTGTATTAAGTTCGAAGTTATCAAAATATGCTACGCCAGAGATGCCGTCTGTTTTCGTTCCAAGCTCTAGTTTTATATTTAAGCTTTTTGTTGCTTGAGCTGTTCTGATAATAATTTCATAGGAAGACCAATCTTTGTCTGCAATGTTGCTAGAATTTAAACCTAATTCTTCAAAGAGAACTGTTCCGTTGTCATCGATAACGTATACATTTAAAATATTGTCGTTATCTAGCAAGTTTGAAACTGTTTTATAGCTAAATTTTAAACTATAATAGGTATCTGCTGATGCCGAGAAACTTGGGCTTACTAGGCTTTGATAGGTTTCTCCTTTATTCCACATCATTAATATATTGTTTGTGTCTGTAATAGGAATTGTATTTCCTAAAACTTTTGGATTTTCTGGATTTGCTCTTCCGCCTAAATATTCATTTTTAATTGATTCGTATAAAGTTGTATTTGTGTTTATAACACCCCAAGCTGTTGCATCTTCGTCTGCTACGTCTACTGTCCAGTCAGAAGCGTGGATAGGGTATTCAAGGGTGGCAGATTGATTATTTAATGTGTTAAAGGTTCCGTTTGTAAAGGTTGGGTCTTCACTAATAGAAGAAAGAGTAACTTTAACTGTTGAAGTGCTTTCAGTTGCACTTGTGAAATCTTCAGCGCTTATTGTTTCAATTCTAATAGTATCGAATACAACTGTTCCGCGAGAAGCGTCGTCACTTTGCCCGAGCCATAATTCAAGATTGAATGAAGTAGGGTAAAGAGCGTTGCCTTTAACGTAGAATGAGCACGTTGTGTAGTTGTTTTGATAGGTGTCTGTGCTGTTAGCTGAAATTACTATTTCATTCTCTACTGGAGTGTAAGCTTCAGATGGGTTATCTTTGTCGTAAAATTCGTTTACGTCGTTATTTTCTTTTAAAAGTATATATGCATTTCCTGAAATGTTTTCAACTTTAACGTTTACTGAAATTTTGTAAATAGCATGCATTGGAACATCTATTTTTGGAGAAATGTAGCCAAAATAGCCTGCTGTTTCAGTTGAAAGCATAAGTGCATAGTTGTTGTTGGCTGTAAGGTCTGAACCAAGAGAGAAATCTTGATTTACATTGAATACGTGTGCAACTGCGTTAGCAGGGAATTCGTTGTTTACTATTGTCCAGCCTTCAAGTGTACCTTTTTCAAAGTTTAAGTTGGAGTCTGCATAGGTAAGCTCTGAGTTTACGTTTTCAACGTAGTTTATATCTATGCTTGTTTCAGAGAATACATAGTTTTCAACAGTATCGCTAGATTGAGCGTTATTTAAATTGCGGATATAGTTTTCATTTGTGTGTCTTTGTACTACAACGTTATCAAAGAAAACTACGCCGGAAGATGTGGTGTTTTCCTTTCTTCCTAAGTAAAGCTCTAAGCTAACTGTTTCTTCACTTGTTCCTGTGGCAATAAAGAATTCGTATTCCGTCCAAACATCTGCTTCAAAGCTTTCAAAACTAACATTTGTAACTTCTTCGTCTAAGCCGGTTAGATAAATGGAAGCTTTGGCATTGTTCATTGTTCTTGCTAGAATGCTAAAAGTGTAATAAGAATAAGGCTGCAAAGTAATTTCGTCACTTCTATAACCTTGAATTGCTGGAACTTCAGAACCAGTAGACGATGTTCTTGCGTTTATCATAAGAACTTTATCGTCGTAGTTAGTATTCATTGTTCTTGGGTTTTCGTCAGCATTAAGGTAGTATGAAGAATAGTTCGAATTGAACCTTGTATCGTTTACGTTTATAATACCAGCCCTTGCTGTGCTAGAAGTTCTAATCAAACTCCAACCCGTTGGGTCTGAATCTAATGTAGAAGAGTTTGGAGATGAGTTAAAATCTCCATTAGAAATGGATATCTCTTCAAAACTTGCTCTATTTTCTGCGTTTGCTACTGCAAAGCTTGGGAATAGAAAGGCAAACGCCATAACCATGATACATAATGTAATAATAAAGTTTCTAGTTTTAATCATTTTTCACCTGCATATAGATTTTAACTTGCTTAGTATATAACAAATATTCTTTAAAATCAAATAATTTTTCAAAAATATACAATAATATTTTTATGGAAAGGAAAAAAAACGTAAAAAAGTGGCTTATAGTTATATCCGCGGGCATGCTTATAGGCTTTGTAAACGGCTTTTTCGGTGGTGGCGGGGGAATGATAAGCGTACCACTTTTAGAAAAGGTTTTAAAGATAGATAACAAAAAATCTCACGCAACAGCTATGGCTGTTATTTTTCCGCTAAGTATAGTAAGTGCTATCGTGTATGGGCTAAGTACAAGAATAGATTGGATAAATCTTCTTTACGTAACAATAGGTGTAACACTTGGTGGAGTTTTGGGCGCGTTGCTATTAAATAAGCTTAATAATAAAGTAATAAGAATTATATTTATTATAATAATGCTTAGCGCTGGCGTTAGAATGCTATTTTAGTAGGGGGAATTATGACAATTTTTTTACTAATACTTTTTGGTGTTATTGGCGGAATATTTGGCGGAATGGGCATGGGCGGAGGCACTATGCTTATACCATTATTGACTATATTTTTAAATTTTAGTCAAAAGGTGTCGCAAGGCTTTAATATTTTTTCATTTTTAGTTATGGCTGTATTTGCTCTTATAATTCATATCAAAAATGGTTTAGTGGACATTAAAAGTGTAATTCCTATTGTGCTTAGCGGAATACTATTTAGTTTGGGTGGAGCGTATCTTGCCAATCTTGTAAAAGGTAATGTGCTTAAAATAATATTTGGTGTGTTTTTAATTCTGCTTGCTATATTCGAGATTTTTAAACTTTTTAAGGAAAATAAAACAAAGAATTAGTTTACAAAATTTAAGTTATGTGTTATTATTAGGTATTATAAGGAGAGAATTATGCCAGTAGATAAAAGTAAATGTATCAGTTGTGGGGCATGTGTAAGTATTTGCCCAGTAAATGCTATAAGGTTTGGTGAAGATGGCAAAGCTGAGATAGATGAAACCAAATGTATAAGATGTGGTTCTTGCGAAGCTACTTGCCCAGTAAATGCTATAAAAATTAATTATTAAAGGTGGAACATTTGGAAAAGATAGGTTTAGTTTATATTAACGGAAGCGTACATAGATTAGTGCTTTTAGAATTAAACGGTACGTATTTTAATGTTTTTGAAGATATCACGGAAAATATTAAGCTCAACGAAGAAATTGCTATAAGTGGGCTTATTAGAGCTGGGAAATCTAAGGAAAGTTTAAACGTTCTTAAAATGTTTAGAAAAATATGCGATAACTATGAAATTACAAAGATAACGGCTGTTACTTCTAACTTTATTTTAAACTCTAAAAATCAAAAGAGCTACTTAGAAGAAGTTTATAACAACACGGGTTTCAATTTTATAATAATGCAACCAGAAGACGAAGCTAAAATGATATATTCTGGCGTTATAAACTCTGTTGACGTACCAAAAGGTTTAATTGTAAATATTTCTCAGCAAGAAACAAATTTAATTTTATATAATAGAAGGAATATAATTTATTCTAAAATTTTACCATTCGGCACATACAATTTGCCTGAGAAAGCGGGCGTTGCAACTACGTCGCCAGACGCTGTTGATAAAATGCTAGATTTCGTTAAAAAGGAAATTGAAAAAATTGACCTTATTGAACACGTAGACATAGAAACTTCTTTTGTTGGAGCGGGCTCTGTATATGCAACGCTTGGAAAACTTGCTAGAAGAAGCACGCATTATTCTTTGGATATAGAAAATAACTATATTCTAGAAGCACCAGTTTTTGAAAAGGTTTATTCTGTTGTAAAGGATTTAGGCTTAGATAAAACAAAGAAATTAAAAGGCATATCAGAAGATAGCGTAGATACACTACTTTGCGGTATAAGCATAGCAAAGGCAGTTTCTGACGTTTTAAATATAGAACGCATGTCTATTTCAGGCGACACACTTCGTGAAGGCTTAATTTATAGCTATATAGCAATGGAAGCTAATGAAAAGCCTTTTAGCGATATGCTAGGTTACAGCTTGGAAAATATTAGAATATTTAAAGACCAAAAATATTCAAACACTGCACATGTGTACAATTTAGCAGTTATATTGTTTAAACAATTAAAGGTCATTCATAAGCTTTCAAGAGTTTATGTAAAAGCACTTAGAATAGCCGCATCTATGTACGATTCCGGTAAAAGAATTTGCTTTGATAATCACGAAAAATACAGCTTTAACGTTATTTTGAACTCTCCGTTAAATGGGGTGTCACATAAAGATGTGCTACTTGCAGCTTTTACCTGTGTTTGTCAAAATCCGGACAACTTAAATTTATCCGATTGGGTTAAATATAAGGATATTTTAACCGAAGAAGATATGGAAGCTGTAAAAAAGATGGGCGTTATAATAAAACTTGCTGATCAGTTAGATAAATCTAGAAGGGGAAATGTAACGGATATCTGCTGCGATATTTTAGGAGATTCCGTTATACTTAAAACTGTAGTAAAGGGGAATGCAGATTTTGAAATTATGGAAGGTATGAAACTAGGGCCTATCTTCAAGAAAATTTTCAAAAAATACTTAGAAATTATATAGGAGATTTTTATGAAGAAAAAACTTTTGTTTTTAAGTTTTGCTTTTCTATTTTGCTTGATAACCTTAACGGGCTGTTCAATATCTTTTGACGTTGGTGGCGGCAAAACTGTTACAAACACAGAACCGCTTACAATAGAAGCAGGTGCAACGGCTACGGAAATAGCAGAAGAGTATTTAAGCGCAACCGTTACCGTTATGGTGGAGGATAATGCCGGAGATTCTATTTCTTTTGGCAGTGGTGTAGCTGTTTATGCAGGCGGATACATTGCTACAAACTATCACGTAATAGATTCTGCAATAAATAGTAATTATTTTCACCTAGAAGTATATTTGAATGGCGAAACTACAGGTTATATTGCGGAGATATTATGGTATAATCAAAATTTAGACCTAGCAATTATTAGAAGCGACTATTATAATATTCCATTTGTAAAAATGGCTGATAGATGGATTGATTCTACTGATAATTTAAGAGTGCTTGAACAGGTTATAACAATAGGAACTCCATTAGATTTTGGACTTCAAAACACTGTTTCATTAGGTTATATTAGTAGCACAGAACATAGATACGCAACTAGCGATACAAACCTATATGAAGATTTAATTCAACATTCTGCACCTATTAGTAATGGAAATAGTGGTGGACCATTATTTGATATGAAAGGTAACTTAATAGGTTTAAATACGCTTGGCGCTAGTGACAAAACTTCAAATGGTCAACAAGTTGACGCTAATAGCATCTACTTTGCTGTTCCAATCTATCCTATAATGGAGATAATTGAAGATGTTGCAAACGGCACTTATGAAACTCCAAAATTTGGTATTTCTGGCTACGACCAATTCCAAGCTGCTTCTATGGGAATAAGTTCATTTACAGAAAGTGGCTTTAAAATTACAAGTGTTGAATCTACTGGTGCGTCAAACGGAAAACTTCAAGTAGGTGATATTGTTACAAAAGTTACTTGCGAAGACGGCAAAACCTTTGTAATAGAAGAGAGAAACGATTTTATATATGCTATTTTACATTCAAGCGTTGGCGACACAGTAACAGTAGAATATAAACGCGGAAATTCAACTTCTAGCACTACAATAACTTTAAACTAAAGGAGAAAGAATGAAAACTGTTTTAGCAATAGACATGGGCAATTCCTATATTTCAATTTATAAAAAAAATTGTGGCATAGTTTTAAAAGAGCCTAATTTAATTGCTGTAAGCGGTTCTAATTCTAACTATAAAATAATCGCGTTTGGCAATGAGGCAAAAAAGCTTCAAGGTAAAACAGCGGAAAATGTTGTTATATTTACTCCAATTTCAGAAGGGGAAGTTAAAAGTAGAGAATATTTAAGTGCCCTTTTAAAACATTTTTTAGAAAAATTAGAAATTAATAAATTATCAAAAATTAAGGCATTAGTTACAATTCCTTGCGGCATTTCAAGTCAAGCCAAAGATGTGTATAGAAAAACATGTTTTATGGCTGGAATAGACGAAGTTAGGCTTATTCCATCTATCATTGCTGGCGCTGTTGGCTCTGGAAGAAACATTCGTGGAGATTCTACAGCCTTTATTGCATCTTTTGGCGGTGGTGTAACCGAAGTGGCTGTTTTGAATTTAAACTCTATTGTAAAGGGTGGAACACTTGCCTATGGCGGTAGAGCGCTTGATGTTGCAATAGCTACGGCAATTGCGGAAAAAGACCAAGTATTAGTTGGTGTTTCTTCTGCTGGAAAAATTAAGGAAGAAGTTGGAAGCTTGTATGAAAACGACACTTTAAACTTAGAAGTTTCTGGTGTTAACGTTTCAACAAAATCTCCACAAAACATTATTGTATTTTCAAAGGATATAAGGTCAAAACTTGTTGAATATGTAGACGAAGTGTTAAAATTAATTGAAACGACGTTAAACCTTTGTCCGCCTGAAATTTCAGCAGATATCACACAAGATGGCTTACTTCTAGTTGGCGGTGGGTCAAAACTTGTAGGCTTAGCTGAATACATTTCCAGAGCTATAAAAATGCCTTGCACAGTTTCTGATTATGCTGAAAATGCTACTATACTTGGTGCAGGCAAGTTACTTTCTGATGAACAGGAATTAAAGGCAATTTTGGATAACGTTGGAGGCTAATTTGTTTGCAGAAGTAATAGTTGACATTTTAAATTCAGAAACAGATAAAGTTTTTGATTATATTATTCCAGACAACTTAAAACTAATAGAAGGCACAAGAGTTCTTGTGCCTTTTGGTAATAGAAAAATTGAAGGCTATGTAATAAAAATAAAATCGGATTCAAGTGTTTCTAAGGAAAAATTAAAGGAAGTTATAAAGCCCATAGATAACTACGCTGCCATTCTTCCAGAAATGCTTAAACTTAAAGACTTCATGACTAGAAGGTATAATTTACGAGTTGCTGACACGCTAAGGCTATTCATACCATCGGAAATGCGCTCTGGCAAAGTTAAACCCATATTTAAAACTTACTGCAAGCTTAATGAAAATTTTAATTTAGAAGAGTTTGCTCTTACTTTAAAAAAGAACGCAGTTAAACAAATGGAACTCGTACTGTTTTTAAGGGAACATAAAATTGCAGACTTTACTCTTTTAAACAAAGATTTTGGAGCTCAAGCTGTAAAAAAATTTATAGATTTAGGAATTCTTACAACTTTTCAGGAAGAAATAACTAGAAGTCCTGACGTTTTGAATCATGCAAAAGAGCATTTTGTTCACACTCCGGAGCAGGAAAGGGCAATAACGGGCGTGAAATTAAATGAAAACTGTACCTATTTAATCCATGGCGTTACGGGCAGTGGTAAAACCGAAGTTTATATGACGCTTATTGAAAACGTTTTAAAAAATGGCAAATCTGCAATAATGCTTGTTCCAGAAATTTCTTTAACTCCACAAATAATGTATAATTTTAAAAATAGGTTTGGAGAAAATGTTGCGCTTCTTCATAGCGGCTTATCCGCGGGCGAAAGATATGACGAGTGGAGAAGGCTTAGAAATGGAAAGGCAAAAGTTGCTGTTGGCGCTAGGTCTGCAATTTTTGCACCACTAGAAAACGTTGGAATTATAATAATTGATGAAGAACACGATTCTTCTTATAGTAGTGAATCTAACCCACGTTATAAAACGGTGGAAGTAGCGGATTTTAGAACTAGATACAATAGTTGTCCACTTGTTTTAGGTAGCGCTACGCCAAGCATAGCTTCATACTATTATTCGCAGATTGGCAAATATAAGCTTTTAGAGTTGCCAACAAGGGCAAACGGAAAGGATATGCCAAAAATTCAAATTGTAGACATGTTAAGTGAAATTAGAAATGGAAATAATGGTATTTTTTCCGTGGCTTTAAGAGATGAGCTTGCTGCTTGCATGAGAGATAAAAAACAAGCCATGTTATTTTTAAATAGAAGAGGCTATACTTCTTTTATGATGTGTAGAAAATGCGGCTATGTGGCTAAATGTACAGATTGCGATGTATCGCTTGTTTATCACAAAGTGGAAGATAAATTAAAATGCCATTATTGCGGAAAAAGGTTTAAAGCGCTTACTGTTTGCCCGGAATGTGGCAGCCATGAAATAAGGCAGGGGGCTATTGGAACGCAGCGTGTTGTAGACGAATTAAGAGAGCTATTTCCAGACGTAAAAATTTTGCGTATGGATAACGATACCACCAAAAACAAGAATTCACATCAAAAGATTTTGGAAGAGTTTTCAAATTCTCACCCTGCAATACTTGTTGGAACACAAATGATAGCAAAAGGGCATGATTTTCCAGATGTAACCTTAGTTGGAATTATAGACGCTGACCAAAGTTTGTATCAATCGGACTATCGCAGCCCAGAACGAGCGTTTGCACTCATTACGCAGGTCAGTGGCAGGGCTGGTAGAAAGGATTTGGAAGGGAAGGTTATACTACAAACGTATAACCCGAGGCACTATGTTTATAAGTTTGCATCTAATTACAATTATAAGGCTTTTTACGAAAAGGAAATAAATTTAAGAGAGACCACAAAATTTCCGCCTTTTACAACAATTGTTAGAGTGCTAGTAAGCAGTGAGAACGAAGAAATAGCAAAGTCGGCAATAAGATCTATATACAACGAACTTGCGGATGTTTATAACAATTTTAGAAATGACTTCTATTATTTTAATGCTATGAAATCTCCTGTGGGTAGAATTAAAAATAAAACAAGATATCAAATTTTAATGAGGTTTACAAAGTTAAAAGAAAGTGATATAATGGAAAAGATTTATAGCGTGGCGGATTCTCACAAGAGCGCTAAACTTAGCATTTTTGTAGAAATTGACCCACAGAATTTAAGTTAGGAGAAATTATGGCAACAAGAAAAATTTTAAAAATAGGAGATGAGCTTTTGCGTAAAATGTCTAAGCCTGTAACAAAGTTCGATGAAGGACTTTGGGAACTTTTAGACGACATGCGTGAAACTATGTATAAAAATGATGGCGCAGGGCTTGCCGCAGTTCAGGTTGGCGTTTTAAAACGTGCGATAGTTATGGATATTAATAATATGTATCTAGAACTAATAAACCCGGAAATTTTAGAGCAAAGCGGCGAGCAGATAGGAAGAGAAGGTTGTTTAAGCGTTGGCGGAATTCAAGAATTTGTTAAAAGGCCTAAAAAAGTTACTGTAAGAGCGCAAGATAGATATGGTTATCAAATAACAATAACTGGGGAAGACTTTTTAGCAAGGTGTATTTGCCATGAAACAGACCACTTAAACGGCATTTTGTTTGTAGATAAAATAGAAAAGGATTATAAAGAAGAGTGAAAATAGTATTTTTAGGAACGTCGTATTTTTCTATTGCATGTTTGAAGGCACTTCTTAATTCTAAACATGAAGTTTTAGCAGTTGTATGTCAACCGGACAAGCCTTCTGGCAGGGGAAATAAGTTAACTGCTCCACCAATTAAGACGTTTGCAGAAGAAAATGGATTAAAAGTATATCAATTTAATAAAATAAGAGTAGACGGCGTAGAAACTTTAAAAAGTTTAAAGCCGGACGCACTTGTAGTTGCGGCTTACGGGCAAATTTTAAGCCAAGAAATATTAGATATTGCGCTGCCAATAAATGTGCACGGTTCGCTACTTCCAAAATATAGGGGAGCTTCTCCAATTCAAACGGCGCTTATTAATGGTGACACTGAAACGGGTATAACCATTATGAAAATGGCATTTGAAGTGGATTCCGGAGATATAATTTTGCAAGAAAAGTTAAAAATTGAACCAAGTGACAACGCAGAAACCCTTTTTGAAAAGATGGGAGTTTTAGGTGGAAAACTTCTTGTTAAAGCGTTAGATTTAATAGAAGAAGGAAAGGCTACTTTTACGCCGCAGGATAATAGCCAAGCTACTTTTACAAAGATGCTAACAAAAGAAGGCGCGGAAATAGACTTTAACGATACATCTGAAAATATTGTGAATAAGGTTAGGGGGTACTATAAAAACCCTACTGCTTACTTTATTCATAATGGCGAAAAAATAAAGGTGTTTAGTGCAGAATCTAGAAAGAACTTAACTAAGCTTCTAAACGGGCATATTATTTCAGCAAATTCAAAAGAAGGGCTTATAATAAAGTGTTTGAACGGCGCAGTTGAAATAGTGGAATTACAAGCACCAAATGGCAAAAGAATGACTGCAAAAGCATATTTAAATGGCAAAAAATTTGAATAATACACAAAATATAGTACTATGCAAATGCATAGTACAAAATATAAAGTTAGGTTAACAAATGGAAAATGGATTAGTAATTAAAAAACTTGCTGATAAATTTTGGGTGAAAGTAGGCTCTTCCACTCTTGTTTGTTCGCCTAAGGGTAAGTTAAAAGAAAGTGGCATATATGTTGGCGATAGAGTTAAAGTAGACGTAAATGAACAACAGATTACTAGCGTTGAAGATAGAAAAACTTTACTAATAAGGCCACCGCTTGCAAATATAGACCAAATAATAATTGTTATAGCGCCCTTACCAAAGCCTGACTTTAATATTGTGGACAAGCTAATTTTGTTTGCGTTATCTTATGGCATAAAACCTATTCTTTGCATTAACAAAATAGATATTGCAGACCACAAATTTATAAATGAAGTATTTTCCGCTTATAAAGACGTGTTAGAAATTATAAAAACATCGGCTAAGAATGGAAATGTAAGCGAACTTAAAAACGTTTTAATTGGAAAAATCTCTTCGTTTGCTGGGCAATCCGCGGTTGGAAAGTCTGCGCTCACAAAACAAATTTTACCAGACGCAAAGGTAGATATTGGAGAACTTTCTAAAATAGAAAGGGGAAAGCACACAACTAGGCACTCAGAACTTTTTGAAATAAATAATAGTACCTTTTTAGCAGACACTTCTGGTTTTACTTCATTAGACGAAAGGCTGCTTCCTATAAGTTATTTTGAACTGCCGCTTTACTATCCAGATTTTTTAAAATATCTTGAAAACTGCAAGTACCGCTCTTGTAGCCACACAAAAGAAGAACATTGCGCTGTAAAAGAAGCAGTTAAAGTTGGGGAGTTAGATTTGGCTCGATATAATAGATACGTTGTAATTTATGAGAATTTAAAAAAGGAGTGGCAAAAGAATCATGGTTAAAATTGCACCATCAACAGACCCTGCAAAAAATTTTGACGACCTTTTAAGTTATATAAACGAAATAAGGTTCGCAGCGCATTTTTTGCATGTAGACGTAATGAACTCTAACTTTGTTCAAAAGACCAATTTTGACGAAAATTTTGTTGCAAAAATAAACGCAAATACCGCAATGATGTTAGACGTGCATTTAATGGTAAACGAGCCGGACGTATTAAAATATATTGAAGCTGGTGCAAATATTGTAACAGTGCATTACGAAGCATTTGAAAATAAAAATAAGCTTAAAAACGCGCTAAAATTAATAAGAGAACATAAAGCGTTAGCGGGTTTAAGCATTAGGCCTAATACATCGGTTGAAGAAATAGCTAGCTTTTTAGATTACGTTGACCTTGTGCTTGTTATGAGCGTAGTGCCGGGCAGTAGTGGGCAAAAATTTATGGAAGAAACGTATAATAAAGTTTCACTTTTAAAAGACTATATTGGGAAAAGACCTATTCAAATAGAAGTAGACGGTGGAATTGTTCCAGAGATAGCTAAAAACCTAAAAAAATGCGGGGCGGATATATTAGTTAGCGGAAGCTATGTATATTCAAGCAAAGATAGAGTTCTTGCTATAAAAGAACTAATGCAAAATTAAAATTTCTGTTTACTTTTAAAAAATATGTAAAAACTAAAAGTATGTTTAAAAAATTATTGTTAAGCTTACTTTTAGTTTTTGTTTTTATTTTTTCAGCTTGCAGTGAAGAAATTCCTACAAGCGTATACTTTAAAAACGCTACAAGCGCAGGGTCAAGTAACTATACCTTTTCCGTAGTTCATTTGCAGGATAAAACTATGCAAAATTTTTATACGGATATTTATTTTAAAACGAACAAAGACGACGTTACTTTTAGTTTAGCTTTTGAAGGGAAAGAGCCTTTACAGCTTTATGTGTCAGAAGGTTTTATTTGGCAATCTTTAACTGAAATGATAAATAATCAAACAGATACAAAAGTAAACTTTAACAGGTATAAGGAAACGTTAAATAAAACCTTTATTATAAATGTGGATAAGGCTGTTATGTTTACATTTAAGGGTGTTATAGGCGACTATAACGAGCAGACAAATTCTCTAATTAATTTACACGATTCTTCTAAAGAATTTAAATTAACTACTAAAAGTGTGCAAAAATAATTGCAAAGAGTTTTTAATTTTGTTATACTCTTTTTGTGTAATGAGGTAAATAATGATATTAGTTAAGAATTTGTATTTGAAATATATTAGAGAATATTTTGCGCTTTACGATATAAGTTTAAGCATTGAAGACGGCGAAAAGGTTGCACTAGTTGGTGAAGAGCATAGCGGAAAAACAAGTTTGCTTAGAATTCTTGCTAAGCTTGAAAAACCGTCTAAGGGCGAAGTGTACATTAAAGATATTCCAATTAAAAAAATAAATTTTAGATACGACGTTAGCGCTGGATATTTGCCTACTAGCCCGGTATTTTTCGAGAAAAAAACAGTTTATGAAAACTTTAAATATATATTAAAATATCAGAAACTTAGTGAAGCGGATTTAGAAAATAAAATTAATGATATTTTAATTGATTTTAATATTGAAAAACTTAAAGATTCTAAGGTTAAAGAGCTAACCTTATTTGAAAAATACTTAGTTTCTATAGCTAGGCTATGTTTTAGAAATTTAGACTTGGTGCTTATAGATAACATTTTTGATAATCTTAACGACGAAGAAAAAAATAGCATAGTAGAACTAATTAAAGAAAGATTTTTAAATAAGAAGACTACCTTAGTTGTGGCTACAACTAGCGAAAAGATTGCAAAGACTCTTGCAAATAGAAATATATATTTTTCTAATGGTTCAATAGTAGATAAGCTTGAAGAGAAAAATTAGTTTTTGTTCTTATAATAATCTTTAACTAACACATAATTACAATCGCTTTTAAAGGCGGTTGTTTTTGTTTTTTTAGGCGCTTTTTGCATAGTGTTTAAAAGCCCTAACACTTGTGCCATTGCGGGATTAGAATTAGTAAAATTTTTTAATAAATCCGCAGGGTTAAACCCGCCATTTAAAAGCGGCAAAATTTTTTCTAAATTAAAGTTATTAAAATTTTCTTGTTTAGGGTTGTTTTCATTAAAAAAGGTGTTGTCGTTAGGGTAGTAGTTAGGTGGCGTAGAATTATTATTTAGAAAACTATTATTAAACATAAATTATGCCCCTTTTATGTACATTAATTTATATGCACGCATATAATAAATTAGTTCAAGAAAGGAGAGTTTTAGTGAAAAGTTTATCAGATTTCAGCGAAGAAGAATTAGAAAGTGACAAGGAAGAAATAACGGAAAAAGATTTAAAAAAAGCCTACGATAAATATAAAGATTTACCCGAAGATGAACTTTTAAAAGAACTTTACAAAGAAATTGATAGACAAAAAAAGAACGGTACGTTTGATATAGAAAACTTAAAGTTTTTAGTAAATTCTATGGCGCCAATGCTAACGCCGGAACAGCTAAATAATATAAATGCTCTTCTTGAAAGGATAAAATAGTTTAAAGGGTCGGCAAATGATAAATAGAAAGATAGATACAGAACTTAAAAAAATATTAACGCTAGGAAATGATGAAAAGGAAGTTAAGTGTTTAATTTATGTTTCTGGCTTTAACACGAATGTAAAAAATCTAGAAGATTTTGGAATTAAAATAGAAGAAAAATTTCCGTTTATTAATGCAATTAGTGCCAAAGTGCCAGTAGAATTAATTAACAAGCTTTCTATGAAAAGCTATGTGGAATATATTTCAAGCCAAAGCAAAGTTGAAGCCTTAATGAACATTGCTAGAAAAGTGTTAAAGGTGGAAAATATTACTGGCGGAAATGAAGTAACTATTGCATATATTGATACGGGCATTGCACCGCATGCGGATTTTAAACTAGTTAGAAATAGAATAATAAAATTTGTCGACTTAATAAATGAAAAAACGAATGCTTACGACGATAATGGTCATGGGACGTTTGTGGCAGGCGTAGGCTCTGGTAACGGGGCATTATCGGGAGGAAAGTATATGGGAATAGCTCCAAATTCAAATATAGTATCCATTAAAGCGCTAGATAAGCACGGCGAAGCAAACGCAACAAAAATTTTAGAGGCAATGCAATGGGTTTATGATAATAACTTAGAGTACAACATTAAAGTTGTGTGTATGAGTTTTGGAAGTGAGCCACTTGGATTTAACGACCCTATAATGAAGGGCGCCGAAGCTTTGTGGCGAAAAGGCATTGTTATAGTTTCTGCTGCGGGGAATAGTGGACCTGATTATCAAACGATAAAAAGTCCGGGAATAAGCCCTAGAATTATAACCGTCGGCGGAATGAACGATAATAGATTTGACGAAGAATATAAGGAAGAGTTTTTTGAAATAGCAAAATTTTCTTCGCGCGGCCCAGCCTTTAACAAATTTAAGCCAGATATAGTTGCGCCGTCTGTTGATATTAATTCCTGTTCAAATAAAGAAGGCTACACAAAACTAAGCGGCACTAGCGTTGCTACACCAATGATAGCAGGCTTATGTGCGCTTGCCTATGAAAAGAATAAATACTTAAAACCCGACCAAATTAAACGGGCTCTCCTTGCTAGTTCTAATGGAATAACATACAATAGAAACTTAGAAGGTTATGGTTTGCCGAACTTAGAAAAATTTTTAAGGTATGTATAAGTAGGATTTTTGTTTATTATTAAAACATATACAAAATTGGAGTGTACCACAAATTTTGTATGTGTTTTTTATAATATATACAATATGTTGTTATTTCGATAAATCCAATATTTTTTGTAGTACTAACTTGTTTGAAGGAACGGAAGAAACTTCTTCCATTCTTTTTATGTAGCGCTCTTTGTTTTTATTCAAGTTTGTTATTGACTTAAAAAGTGTAACCGGAGTTAGTTCTTCTTCATATAATACGCTTGCAAAGCCGTAACGTTTGAAGGCTTCTGCGTTTTCTATTTGGTCGCCACGAGATTGTGTTTTGCCAAGTGGTATTAGTAGCATCGGTTTTTTTAAGACTAGTATTTCAAATATGGAGTTTGCACCTGCACGAGAAACAACTAGGTCGGCTAGATTAAAGTAGTCCCAAATGTTCTTAGCAAATTCAATTTGAAAATAGTTTGGTTTTTCTATGTTTTTAGTGTTGTTTTTTCCAACAATGTGAATAATGTTAAAATCTTTTAGTTTGTCTATGCTTTTAAAAACTACTTCGTTTATTTTCTTAGCGCCTAAGCTTCCACCGAAAATTAATATACAAGGTTGTTTCTTTTTAAAGCCGCATTCACAATTTTTTTTATCACCTTTAAAAATATCGTCTCTAATAGGTGAACCGGTGTAAATGCATTTATCGTTTTTGCACGTTTCTCTAAAACTTGTAAGCATTAAGTTACATTTTCTTAAAATAAGTTTGTTTGCTAAGCCAAAAGAATAATCGCTTTCGTGGCTAATAATTTTAATGCCTAGTTTTTTTCCTGCATAACAAACAGGAACGGAAACAAATCCGCCCTTAGAAAATATAATATTGGGCTTTACTTTTTTAAGAATTTTTTTACACTGGTTTATAGATTTTATAAGTTTATATGGAATTAGTAAGTTTTTTAAAGTAAGTTTTCTAATAAGTTTTACCGTTTCAATTTCTATAAATTCAATACCGGGAATATTTGTAATGATATCCTTTTCCATTCCGTTTTTTGAACCTAAGTAAACAATTCTATCAAAATGTTTTTTAAGCTCTGGAATAAGTGCCACGTGTGGCATAATGTGGCCAGCTGTGCCGCCACCAGTTAAAACAATCGTTCTCATAACAATATTTTATGTAATAGTTTGCTATTTATGCTCAGCAAACATTGATTAAAATTGTTTATTTATTCAATTTTATGAATATTTATGCACAAAATAAATATTTATTCAAATTTTTAAGTTATTAATTTCTTGACAATAATTTTTTAAAGTTGGTATAATGTTTAGGTTAAGTAGAGGGAAATATGTCAAATTATGAATCGAAGGATATAGTAGTATTAGACGGCTTGGACGCTGTAAGGCTAAGACCTGGTATGTATATTGGCACAACTGGCGCCAAAGGGTTACATCATATTTTATGGGAAATTGTAGATAACGCAATAGATGAAATTTCTAACGGGTTTGGTAATAAAATTACAATTACACTTGAAAAAGACGGCTCTGCAACGGTGGAAGACAATGGAAGGGGAATTCCCGTAGATATTCATCCAACAGAGAAAAAATCTGGTGTAGAAGTTGTATTTACAAAGCTTCATGCAGGCGGAAAGTTTGACACTCATAACTATGGCTATTCCGGCGGTTTGCACGGCGTGGGTGCGTCGGTAACTAACGCGCTTTCTGAATGGCTTAAAGTTACAGTTTTTAAAAACAAGAAAAAATACTACATGGAATTTAGAAGCTATCCGGACGAAAAAGGTAAAATTAAAAGCGGAATACCAGTTTCTCCTTTAACGGAAATTGGAACAAGCACTTCAACCGGAACTAAAATTCAATTTTTGCCAGATAAGAGAGTTTTTGGAGATATAACTTTTAGTTACGATGCAATTGTTAGAAGAGTAAGAGAACTTGCTTTTTTAAATAAAGGCATAATTATAGAAGTTATTGATAAGAACTCTGGGCAAGACCAAACGTATTGCTACGAAGGCGGCTTGAAGGATTTTATTGCTTATATAAATGAAGGTAAAACTGTACTTTTCAATAAGCCTATTTATCTTGCTAGTGAAAGTAAAATTATAAAAATGGAAGCTGCTGTTCAATACACGGATTCCTATACTGAAAATTCCTTTTCTTTTGTAAACAACATTCCAACAACGGAAGGTGGCACTCATGAAACTGGTTTTAGAACTGGCTTTACAAAGTTTATGAACGAGTTTGCTAGAACGCTCGGGTTATTAAAAGAAAAAGAACAAAACTTTATTGGCGAAGATTTTAGAGAAGGCATAACCGTTGTTCTTGCAATAAAAATGAACAACGTTCAATTTGAAGGGCAAACTAAAACAAAACTTGGTAACCCAGAAGCTAAAACCGATATTGAAGCAATGGTCTATAAAGAACTTAGCAAATTTTTTAGCGTTAAGGACAACCAAAAGATTGCAGAGATAATCATAAATAAAGCAAAGGGTGCATCAAAGAGCCGTGAAGCTGCAAGACGTGCAAAGGAGCTTTCGAGAGCTAAAAACTCTGCGGACAACTTTAACCTAGTGGGTAAACTTGCAAGCTGTACAAGCAGAAAAGCAGAGCTTTCCGAGCTATTTATAGTGGAAGGTGATAGTGCAGGCGGTAGTGCAAAACAGGGCAGAGATAGGGCTTTCCAAGCAATTTTGCCACTTAGGGGAAAACCTTTAAACGCGGAGAAGAAAAGGCTTGAACAAGTTCTTGCAAATGAAGAAATAAGAACTATTATAAGCGCGTTAGAAACGGGAATTAGTGAAGATTTTAATATTAACAATTTAAGGTATAATAAAGTTATCATTCTATCCGATGCCGACCAAGACGGTGCGCATATTAGGGCAATACTTTTAACATTCTTTTTTAGGTATATGCGTGAGCTTATAACAGATGGACACGTTTTCATAGGTTTGCCTCCACTATATAAAATTCAAAAAGGCAACCAAATTGAATATGTTTATTCCGATTACGAATTGCCAGAAGCTATAAAGCGTTTTGGAAGAAATTATCAAATTCAAAGATATAAAGGTCTTGGAGAAATGAACCCAGAACAACTTTGGGAAACTACCATGGACCCAGAAAAAAGAACGCTTGTTAAAGTTACAATAGACGACGCAACGGAAGCTGAAAAAATGGTTACAACTTGGATGGGCGACAATATTGAAGCTAGAAAAGAATATATTAGCGAACATGCAAACTTTGATAGAGAAGACACCTTTATGGAAGAAATAAAATAAGGAGAGTTTTTTGGAAGAAGACGAGGTAAACGGCGAAGACGTCCTATTGCCAGGTCAGATGTGCTACGACGAACTTTTGACAAATGAAGAAAATAGTCAAAGTGAAGAAGTTCAAAACATAGTGCTTGATGACCAAATAGGTATGGACGATATCTACAAAGGTATTACAAACAGTAAGCTGCCTAAAAAAGTAGATAAGCTGGTAGAAAACTTGGGAGTTGGTCATAGTGAAGAGCCTTCGCTAGCCTCTAAAACGCCAGAAAAAAGCAGTTTAAATAAAAGTGAACAAGAAGAAATAAAAGAAGATATAGAAGAGCAAAAAGTTGAAGAAAATTTAGACCAATTAGACGAAATTGAACAAGAAGAAATAAATGAAAATGAAGAAGAAAGCCAAGAAGAGTTAGAAGATATAGAAATAACCCAAGAAAACTTAGAAGATGAAGAGCAGGAAGATTTAGAAGACGAAGAAAAATTAGATAATGTTGAAAAAGACGAGAATTTAGAAGATTTACAAGAAGAAAAACAAATTGATGTAGATTTAAATATTCAAGATGATAGCCATGAATATAAAATAGGAAGTTATAAGAAGGTAAATATGTCGGAAAGAGAAGAAAAGAAAGTAGAAGAAAGTAAGCTAAAACCATTTGATTATGAAGACGGCGTTGTTGTTAAAACTATCGACGAAGTTTTACACGAATCTATGATTCCTTATACCGAACACGTTGTTATGGATAGGGCATTGCCAAGAGTTGAAGATGGTTTGAAGCCTGTACAGAGAAGAATTTTATATTCTATGTTGGAACTTGGTTTAACTCCGGACAAGCAGTACAGAAAATCTGCTCGTATTGTGGGCGATTGTATGGGTAAATATCACCCACACGGCGACAGCTCTGTTTATGACGCTATGGTTCGTATGTCGCAGGATTTTAGTTTAAGAGCTCCGCTTGTAGATGGCCATGGTAACTTTGGTTCTATAGACGGCGACAGCGCTGCGGCTATGAGATATACAGAAGCAAAACTTACTCCGCTTGCTATGGAACTTTTAAGAGATTTAGAAAAAAATACAGTACATTGGAGCTTAAACTTCGACGATACTTTAAAAGAACCTGATATGCTTCCTGGAAGATTCCCGAACTTGCTTGTTAATGGTACTTCGGGAATTGCCGTAGGCGTTGCAACTAACATTCCGCCACATAACCTTGGTGAAGTTATAAATGGTGTAGTAGCTTATATTGAAAATAACAAGATAACTACTGCGGAAATGATGAAATATATTCCTGCGCCAGACTTTCCTACGGGTGGAATAATAATTGCTGGCGAAGAGCTTAAAAATGCCTATGAAACTGGTAAAGGTAAAATTATAGTAAGAGCTAAGGTTAAACTTGAAAATAGTGGAGATAAACAAAGCTTAGTTATTACAGAACTTCCGTATCAAGTAAATAAGTCTGCGCTTCTTCAAAAAATTGCAGAACTTAAAACTGACGAAAAATCTATTGCTTCATATATTGGAGAAATTAGAGATGAATCGGATAGAAATGGAATGCGTGCGGTGTTAAGAATTAAGAAGGGCGGCAACCCTGAAAAAATTCTTGAATACTTATATAAAGCTACGCAGCTTGAAGTATCGTTTGGTATAAACATGGTAGCCATTGCTAGTGGTAAACCAAAGCAATTAGGGCTTTTAGATATCATTAGTTATTACGTGGAATATCAACGCGAAGTAATTGTAAGAAGAACTAAATTTGACCTAGATGTAGCTAAGGATAGAGCACATATAGTAGAAGGTCTGCTAATAGCTATACAAAATATTGATGAAGTAGTAAGAATTATTAAAAAATCTGCTACTACAACGGAAGCAAAACAAAGGCTTAGAGATAGGTTTAAACTTTCTGAAAAACAAGCACAAGCAATTCTTGATATGAGGCTTGCAAGGCTTGTTAACTTAGAGATTACAAAATTAGAGCAAGAACTTAAAGAGTTAAAAGAACTTATTGAAAAATTAACGGCAATTTATAACTCTAAGCGACTTCAATATAGCACTGTTAAAACAGAGCTAATTGCAATTAAAAATAAATTTTCAAACCCAAGAAGAAGTAATATTACAAAAGCGGGAGCTAAAGAAGTTAAAAAGGTAGAGCTTAAAGTTGAAGATGAAATTCTATCTCGCGATGTGCTTGTTGCAATTGCTGCTGATAATACTTTAAAAAGTATTCCGCTTAAAAATTACATGATGAGCACAAAAGATTTAACTTCAACTTCAAATTTAAGCGACGTTCACTTAACGGAACTTTTTACAACTACAACGAACAAAGCACTAATATTTACAAACCTTGGAAATGTAGTAAAAATAGACGTATCACAAATTCCAGAAAGCAAATGGAAGGGAAAAGGAACTCAGCTCAAAAATATTTGCAATAAAGTGCTCGTTGACGAGTATCCTGTTAAAGTATTAGAAATTCCAGAAAGTTTGGAAAATAAAAATTTACTTTTCTACACAAAGCAAGGTCTAATTAAACTTTCAACTTATGAAGATAGCGTTGTGAATAAGCTGTACTATCAAGGAATAAAACTTAAAGAAGACGACGAACTTATAAATGTGGAAGTTCAAAATGAAAATTCAGCTGTTATTATGATAACAAAAAATGCCATGGCTTTGCATTTTAAACTTGACGATGTTCCAGTTCAAGGAAGGGTATCTGGCGGTGTGAAAGGTATAAACCTTGATAATGGCGACAGTGTTATATTTGCAGGTCAAACGGAAAAAACTGGAGCTATAACTGTTATAACAGATAAAGGGTACGGCAAAAAAGTGCCTATTGGCGAATATGAGCAAATGGCAAGATATAGAAAGGGTTTAAGAATAATTCCGCTTGGAGAAACGGGTAAAAAACTTGTTTTTGCGTCATTTAAAAAGGAGCCTAAGTCTGTTGCAATAAACAAGGGAACAGCACTTGAACTATTAAAAGATAAAAATATTGGCTACGATTCTAGAACTTCAAAGGGTAAACAAGTAGTAAAAGGTAAGTTTGAAAATGTATTTATCTATGAAGATTAAAAAATTTTTTAAAAAATGTTGATTTTTATTTAATACTGTGGTATATTAATATTGTTAGCAACTTTGGGAGTGGGCAGGTTTGCCCACTCTTAATTTTAGAAAGGAGATTTATGGCAAGTAAAGTAGAAGTTCTTTGCGAAGAAAACATCGTTCCAATTATTGAAAAAATGGGTTATGATGTTATTGAAGTTGAATATGCTAAAAAGGTTGATGGCATGAATTTGACTTTTGTTATTGATAAACAAGGCGGGATAACACTAGACGATTGTGAAAAAGTTCACAAGGTTATTGATGAAAAGTTAGACGAGTTAAACCCAACAGGCGATGCGTCGTACATTTTAAACGTTAGCTCTGCAGGGCTTGATAGACCAATAAAGAATTATAAGGACTTTATTAGGAATAAAGGAAATTTAGTGGAAGTAAAATTATATACTCCGCTTGATGGAAAAAAGAGTTTTGAAGGAAATTTAGAGAATTTCACTGAAACTGAAGTTATAATTCAAGTTGATGGTGAAAATAAAGTTTTTAAAAGAGACTTAGTAGCCAACGTTATACCAGTGGTTAAATTTTAAAGGAGATAAAAATGGTAAATAAAGATTTTTTCCAAGCACTAGACGATTTGGAAGCTGAAAAGAAAATTAATAAGGAACAATTTATAGAAACGTTAGAAACGGCTTTAACGTCCGCTTACAAAAAAATGTACGGCGAAGCAAAATCTGCACTTGTGAAGCTTGTTCCGGAAAAGAATACTATAAAAATTTATTCATATAAAACTGTTGTTGAAAACGTTGAAGATGAAGATAAGGAAATTAGCTTAGAAGATGCTAGAAAAATAAAGAAATCTTATAACATTGGCGACACGGTTGTTAATGAAGAATCTACAAAAGAATTTGGTAGAATTGCCGCTCAAACAGCTAAGCAAGTTGTTTTGCAAAAGTTAAGAGAAATTGAAAGGTCTATAGCTGTTTCCGAGCTTTCTGAAAAAGAAGACGAGCTTTTAACTACTGTTGTAAAGAGAATAGATAACGGAACAGTTTATGTTAGTATAGCTGGTTCTCACACGGAAGGTGTTATGCTTGAATCTGACCAAATTCCTGGAGAAAAATTCCATGTAGGCGATAGGGTTAAAGTATACGTAAAGAAAATTAGAGAAAGCTTTAAAGGAACGCAAATTCAGGTGTCTAGAAGCAATGCTGAATTTGTTAAAAAGCTATTTGAACTTGAAATTCCTGAAATAACAAGTGGCGACGTTGTTATTAAAGATATAGCAAGAGATGCAGGAAATAGAACAAAAATTTCTGTGTATGCCACAAAGCCAAATGTAGACGCACTTGGCGCTTGCGTTGGGAATAGGGGTGTTAGAATAAATCAAATTGTTTCCGAAATAAACGGCGAAAAAATAGATTTAGTTCTATATTCCGACGACCCACTTGAATATATTGCAAGAGCTTTAAGCCCAGCAAAAGTATTAAGTGTGGAAACAAACGAAAGTTTGAAGGTTTCTAGGGTTATTGTTCCAAAAGATAAACTTTCACTTGCTATTGGAAAAAATGGTGTTAACGTAAGGCTTGCTGCAAGGCTTACCGGCTGGAAAATAGATGTTAAACCTGAAAACGAAGTGGAAGAAGTTTCTGACGAAAACTATGAACTTACAGAACTCTCCGACGAAGATAATTCAAAGGATTTAGACGACATATTTGCTGGACTTGAAGACCTTGGAGAATAAAATGCTACCAAACAGAATGTGCATGGTTTGCAGAACTCGCAAGCCAAAAGGCGAATTAATAAGGATTGTAAAAAATAAGTCTGGTGAAATAAGTTTAGATAAAACTGGTAAGCTGGACGGCAGGGGTGCATACATTTGCAAGGATAAAGCTTGCATAGATAAGCTTTTAAAAACAAAAGCGCTAAATAAATCTTATCACATAAACGTTTCGCAAGAAGTATACGAAAACATTTTGAATGAAATAAAATAATAAAGGGGAAAATCTTTGGCTAATCAAAATCAAATTTTAAACAACTTAAAAACAATTCACACACTACAATCTAGTGGGTCTATTCTTTCATTCCTTAGAGAGATTAGGGCGTCTAAGGTTCAAACTGAAAGTTTGCAATCTAAACTAGATTCTTCGCTTGAAGCGCTAAAACAGGCTGAAGCTATAAAACAAGCAGAAAAATCTGTTGAAGAAAAGCCTGAAATAAAAGAAGAAGTTAAGCCAGAGATAACTAAAAGTGAAGAAGTAAAGGCTACTGTTCAAAACGTTAAAGAAGAAGAGAAAAAGCCTACTTTTGATCGCAAACAAAACTTTAATAAGTTTGAAAAACCTAATTTTGACAAAAACAATTTTGATAGGAATAATAAATTTCAAAATAATAGAAATCAAAATTTTAATAGAAATCAACAAAATAGAGACGGGCAAAAACAAAATTTTGATTTCAAAAATAATAATAAATTTGGCGGTTCTAAATCGTCCTTTGCTTCAACAAAAGCTAATAATTTTAGAAGCTTTGCGCCAACTGAAAGTAGTGCGGTTTTAGCTACTCCGGAAAGACAGGTTGGTAATAAAAATAAAACGCCATCAAGGCAACTTGAAGAGAAAAGGCAAGTTAATAAAAAGCTTCTACAAAAAAGAAACCAGTATCTTGAAGATTACGATGAAGAGAGAATGGGTTCTAGAAAGCTTATAAAAACAAAGAAAAAGGAAGTTAAAACCTTTGTTGCTCCGGCAATTGAAAATGCTGTAATTACAACGGAGAATGTGTCTGTTAAGGTGCTTTCTGAAAAGACGGGAAAACCAGTTACAGAAATTATTAAACAATTAATGCTTCTTGGCATAATGGCAAATATTAATAGTACAATAGACTTTACAACTGCCGAGCTTGTAGCTGGAGAACTTGGTGTTAAACTTGAACAAAAGCTTGATAAAACCATGGAAGAAAAACTTCAAGATGCTACTAACGTTGAAGTTGATGATGAAGGCTCCGTTCCAAGACCACCAGTAGTTACTGTTATGGGACACGTTGACCATGGTAAAACTTCACTTCTCGATGCGTTTAGAAAAACAAACGTGGCTCTTGGCGAAGCTGGCGGAATTACTCAAAAAATTGGCGCTTACGTAACTAAATTTAATGGGCAAAAGATTACATTTATTGATACTCCGGGTCACGCAGCGTTTACTGCTATGAGAGCAAGGGGTGCAAAGGTTACAGATATAGCTATCCTTGTTGTTGCAGCAGACGATGGCATTATGCCGCAGACAATAGAAGCAATTAATCATATTAAAGCGGCCGGCGTACCAATGATTGTTGCTATAAACAAAATGGACGTTCAAGGCGCTAATCCGGAAAGGGTAAAACAACAGCTTGCAGAAAATGGCGTTATGCCAGAAGAGTGGGGCGGAGATGCTATACTTGTTCCTTGTTCTGCAAAAACTGGGGTTGGACTTGATGAGCTTTTAAATATGGTGCTACTTGTTGCTGAAATGCAGAATTTAAGAGCTAATCCAGATAAAATGGCAAGTGGTGTTGTAATTGAAGCTGAACTAGATAAGAATAGAGGGCCAGTGGCTACTGTTCTTGTTCAAAACGGAACATTACGAGTTGGGGATTCCTTTGTTTCCGGACTTACGTTTGGTAAAGTTAGGGCAATGTTTGACGAAAACGGAAACAAGTTAAAAGAAGCTGGACCATCTATGCCTGTTTCTGTACTTGGATTCTATGAAGTTCCAGAATCTGGAAGCCAAGTTTACGTAGTATCTGAAAAGTTCTCTAAAGATCTAATTGAAGAAAGAAAGAATAAAATTAAGGAAGAGAGAACGCATTCAACTTCTGGTGTTAGCTTAGACGATTTCATGACAAAAGTTAATGAAGGCAAACTTAAAAACTTAAATATTATAATCAAAGCCGACGTTCAAGGCTCTGTGGAAGCGTTAAAACAAACACTAACAGCTATTAGAAATGAAGAAGTTAAAGTTGTTTGTATTCATAGTGGCGCTGGTGCCGTTACGGAATCTGACTTAGTGTTAGCAAAAGCTTCAAATGCAATTATAATTAACTTCAACTTAAAAACTTCTGGCAAAATTACTCAAATGGCTGAAAGTATGGGTGTTGAAATTAAAAATTATAATGTTATATATAATGTTGTTGACGATATTACAGCAGCTATCAAAGGATTAATGACCGTTAAGTATAATGAGGAAGTTATTGGTCATGCTGAAGTTAGAATGATTTTCAAACTTTCTTCCGTAGGTTTAGTTGCTGGCTCCTATGTTACAGATGGAAAAATTCAACGTGGAGCAGGGGCTAGACTTATAAGAAACGGCGAAGTTATAGAAACGTCTGAGATATCTGCTTTAAAAATTCAAAAAGATGACAAAGCTGAAGTAAACTACGGCTATGAATGCGGAATTAAATTGCGTGACGTTAAAGAGCTAAAAGAAGGAGATATAATAGAAGCCTTTATAAAAGTAAAAATTGAAAATTAGGAGGCTATATGTCAAATAGAATGATGCGTGCAGACGCTGAAATGGTAAGAGTTTTATCGGATATAATTTCAAATAAGCTTCGTGACCCGAGAATAAATAGTGAAATTATAACTGTCACAAAAGCTAAAACTTCTTCTGATTTCAGACACTGCAAAGTAAGTGTTAGCATACTTTCAAATGATATAAACAAGAAAAAGGAAATAATAAAACTATTAAAAAAATCTTCTGGATATATGAAAAGAGAGCTTGCAGATAGTTTAGACTTGCCATATATTCCAGAGCTTGTTTTTGAACTTGACGAAAACTTAGAATATAGTGAAAAGATTAATGAAATTTTAGATTCACTTAATATCTCTAAGGAGGAAAATCTTGAAACAGATAATAAAGAAGATTAAGACTGCAAAGACCATTGCGGTCTTTTGTCATTCCAAGCCAGACCCTGATGCCTTAGGGGCATTATTTGCTTTAAGTATTGGCTTAAAAAGAATGGGTAAGAATGTTAAAGCCGTTCTAGAAGAGCCTATTAAGAAAAAATATGAGTTTTTAACCGAAGATTATATAACGGAATTCCCTGAAAATTGTGACCTTTATATTTGTGTTGATGTTGCAGCTCCGCGTATGCTTGGTAAGTTTGAAAAAGATTTTTTAGTTAAGGAAAATACCATTGAAATAGATCATCATGCAAATAGAACGATGTGTGCAAAATTAAGTTATGTAGAGAGCTTTACGGCAAGCTGTTCGGAGATTATATATAAAGTTTTAAAAAACTTAAAAGTAAAAATAGATGAAAAGCTTGCAACGTTAATTTATATGGGGCTTGCAGGTGATACAGGCTGCTTTTTGCATGAAAACACAACGGTGGAAAGCCATATTTTAGCTGCGGAGTTAATGAAATGTGGTGCTAAGGTATTTTTTATAAATAGAAGACTATTTAAATCTAATACAAAAGATAAGTTAAAATTAATTAAACTTGCACTTTCGAAATTTGAATACTATAAAGATACTTTAATTGTTGCAATTTCTTATGCAGATTTTAAAAGTATAGGATATAATCCAGATGAAGGTGTAGATTTAATTGATTTTGTTTCTAGCATAGAAGGTGTAAATTTAACGGCATTGCTTACGGAAAGAAAGCCTGAAATTTGCTCAATATCTTTCAGAAGTTCTGAAAAATACGATGTTTCTAAACTTGCAGAAAGGTTTGGTGGTGGCGGACATAAAGGGGCATCTGGCTGTAAAGATTTACCTGGGAAAATAGAAGATATAGAAAAGCAATTAAAGAAGGAAATAAAAGATTTTATTAAGGAATAATTTATGTTAACGCAAGATGCAGTTTTAGTTTTAAATAAGCCTAAAAACATGTCTTCATTTTTAGCGGTAAAGCTTGTAAAGAAAATACTTGGGGCAGGAAAGGCAGGGCATATGGGAACGCTTGACCCGCTTGCAGATGGCGTGCTAGTTATAGGCTTAAACAAGGCAACTAAACTTTTTGATAAGTTTTTAAATTCAGATAAAGAATATATAAGCATATTTAAGTTTGGTGTTGAAACGGATAGCTTAGACTTAGACGGAGAAATTATTAGAACTGACAATAAAGTTGTTTCAGAAGAAGAGCTTAAAAATGTGTTAAAAACGTTTATCGGAAAACAACAGCAACTTCCGCCGGTGTATTCGGCAAAAAAAATAAACGGCAAACGTGCGTGTGACATGGCAAGGGAAGGAAAGGAAGTAGTTTTGCAGCCTAAGGAAATAGAAATATATAATTTAGAGCTTTTGGAAAAGCTTGAAGAGAATGCTTTTAAAGTTAAAATTTCTTGTTCTAGTGGAACGTACGTAAGAGCTATTGTTCGTGACGTAGCAGAAAGATTATCAACATGTGGTATGACACATGCAATAACACGCACAAAATGTGGTGTATTATGTATAGAAAATTCTTATACGCTAGAAGATTTAAGGGCTGGGAATTATAAACTTATAGATATAAATGAGTTAACAAAGGAGTAAAATATGATAAGGTTTGGACCATCTGGTAACAGTAAAATTTTCTATGATGAAGGGCATAAATCATCCATAGAAGCGCCTGCTTGGCTAAAATCTAAGGGATTAACGGCTTACGAGTATTCTTTTGGCAGAGGCTACAATATGACAAAAGAAACCGCTGTTAAACTTGGCGAAAAAGCAAAGGAAAACGACATTTTAATTAGCGCTCATGCGCCTTTTTACATAAACTTTGCTAACCCTTCTGATGAGATGGCGGAAAAATCTTTTATGTACGTGTTAACCGGGCTAAAATTTTTGGATTGGTTTAATGGAGAACATTTAGTTGTGCATTTGGCAACTCAGGGAAAAATGGAAAGGGCGGAAGCATTAGAGTTAACTAAAAAACGCCTTATAAATACCATTGAAAGCTTGAAAAAATTGGATATAAACCTAAATAACAAGTATATTTGCCCAGAAACTATGGGGAAGTTTTCTCAGATTGGAAACGCCGAAGAAATAATTGATTTTTGCACATTAGACGAAATGCTTATTCCTACGTTTGACTTTGGTCATTTGAATTGCTTAACGGCAGGAAAGTTTAATTCCAAAGATGAGTACAAAAGAATTTTCGACCTTTCTTTTGAAAAGCTAGGAGAGTTCAAAACAAAAAATTGCCATATCCACTTTTCAAAAATCCAATATTCTGCTAAGGGCGAAATAAAGCATTTGAATTTTGACGATGAGCTGTACGGACCTAATTTTGAACTGCTTGCAGAAGTTCTTTTAGACTATAAGTTAGAGCCTACAATTATATGTGAATCTGCGGATTTTATGGCGGAAGACGCTATGAAAATGCTAAATATTTATGAAAATGCAAAAAAACACTAGACAGAAAAGTTATTTTAGTTTATACTATTTTAGATTTTAATTTAAGGAGATTTTATGATTACAGCAGGAGATTTTCGCAAAGGTGTAACTTTTGAAATGGACGGAGCTATCTATTTAGTAGTAGATTTTTTACATGTAAAACCAGGAAAGGGCTCTCCATTTGTTAGAGCAAAAATTAAAAATATAGTAACTGGACAAGTTCAAGAAAGAACTTTTAACCCATCAGATAAATTTAAGGTTGCAGTTATAGAGAAGAAAGAAATGCAATATCTTTATAATGAAGGTGGACTTTACTACTTTATGGATATGGAAACTTATGACCAAATTCCACTTAATAAGTCTCAAGTAGAAGATGCTTTGAACTTCATTACTGAAAACATGATGGCAACACTTCAATTTTATAACGGCGAAGCGTTTAGCGTAGAACCACCAACCTTTGTTGAACTTACGGTAACCGAATGTGAACCAGGAATTCAAGGTGATACTTCTAAGGCGGGTTACAAGCCAGCTAAACTTGAAACAGGATATACAATCAGCGTTCCGTTATTTGTTAACCAGGGCGACAAAATTAGAGTTGATACCCGTGACGGTTCCTATATGGAAAGAGTTAAATAGAATTTATAAAAAATGTCTAAAAATGCAATATCTTTTGGTATTGTATTTTTTTTTGCGATTTTGTTATGCTAGGCAGTTTTCAAAAATAATTTACTTCAAAAGAGGTGAATTATGCTTGGTGACGTTTTAGGAGATAAACTTTATACAATTATTACTACAAAGTTTAACTATGGTAATTTAAATGAGTTAAGGCTTAGAATGGACAAACCTATTGTAGCCTTTGTAAAAGGGCAAGCTTACTTTTTAGGAGAAAACGGTTTAGTAACTTCGGAATCCAGCGCCTTGATTGCTACAAAACAGATGATAGAAGACATAATTTTTAGGGCAAGTGAGTTCTCTGTTTATTCCATAAATGAAGAACTTAAAAAGGGGTTTATAGTATTAAAAGGTGGGGAGCGTCTTGGAATTTCCGGTACGCTTGTTGTTGAAAACGGAGAGATAAAAACCTTAAATAATTTTACAAGTATTAATATTAGAATTCCACATGAAATTAAGAATTGTTCACTTGATGCATTCTCCTTCCTAGTAGACGAAGAAGGCGTTAAAAATACTCTAATTATCTCGCCACCAGGGGCTGGCAAAACAACTTTTATTAGAGATTTTGTAAATCAGCTTTCTATTAGAAACCTCTCTTACAACGTTTTAATAATTGATGAACGCGGGGAGATTGCAGGCGATAAAATGGAACTAAACGTTGGTAAGTTTGCCGACGTGCTTAGTTTTAGCGACAAAAAAACGGGATTTATGCAAGGTATAAGAGCCATGAACCCACATATAATTGTAACCGATGAAATTGGTGGAGAAGAAGATATAAAAGCAGTAAAATACGCGGGAAACTGTGGAGTAAAAATTATAGCTACAATCCATGCAGGAAATTTAGAAGAACTTAAAGCTAAGGAAGGTTTTCAAGATTTAAAAAATACATTTGATAGATATGTTTTACTTTCTAAAAGAAACGGCCCCGGAACAATAGAAGGTGTTTATAATGAAAACTTTTCTAGGCTTGCTGTTTGGAGGTAGAAATGAAATATTTTTTACTTGGAGTTATAGTATTTATTTGCGGATATATAGGTTATGGACTTTCTAAATTTTACATAGCAAGGCTGAAACTTTTTACAAGTTTAATAAACTTTTCAGAGAAATTAGATACGGATATAAACTTTGGAAAAGCCAAGCTTTTAAAGATTATAGAAGAGTTTAATAGCAATAGTAAAGAACTAAAAAAAATTTTAGATTCATACACGCTATGTTTAAATGAAGGTAAGGCTTGCAGCGAAGAGATTTTTAAAGATGTAAAAATTTTAAAAGACGAAGAAAAGCACGTGATTTTATGTTTTTTCTCAGAGCTTGGAAAGCTTGACGTTTATAACCAAACTAAGCAGATAGAAAATAGCAAAATTAAATTTCAAGAGATAGTAAACTCTTGCACGGAAGAAAAGAAAAAGTATGGAACGCTCTATTTAAAGCTAGGTATAATTCTTGGGCTACTAATAGCTTTAATACTATTTTAAAGGAGTGAAAATGGATATAGATATTATTTTTAAAATTGCGGCAGTGGGTATTTTAACCGCAGTTGTGGGACAGGTTTTAAAGCATTCCGGCAAAGAAGAAATTGCCACGCTTACAACTCTCGCCGGGCTTATAATTTCTCTTCTTATGGTGCTTAACTTAATTTTAACACTCTTCAATACGGTTAAAACACTGTTTAGTTTTTAAAGGGGAATATGGATCTATTCAAAATTTTGGGTATAGGGTTAATAACGTGTATAGCTGGCTTAATTGTTAGGCAGGTAAAGCCTGACGTTGCTTCTATAATTATGATAGCCGGCGGCGTTGTAATACTTTTAATGGTCGTCGATTACGTCGCCCAAATTTTTGACGTGTTTAAGGTTATAGTAGATAAAACAGGCTTGTCTTCAAACTTGTTTTCCATTGTATTAAAGATAGTTGGAGTTGGCTATTTAACGGAATTTGCGGCAAATATTTGTGCTGACACGGGAAGTAGTAGTTTGGCAGATAAAATTTTGCTTGCTGGAAAGATTATCATACTTTTTATGAGTATGCCTATTATTACGAATATAGTTGAAATAGTGGTGGGCTTGTTATGAAAAAATTCTTAATTTTTTTAAGCATAGCGTTTTTAATTGGTTTGCCACTTTTTAATATTGGAACGGTAGCTTACGCAGAAAGTGAAGAAGAGCTTATTAGTGAAATAGAAGATAACGTTAACGGGCAGCTTGAAGACTTGGACCTAAGCGGACTTGAAAGTATATTAAGTAATTTAAACAGCCAGCAAAGTGGAATATTCGGTTCTACTAGTTTTATAGAAAAACTTCAAAGCATTTTAAGTGGAGAGTTTACAGACAACGCTGGCAGCGTTTGGGAAGCGATTTTAAAACTTATATTTGACGAACTTTTAAATTTTTTGCCATTAATTGCTACTATAATAGCTGTTGCAATACTTTCTGGCATGGTAGGGGATTTAAGGGGAACAAATTCAAAATCTATTGCCGACATAACTCATTTTGTTTGCTATGGCGTAATTATTGTTTTAGTGGTAAGTGCTTGTACTAACGTTTTAACTTTAACTTCTAGTACGCTTCAAGGGTTAAAGGAGCAAATTGACATAGCCTTTCCAATACTATTAACAATTCTAACCGCAATTGGTGGAACGGCGTCTGTGGGTGTATATCAGCCCGCTGTGGCACTATTTTCTGGCACTATAATGCAAATATTTACCTTAGTGCTTATGCCACTATTTATATTTTCTCTTGTGTTTACTGTTATTTCGAATTTATCGCCATCGGTAAAACTTGAAAAGTTTTCTAATTTCTTTAATAGTTTATTTAAATGGATAACAGGCGCTGTTTTTACAATTTTTATAGGCTTTTTAATTATTCAGGGAATTACTGCTGGCAGCTTAGATACAGTGTCTATACGTACGGCAAAATATGCTATTAGAAGCTATATTCCAATTCTTGGCGGATATTTATCCGAAGGCTTTAACGTTATAATGGCAAGCTCTATTCTTATAAAAAACGCAATTGGCGCAAGTGGGTTACTCTTGATGTTTTCTAGCGTAATTGTGCCAGTGGTGGAAATTGTGTTATTAATGCTTTGCTTAAAACTTACAGCTGGCATTTTAGAGCCCTTAACTGATTCAAGAATTTCTAACTTTATTAATGGTGTGGCAAAAAGCTTAATAATGCCTATTGTGCTTATTATTGGCGTTGCGTTTATGTACTTAATTTTTATGGGGCTTATTATTAGCACGGGAAACTTTATATAAAAGGAGAGATATATGACCGCGTGGATTTTATCTATTGCAGGAGTTACCATACTTTCAGTGGTTGTAGATTTAATTTTGCCTAGCGGACAAACTGCAAAGTACATAAAAAACATATTTGCATTTGTTATGATACTTGTCATAATTTCTCCACTTCCAGCATTAATTAAAGGGAACTTCAATGTGAACGACATTTTTGAAAGCGAAGAAATTGTTTTACAAGAAGACTATATCTATCAAGTAAATAGAGATAAACTCACGGCGTTAGAAGAAGAGATAACTTCTAGTTTAGAAGAGAAGGGTATAAAAAATGTGGTAGTTACTATTAATGCAGATATCTTTCAAATTGAAATGAAAATTTTGGAAGTTAATGTCGATTTATCTGATTTAGTAATAGATGAAAATTCTGGACATATAGATATAGAGAAAGCGATAACCGAAGTAGTTAATCGGCTTGTAGGAGAGGAGGTGATTATTATTTTCAATGAGTAACTTTTTTGAAAAAATGTTTAAAAAGTTAAAAAGTATAAAACATATTGAAATACTAGTCGCCGTGCTTTTTGGAATTATTCTTCTTACGCTTTACTTAACAACTATAAACACAGGAAAGGCTTATGAAGAGACTTCTGGAAGCGGATACGCATATGAACTTGAAAACAGGCTAGAAAACGTGCTTTCAAATATAGACGGGGCAGGAAATGTTGAAGTTATGGTTATGCTTGCGGAAGGTGCGGAACTTGAAAGCGGCGTAGTGCCAAAAATTAGCTCTGTTATAGTTGTGGCTGGCGGAGCGGATAACTACAAGGTTAAGCTGGAAATTTTAAAGGCGTGTGAAGCCTTACTAAATTTGCCTACTACTAATATAGAAATATTAGTTGGGAAATAAAAATAAAGGAGAGTGTTATGTTAAAGAAAAGGACAAAAATTATTATTTTAGTTGCAATGGTGGTGCTTCTTGGTGTTACGGGTTATTTAAACATAGCTTTAAATAACAGGGTGGTAGATGCTGGTGGAAGCAATATTACATCTTATAACTATTTTGATAGTTATAGAACGGATAGGGCCGCTACACGTGAAGAAATGCTTGCTACTTACGATGCTATGATAGCAAGTGCAGATACTACGGAAGAAGGGAAACGCGAGGCAGAAGCTGCAAAGCTTGCGCTTATGGAACAAATGGAATCTGACCTTGCACTTGAATACTCAATTAAAAGTTTAGGCTATCAAGATGCAATAGTAACAACCTCCACAAATTATATAAACGTAATAGTTAAATCTGGAGAACTTACCTTTGAACAAGCAAATCAAATCTTAAAGCTTATTAAAGATAGCACAGATTACACTTCCAATATGGTTAAAGTAATACCAGTTGAATAAAATTAAAGAGTATAAAACAAGGCTAGGGTAGTTAGGTAAAAATACTGCCTTAGCCTTTTGCTATTTAAATGTATTTATTTGAAAAACGCTTGATTAAAAATTTGAATATATGATATAATTCAAGCAAGGAGATTATATGGCAGAGATAAAAAAGGATTATACAAACAAAGGCAAAATAACTTGTAATAAAAATATACTGCTTTCTATAATAAATCTTGCCACAAAGGAAATAAGCGGAGTGGCAGCACTTACAAATAAATTTAAAAACCCAATAGCAAAACTATTTTCTAAAAAGGGTTTTGACGGCGTTAAGGTAAACTTTGACCAAAATGGAAATTTGTTTGTAGACGTTTATATAAAAGTTTATAACGGTTTCAGCATTCCAGACATAGCTTATAGGGTGCAAGAAAACGTAAAGAATAACATTGCGTCTATGGTGGACATGAAGGCATCTAAGGTCAACGTCCATATAGTTGATGTAAAATTTAAGGAAGAAGTTGTGGTTTAGGGGGAAGGTATGCGTACAGACGCGCGTGAGTTTGCTTTTAAGATAATATTTGAAAAACTTTTTAAGGACGGAGATGATTCTCTGTCTTTTAATGCAATAAGCGAAGAGAAGGCTTTAAACGAGCAAGATTTAGCTTTTTATAACGAGCTTATAAAGGCTTTTGAAGACAACAGTAAATATGTGGAAGAGACGGTAAAAGAATGCTGCGAAGGCTACGAGTTAGATAGGGTTTATAAGGTAGATTTAGCTCTTTTATATCTTGCGGTTAGTGAAATAAAGTTTGTAAAAACTCCGCCTGCTGTTGTTATAAACGAAGTTTTAAACCTTGCCAAAAAATATTCCACAGATAAAAGCGGTAGCTTTATAAACGGCGTACTTGCAAAGGTTGTTAAATAATATGATAGAAGAAAAGGCAATTTCGGTTACTCAGATTTCAACGTATTTTAAACAAATTTTTGATGCGGAAGAACTTTTGCAAAACATAAGTGTTTTTGGAGAAGTCTCCGATTTTTCTATATCTAGGGGGATAGCGTATTTTAGTTTAAAAGATGAAAATGCACTTCTTTCTTGCGTTTGTTTTGATGGTGCTAATTTGCAGTCTGTTCGAAACGGCGATATGGTTATAGTTCGCGGAAGCCCTAGATATTACGTAAAGGGCGGAAGGCTAAATTTTAACGTAAATAAAATTACGCCTTACGGCATGGGAAATTTGTTTGAACAGTTTTTAAAACTTAAACAAACGCTAGAAGACGAAGGGCTTTTTGATTCTAAACATAAAAAGATAATAGACCCCAAGAGCATTAAAAGAATAGGTGTGGTTACTTCGGAGACTGGTGCTGTAATTCAAGATATTATAAACATTGTAAAAAGAAGAAATCCAAATGTTGATATTGTACTTTATCCAGTAAAAGTGCAGGGTGCTATGGCAGAGCTTAGCATAGTTAAAGGTATTAACTTCTTTTCAGACTACGATGGTGTAGACGTTATGATAGTTGCTCGTGGCGGTGGCTCGCTTGAAGATTTGCAGCCGTTTAATACGGAAGTTGTTGCAAGAGCGGTGTTTGCAGCTAATAAGCCCGTAGTTTCTGCAGTAGGGCACGAAACGGATTTTACTATTATAGATTTTGTATCAGACTTGCGAGCTCCAACGCCTAGTGCGGCAGCCGAACTAGTTACGGAAGACGTTTTGTCTAAAAGATATAATTTAATAGATAAAATATCTAGGCTTTCTAGGGCGGCTTCTAACTTGTATAACGGTTTGAAAATTAAATTTGTGCACAATTTAAAACTTCTATATAATGTTCAAGAAAGTTTTTTAAATGAAAGGGAATATATGTTGTCGCTAAAAACTGCCAAGCTTTCAAAATTAAACCCAAAAGAAATAATGCGGCTTGGCTATGCAAAAGTAAGTAAAGGTGATAAGGTTATAACGAGCGTGGAAGAAACAAGCGTAGGGGAGAATTTGTTAGTAACGCTAGCTGATGGCAGTATAGATGTGGTTAGGAGGTAGATATGACTTTTGAAGAAGGAAATAAGGAATTAGACGAAATAATAGAAAAGTTAGAATCTGGTAAAATTGGATTAGAAGAAGGAACTAAGCTCTTTGAAAGGGGAAGTGAGCTTGCAGAAACACTTTACAAAGAATTTAATTCTAGCAAAGGGAAAATTACAGTTATAAGAGATAACCTTGAAAAACTTTTATCTAGTGAAGAATAGTTTGCAATTATTTTTAATATGTGGTATAATATACTTGCGAAGGCGTAGTATTCTAGTCAGCGAACTTTGTTTAGAAGGTGATGAAATAGGCACCAAAGGGCATAACTATGAAGTTTCTGGTGTCAGTTTTGGTTGCCCAAATTGGGACTGATGCTGGAAGTTAAGATTTTTGGACGCATTGTAATGGCATACAATATCCGTTCCAATTATCGCGGAGACCTAACTAGGTGGAATTTTTCCACTTCTTAGGAGAGAAACCTGCAAGGCGACGCAAAAGTTGTGTGCAGTGTAGCCTGCTTTGAGTGGCATACTTGGGATTTGATAAAAAGCTAAAATTAAGCGTTTTTGGCCAGACGCGTTTTAGTAAGCTAATGAAATTTGTGTTGCAAAACTAAGCTAAGAGCAAAGCTAGCTGTTAAGGAAAGCTTCTAGGCTATTGCGGAAGAGTCCGCAGTTATATTGGGGATTATAGTGTGAGCTTAGTGGCGATTCGGTGAAAGGCTTCAAGTAATAGGAAACTTCCATGGTGGTAACGCCAGGTTTTGAAGTTTGGGAAATCCAACCGAACCTATGTCGCAAGGTTTACCTAATATAATGCCTTCGCCTACTTTAAAAATAATCTTAAAAGGTTTAATATATAAAAAAGTAAAAACATAAAATAGTATTATGAAAAATAACGAAGAAACTAAGCAGGAAGAGAAGGGAGATTCTAACAAGGTTAAAAAGAAAGTTAAAACCCAAACTAAAGAACAACCTTGGTATATTTGGCCGATTAAAATTTTCTTTCTGGCATTAGCTTTGTCATTAAGTTTTAGCATATTAAGCGAACTTGCCATGAGTAGTGCCGGCATAGTAATATCTATAATCGTAGTGCTTGTGTTTATATCTATAAGTGTAATTACAGACATGATAGGTGTTGCTGTGGCGTCTTGCACGGAAGAGCCTTTTAAAGCTATGGCTTCTAGAAAAGTTAGGGGAGCAAAGGAAGCTTTGTTTTTAGTTAAAAATGCGGACAGGGTAGCTTCACTTTGTGCTGACGTTTTAGGAGACGTTTGTGGAATCCTTGCCGGTGCAGGCGGGTCTTCAATTTTGTATCATATTGTAACTGATGCTTCAACTGATGCCTTTGAAATAGTTATGGCTTCCGTTGTGTCGGCGGTTATAGCAGGTCTTACAATTTTTGGTAAGGCAATTTTTAAACGTTACTCTATGGAAAATTGCAATAAGGTAATTTTAACATTAGGTAAGTGTTTAAGCATATTTACAAGAAATAAGAAAGATAAGAAGAAGGGTAAGCAAACAAAAAAGACAGAAGTAAAAGACGAGAAAGAGAAAGTAGAGAATAACGTTAATAGTGAAGAAAAGAACTAAATAAAAATAAAAAGGTTGCAGGCTTAAAGGCCTGTAATTTTTTATAAGTCCTTTGCATAACGGTGTATTTTTATAAATTCCTTTTGAATACGCATTCAAAAGCTAAATTTTTATAAAAAAATGTGTGAATATTTATGCAAAAATCGCTTGCATAATTATAAATTTTAATGTATAATAATCACACTAAGCAAGAAAAGGGTTGTATAAATATGAATTTATATTTATGCAAAAACTGCTAGAATCCGCATAAATAAAGGAGTTTAGGGAGGTAAGGAGCTTATATGGCACGTTCTGCTAGACAATCTAAAATTCTTGAACTTATATCTACAAAAGAGATAGAAACGCAAGACGAACTTGTGGCTGCCCTAAGGGCTGCCAACTTTGATATAACTCAAGCAACTATTTCAAGAGATATAAAAGAGCTTGGTTTAATTAAAATTTTGAGTGCGGAAACTGGCAAATATAAATACTCAATTGTAGACAATGGCGAGCAAGCTGTTTCAAATAAATACATAAACGTTTTTAAAGAAGCTGTTATTTCCATTAAAACTGCTCAGAACCTATCTGTTATAAAAACAATAAAAGGTATGGCTGGGGCAATATGTGGGCTTATAGATAAATTGAATTTAGACGGCGTTATGGGCTCCGTTTCTGGCGACGATACCGTTATGGTAATTCTTCCAGATTTTAGAATGGCTCAAAATGCAACTGAAACACTTTTAAAATTATCGGTGTAATATGATTCAAACTTTAAAGATAAAAAACGTAGCATTAATTAAAGACATAAGCCTTGATTTTACTCAGGGCTTTAACGTTTTGCTTGGAGAAACTGGCGCGGGCAAAAGTATAATAATAGATTCAATAAATTTTGTTTTAGGCGATAAACCTTCTAAATCTATGATAAGAACGGGCGAAGATACAATGAAGGTGGAAGCGTCTTTTGTTGATTACGGCAAGCAGACTTCGGATATTTTAACTGAACTTGGAATAGATGACGAAGGAATACTGTTATTTACTAGGTCGTTTAACTTAGATGGGAAATCTGAGTGTAGAATAAACGGTTTACAATATCCGCTTAACATGCTTAAACAAATTTCTTCTACACTTGTAGATTTCTATGGGCAGCATGAAAATCAGGTATTGCTTCGTGCAAAAAATCATTTAGCTTTGCTTGAAAGCTATAAGCCAGAAATTTTTCTTGAAGATAAAAAGGCACTTGCTGAAACATTAAACAAATTAAAAGAAATTCAAGAAGAAAAGAATTTAATTGGCGGAAATTTTGAAAATAGGGAAAGAATGATAGACTTGCTATCCTATCAAATTTCTGAAATAGAAAACGCAAAGCTAAAAGAAAATGAAGACGAACTTTTAGAAAACGAACTTAAAATTTACGCTAGCTCGGAAAGAATTTCTGAAAATTTAAGCAATTTTATTTATGCTTTTGACGACTCGAGCGGCGTTTTAGCTAATGTTAAAGCAGGTATTCACGATTTACAAAATATAGTTCAATACAATGATAAATTTCCAGAGCTTATAGAAAGACTAACTAGTTCTATGTACGAGCTTGACGACGTTTTAGAAGAAGTTAAAAAGCTTTCTAACGATTTAGTTTTTGATGAAGCAAAAATGAATGAAGTGGACGCACGTTTAGACCATATAAAATCTTTAAAAAGAAAATACGGACCTACGCTTGACGATGTATTTAAATTTCTACAAAAGTCTAAACTCGACTTAGATAATTTAGAAAACGCTGAAGCTAAGCTGAAAGAACTTTCGCTTAAAGAAGAGAAGTTAGAGCAAACGGCTTATAATTTAAGCAAAAGCCTATCAAATAAAAGGCGAGAGTTAAGCCTTGAAGTGGAAGATAAAATTTGCAAGGAACTTGCCGAACTAGGCATGAAAAATGCTAGGTTTAAAGTTGGCTTTAATATTATGCCTAATAGTTATACGAATGATATTACAAAGCAGGGCTTTGATAACGTAGAATTTTTATTCTCGGCAAATTTAGGAGAAGATTTAAAGCCGCTTTCAAAAACTATATCCGGCGGAGAAATGAGCAGATTCATGCTTGCAATGAAGAATATTTTAGCTGATAAAGACGGCGTTGGTACACTTGTGTTCGATGAAGTTGATGCAGGAATTAGCGGACTTATAGGAAATGCAGTAGCTGAAAAACTTGCAAAACTTTCTAAAAACTTCCAAGTGCTATGCATAACACATTTACCACAAGTTGCATCTATGGCGGATAGTTATATTTATGTTACCAAAAACACTTTAAACAATTCTACTCAAACGTCGGTTGAAAAGCTTAGCGGAGATAGAATTATAGAACAAATAGCGCAGCTTACAGGTGGTGCTATAAATACGGAAACTTCTATAGCGCACGCTAGAGAGCTGAAACAGAATAGTGAAGAATTTAAAAAGAAGATTTCTTAATCCATGTGAAGAACATGGATTTTTTATTTTTTGTAATATTATTTTTAAATCTGCAAAATATAGTGCTATGAGAAAGTTTTTTGTAAAGTTTGTAGGTGTTATGTTTGCAATATTATTTGTTGTTATTGCTCTAAATGTGCAAGTTGTAAGTTTGTATTCCTTGCCAGATGAAGCCATAGTAACTTATGAAGACATAGAAGATATAAATAGCCAAAATATATTTGGCAATTTTGTGTCTGCGGGGGTTACTAGTGAAAACGTGAGCGTAGGCGGAGAAAAACAAACTAAAACAAAACTTTCTTTTAAGCTTTTTGGTATTATACCTATAAAATCCGTAGACGTGGAAATAACGGATAGCCCTAAGGTTTACGTGGGCGGTATACCGCTAGGTTTTTCTTTAAAAACAAAGGGCGTGATTGTTGTTGGAGAAAATTCCGTTCAAACAGAAGACGGCTCTAAAATAACAATAAAAAATAAACCTATAAAGTCTGGGGATATACTCTACAAAATAAATGGAACTATAATTGAAGACGTTGATGAAATACCAGTACTTTTAGAAGGGAGTAGCGGCGAGAGAACAATTTTAACTATAATTAGAGACGATAAAGAAATGGAAATAGAAGTTATTCCAGAACTAGACGTTTCTGCCGATGTGTATAAACTGGGACTTTGGGTTCGAGACGATGCTTCGGGCGTTGGAACGCTTACCTTTGTTAACTCTGAAAATAATAGGTTTGGTGCGCTTGGCCACCCAATTACAGATTACGAAACTGGCGTAGAAGTTCCGGTTTTAGAAGGGAAAATTTATAAATGTAGTTTAATAGGAATTACGAAAGGCGAAAGGGGAAAGCCTGGCGAATTAAAATGTCTATTTATGCAGAGCGATAACTACAAGGGTACTGTGGATACAAATTGCGCTTACGGCGTTTATGGAGATGCCATTAAACTAGATAGTCTTATAGACAACAATCTTTCAGTAGATATAGGTAGTAGAATGTGTGTAAGACCTGGCAAAGCAAAGCTTGTTAGCTCTATAAGCGGCGTTAGGGAAGAATATGATATAGAAATTATAAAGGCTTCTTATCAACCAAAATCTAGCGATAAAAGCATGGTAATTCGTGTTACGGATTCAAGGCTTCTAGCGCTCACAGGTGGTATAGTGCAGGGTATGAGTGGTAGCCCAATACTTCAAGATGGCAAACTGGTAGGGGCTGTAACACACGTATTCTTATCCGACCCAACAAAAGGCTATGGCGTTTACGTAGATTGGATGTTAGAAAACGCTTAAATAACTAAAATTGTGTTTCCGTTTAAACAAATTAGTAGTAATGTTTCTATAACGTTTAATAAAGTTAAAATAAGCAGTGCAATTAAAAAAACTTTTAAGAATTTAGGCTTTTCGCAATATCCGAAACGCCTTTTTTCTATGGCTCTGTTTATCATTATACAGAAGTAAACAATAAACACAAAGGTTACTGCAATTTGGCAAGGAATTATGATAACTATGCTTGTAAAAATTCCTGAAAATCCGAATAGAACTATTAAAAGTGTACAGTTAAAGCCAATTAAATACGCTCTATAAATGTAAATTAAGTAAGAGAATGGTAGCAAGAAAATAGTTAAAGAACCTAAGCTAATTACTGCTATAACAGTGATATGCGAAAGCATTCGCGAGAAAAATATATCAAAGCTAAATAGGTTTCCATTAGTAAACACAAATAAATTATAGTCCTGAGAATTATATACGCTAATACCACTTTTTAAAGCAGTAAAAACGCCTGTAAGTATGCCAAGAACAGCTAAAAAAATTAAAACAAAAATTTTAATTTTGTTTTGTCTGAAAAAGCCAGTTATGCCATATTTAATATTTGAAATTCTATTTATTCGACTATAAGCTTGCACATTTTAGTTTATTCGACAACTTTAATAAAAAGAACTATATAAAAATAATGCTTTAAACTGTTTTGCTAAAAATAAAAAGTGTGGTATAAATTAGTTATGGATAGAGTAGATAAAATTGTTAAGAAAATTAAAGATAGAGCGGATATAGCTATTGTTTTAGGCTCTGGTTTTGGCGACGCTCTGCCAAAGCTTAGTAACGTTCATGAAGTTACTTATAATAGCCTAGGTATAAAGTATAACTATGTTGAAGGGCATTCTAGAAAGTTTCTATTTGGGGACTTTGATAATAAAAGGATTTTAGTTTTTAATAGACTACATTACTATGAAAGTGGAAACCTTGATAATATAAGGCTTCTATATAAAATTATCTCTAAACTAGGCGTAAAACTAATTTTAATGTCTACGGCTAGCGGTGCTGTGAATAAAAGTTTTAAACCTACGGATATAGTTTTAATTCACGACCATATAAATCTTACAGGGCAAAATCCGCTTATTGCAGAAAAGCCTATTCGGTTTATAGATTTAAAAGACGTTTACGATAAAGAAATTTTAGATATAGCAAAGAAGATAAGTGTAGAATATAACTTAGAATTAAAAGAAGGCGTGCATGCTCAGCTTACTGGCCCAACTTATGAAACACCTGCGGAAATTAAAATGCTAAGAACAATAGGGGTGGATACGGTGTCTATGAGTCCTGTTTTAGATGTTTTACAGGCTTATAGCTTAAATATGAAGGTTTTTCTTGTTGCTGGCGTTACTAATAAAGCTGCGGATATTGGAGAAGAACCTATTACACATGAAGAAGTGTTAAAAAATGGTAAATTAATGAGTGCTAAACTTAAAACACTATTTGAAGAAATGTTAAAGAGAATAAATTTTTGATGTATAAAATATAAAAAATGTAAAAAACTAACCTTGAATAATAAAAATTCGAGGTGGGTAGTGAAAAAGTTATTAATCACAATATGTTGTGTACTATGCATTTGCATAATACCATTAAGCGGTATTACGCAAGCTAATTTTGCTTATGCTGACGAGCCTATTACGGCAAAATCTAGCATACTTATCGACTATTCTTCGGGCGAAGTTTTAGAAGAAAACAACGCCGATGAAAAGCTTCCAATAGCTAGTATGGTTAAAATGATGACTCTTCTTTTAACTTTTGAAGAGATGGATAAGGGTAATTTAGCCTTAGATACAAAAATAACTACAACGGAAAATGCATCAGGTATGGGTGGCTCGCAGGTGTTTATAGACCCATATGTTACGTATTCTGCGGAGCAAATGATTAAAAGCGTTATTATGGCGTCTGCTAACGATGCCAGCGTAGCATTAGCTGAACACATTTCAGGTTCAGAAGACACCTTTGTTAAAAAGATGAATGAAAGGGCTAAAAATCTTGGCATGACGAATACGCTTTATGCTAACTGTACAGGACTTCCTGAGCCAGAGCAATACTCTTCAGCGCGCGACGTGTCAACTTTAATGAAAGAACTTTTAAAACATGATATCTATTTTAAATATAGCACTATTTGGATGGACGAACTTGTGCACCCATCGGGTAGAAAAACAGAACTTGTAAACACTAATAAACTTACAAGATATTATAAAGGTTGTGACGCTGGAAAAACGGGCTCTACAAGCGAAGCTGGGTACTGCCTTTGCGCTTCGGCAAAACGTGGAGATATGAGGCTTATAAGCGTTGTTATAGGCGCAAAAACAGGGCAAGACAGATTTAACGAAAGTGCAAGTTTATTCAACTATGGTTTTGCAAATTTTGAAAATAAAAACATTGTTTCAAGTGAAATGCCATTAGGAAAAATTGAAGTAAAGAAAGCAAAAATAAATGAAGCAGACTACTATGCGGAAAAATCTTATTACGGACTTTGTAAGAAAGGGGAAGACGACGCTTTTAAAACAGAAATAAACATTGATGAAAATGTTTCGGCTCCAATTAAGGCTGGTGACAGAATAGGAACTTTAACAGTTATAAAAGATGGTCAGGTTAAGGAAGAGATTAATTTAATTATAAAAGAAGATATAAAAGCGTTATCTTATAAAGATAGCATTAAAAAAGTTATATCAAAATGGTAAAAGGGTGTAAGTTTACACTCTTTTTCTTTAAATAAATTCTATTATTGATTGACAAATCAAATTTGAATGGTTTATAATTATTCCAAGGAGAAAATTATGAGTCAAACATTAAAATTTTTAGGCAGGGGCTCTGCTTTCAATAAAACGGAAGTAAACAATAGTGCGTATTTTAAAAAGGGCAGCGTACTTGTTTTAATAGATTGCGGAAACGGCGTTTTAGATGCAATTAAAAGGTCTGGCATTATGAAAGGCGTTAAAAAGGTTTATCAAATTGTAACACACTGTCATAACGACCACGTTGCAGACCTTCCAGCTTTCTTTGATTATTGTAACGATGAATTAAAAATTAAACCTTATCTTTTAAATACCATAAGCTTACAAGGTGGAAAGGTAGAAAAATTAGGGTTAAAGGAAGGTAGAGATTTTAACTTTGTTGAACCGCTATCCAAAAACTTTAAATGGGTTAACGTGCTTTTAGTTCCGCACGCAAAGGATATGGATTCTTGCGCTCTTGAAATTAACTTTAATAATAAGAAAATATTTTATAGTGGAGATTGCTCTAATATTCCTTTTGATATTCCAAACTACGACGAATATTATTTAGATTGCTCAGAGTCTGGCAACAAGCTTCACATGGATATCAAGAAGGTTAAAGAGATTATAAAGAAGAATAAAATTAAGAAACAACAAGTTTTCTTAATGCATATGGAAAGCCAAAGAATGCTAGAAATTGCTAGGGAAGAAGGTTTGAAGGTTGTTGAAACTGTAGTAGCTCCTGAAAAAACTAAAATTTCTAACATTAAAAAAGAGCTTCCTAAAGAAGCTAAAAAAGTTAAAGAAGGCGAACAGTCAAAATAATAAAAATTCATCAGCTAAGCTGGTGAATTTTTATTGTTAAAACCTTTTTATTACGCCTATAACTTTACCTAGTATTTCAACTTTGTGAGTATAAATAGGGAAGTATAACTGATTTTGCGGCTGCAATCTGTAGCCATTTTTTTCTCTATAAAATTTTTTAACTGTTGTACCAGAGTCTACTCTTGCAACTACTATATCTCCATCTTCAGCTGTGTTTTGAACCTTTACTATAATAGTATCGCCATTTGCTATGCCGCCTTCTTTCATGCTATCGCCAACAACTTTTAAAAGAAATAAATCTTGTTCAGTTCCAAAAAAGTTTTTTGAAATTGCATAGGTTTCAATTAAATTTTCTTCAGCTAATATTGGTTGCCCACCAGCAATTTTTCCTAAAAGTGGCAGCCTTGTCATTTCCATGCTATTTTTTAGCATTTTTGTGTCGTCTACAATTTCAATGGCCCTTTTTCTTAATGGGTTTTTTCTTATTAAATCTCTTTCAACTAATTTATTTATGTAATAATCTACAGTGTTTACAGATTTTAGCCCTAAATAGCTTTGCATTTCTCTATAACTAGGCGTGTATCCATGTTGACACTGGTAGTTTTTTAAGTATGTTAAAAGTTTAGCAAGATTAACTTCGCTTTTTTTCATGGGTACTCCTTCTTGCTATTAAATTAGCATAAATTTAAAAATTTGTCAAACATTTGTTTTAATTTCTTAATTTTACAATGTCTGCAACAGAGCGGCGTTTGTCTTCGCTGATTGCTGCGTAGTGCTTTCTAGTTGTGTTAACGTCCTTATGGCCAAGAACGTCGGCTACTATGTAAATATCGCCAGTTTCTCTATAAAGGTTGGTGCCGTATGTGCTTCTTAGTTTGTGCGGAGAAATTTTTTTTAATGGGGTAACAGCTCGAGAATATTTTTTTACCAGGTTTTCAACTGCTCGAACTGTTATGCGCCTATTTTGTAAAGATATAAATAGCGCTTTTTCGCTTTCCGGAAGTTTTTTCTGATTTCTTACTTCTAGCCACTTTAAAAGTGCTTCTTTTACTTCCTCACCAAAATATAAAATAACTTGATTTCCGCCTTTGCGCGTAATTTTAAAGGCGTTGTTGTCAAAATCTATATCTTCAACATTTAAGCCAACACATTCGCTAACACGAATACCTGTGCCTAAAAATAGGGTAAGCATAGCTACGTCACGCTCTTGCGTGTGCTTGTTAAAACCTTGTTGCTGTTTTGTGAGAAGGCTTGGGTTTTCTACTTGATTTATTAGTCTGCCAACCTCGTCTACTTCAAGCCTTAAAATGTCTTTAGAGTGAATTTTAGGCGTAGCTACTTTACTAGCTACATTAGAAGAAATTTTTTCTTTATTAAAGAGATATTTAAAAAGGCTTCTAATGCTAGAAAGTTTTCTAGCTTTGCCTTTTTCTCCATTTTTACAATTTTTTCCATTAAAAGTGTAGTAGGAAAGGTAACTTAAATAGGACGTTATATCCTGCGAAGTAACTTTATTTAAATGTTCTTCCGTTATATCGGTAGGTTTGCACATAAATTTATACTTTGCCAAAAAGTCAAAAAACACTCTTAAATCCATGGCATAGTTAAGCCTTGAAAGTGTGGACGTATAAGGCTCTAAATCTAAGAAATAATTATAACAGAACTTAGGTAAGCTCTCTAAATATCTAGAAAGCTTTTCGATGTTATTCTTGTCTCTATCTAAAAAGTAATTTGAACTCATAAATATATTTTAAACTCTTTTAAAAAAGTTGTCAAAAGATTTTTGTTGTGATATATTTATTTTTAATAAAAGTTTAAAAGGAGAAAACATGTTAGATTTAAATTTAATTAGAGAAAACCCAGAGTATGTTAAGAATGCATTAAAGAAAAAAGGGTGGGACGTAGACTTTACAAATTTAATTAGCTTAATAGACAAAAGAAAAGAGCTAATTGTAAAAGCTGACGCTTTAAAGAATGAAAAGAATAAACTATCCGCTTCTGTGCCTGTTGTTAAAAAACAAGGTGGAGATATTAACGCTATTTTTGCAAAGGTAAAAGAGCTTAATGCTGAAATAGAAGGTTTAGACGAAGAATTAAAGGCTTGTGAAAAAGAAATAGACGACTTTGTAAGTCCGCTTCCAAATATGCCAGACGACGACCTTCTTCCTGGCGAAAAGGAAAACAATAAGGTTATAAAAACGGTTGGTAAGAAACCTGAGTTTAGTTTTAAGCCAAAAGACCATGTAGAACTTTGCGAAAAACTTGGCATAATAGACTATGCAAGAGCTGCAAAAATAAGTGGCCGCGGAACTTGGATATATAAAGGGTTAGGGGCAAGGCTTGAATGGGCTCTTATAAACTACTTTATTTCAGAACATTTAAAAGATGGTTACGAATTTATTTTGCCACCACATCTTTTGAATTATGAATCTGGATTTGTAGCAGGACAGTTCCCAAAATTTAAAGAAGACGTTTTCTGGCTTGAAAATCAAGAGCCTAGAAAGTTTATTTTGCCTACGGCAGAAACAGCCCTTGTAAACTTACACAGAAATGAAATATTAGAAGAAGACGAGCTTCCTAAAAAATATTTTGCATACACTCCTTGTTATAGATGCGAAGCTGGTAGTTATAGAACGGAAGAAAGGGGCATGGTTAGAGGATACCAGTTCAATAAAGTTGAAATGGTTCACTATGCCACGGAAAAAAACTCTAAACAAAGCTTTGAAGAGCTTGTAAATAAGGCTAGTAGCTTAGTAGAAAAATTGGGTTTACATTTCCAAATTTCTAAGCTTGCAGCAGGGGATTGCTCTCATTCTATGGCTAGAACGTACGATATTGAAGTTTGGATTCCAAGCATGAACATCTACAAGGAAGTTTCTTCTGTAAGTAATGCTAACGATTATCAAGCAAGACGCGGCGCTATAAGGTACCGTGATAAAGAAACGCATAAAACAAAATATTGCCACACTTTAAACGCTTCAGGACTAGCTACGTCTAGATTATTCCCAGCAATAATAGAGCAGTATCAAAATGAGGACGGCAGCGTCACAGTGCCAGAAGTTTTAGTGCCATTTATGGGTGGAATTAAAGTTATAAAACCTTAAAGGAGAAATATGGGAGTTTTTGATAAGGGAACGATTTTAGGCTTTACAGAAAACGTAAGTCAAGATTTAATAGATGAAAATTGTTCTAGATTAGTTCAGATTTTGACGTCTTCTATAACAGACCTAAGCAAAAAAAATGCCATAATTAGTAAGGGCATACAAGTTGTTCCAATAAATGAGTTCGCAACTGGCGCAATAACTCCTATTTCTAGCCTAGACGTTTTTTTAGTTATAAAAAGTCCACAAATTGAATTAAATACAGTTAAAGTTGTTAAAAATAAATTTAAATCCTTTTGGGAGCGTTTAAAGTTTGCGTGGAAGAAATCTAGAATAAAAAAGAAAAGAAAAAGACGCAATAAAAACATTACTGAGCAAACCACGCTTAACGCTCAGTTAAAAGGAAAGTACGATATAAACGACCTTTGTTTAGATTTAGTTAACACTATTTCTAACTATATAACTCCGCTTTCAATTGTAAGTTCTACAAATGCAGTTGTAAGCATTACGGGTGACGATTTTAGCTTTCCTGTGAACGTTTATCCTGCAATAAAGAAAGAAAACACTTATTCCGTTTATAATAAAATTTTAAACAAATTCTTTGAGTATAATTTTACCGAGCGTTTTGAAAATTTAAAAGAGATGGCAAGTGGAAAGGAAGATAAAGTTTTAAATTTAATTAAAATTTATAACATGCTTTACTTTAACTTATATAACAAAGCGCTTTATCAACCTTTTGTAGAAAGTTTAATTTACAACTTACCAGACAACATTTTTGAAAGTGATGATATTTACGAAGTTTTTATAAGGTCTATAAACTTTTTAAATAATGCAAGGTGGCAAGATTTTGTTTCAATTTTAGACAAAACTAAACCTATGTTTAAAGATGAGCGTTTGCAGTTTAGCCTTTTTGACACGCTAGATTTTATAAAAAATGTAAAAAACAATTTATAGGAGAAATTATGTTAAGTGTTGCAATAGACGGCCCTGCTGGTGTAGGGAAAAGTACGGTTTCTAAGCTTGTGGCAAAAAGCTTAGGGTGGCATTGTTTAGATACGGGCGCGCTTTATAGGGCAATAGCAGTGGCTTGCTCTAGGGCTAAAATAGATATAAAGGATATTGAGCAAGTAAAAAACTTACTTAGTAAAATTAAAATAGACGTAAAGTTTTTAGACGGCGTTCAACACACTTATTTAAACGGAGAAGATGTTTCGCCATATTTAAGAACGGAAGAAATGGACATGCTATCTTCTGTTACGTCTGCTTATCGTGAAGTTAGAGAAAGTATAATAGATTTACAACGAGAACTAGCTAGAAAGGAAAATCTTGTGGTAGAGGGAAGAGATATCACAAGCAATGTTTTAAAGGATAGTAAAAACAAATTTTTCTTAGACGCAAGCCCTGAAGAAAGAGCAAAAAGACGCTATAAGGAAAGAATAGACCGCGGCGAAAAGGTAGAATATAAAGAGATTTACGACGATATCATAGAACGTGATAAAAACGACACAACTAGAAAAGTTGCGCCGCTTGTTTGCACTAAGGATTCTATCAAAATAGACACTACAAATCTTACTATAAACGAGGTTGTAGAAGAGATTTTAAAAAATATTAAACTAGATTAATCCGCCGTCAACATTTATTATTTGGCCAGTTATATAGCTGGCCTTTTCGCTAGCTAAAAATAGGGCAAGTTCGGCCACGTCTTGCGGCGTTCCAAGCTTATTTAGGCTTGTACTTTCTTTAAAAGCTTCTGCGTCGTTTTTGCTTACATTTTTATTCATATCCGTTTGAATATATCCGGGAGCAATTGCGTTTACCGTTATATTCATTCTGCCGTATTCTTTGCTAAGAGCTTTTGTAAGCCCAATAACTGCTGCCTTTGAAGCAGAATATAAAGCTTCACAAGCTCCGCCAGTTAATCCCCAAATTGAAGATATATTTATAATTTTGCCAGCTTTAAAATCTAGCATATTTTTTAAAACTAGTTTGCTTGCTACTACCATACTTTTAAAATTGGTGTCAAAAATATAGTTGTAGTCTTCTTCGTTGCAGTCTATAAAAAGTTTTTGAAGGTCTATGCCGGCATTGTTTATTAAAACGTCTATTTGTTTAAACGTTTTAATAGAGTTTTCTATAAAGTTTTTTAATTCGTGCGCTTTGCTTACGTCAGCTCTTTCGTAGTAGACTTTTACGCTATAAGTTAAAAGTTCGTTATAAAGCTCTTCGGCAAGTTTAATAGATTTATTATAACAAAAAGCAACGTTATATCCGTTTTTAGCAAAAAGCCTAGCACATTCTGCGCCAATTCCTCTGGATGCACCAGTTATTAAAACAGTTTTTTCTTTCATAAAATTTATTTTACTACAAAAAGTTTTCTTCGTCAAACAAATCAAAATCCTTGATTTATATTTATTATTAATATATAATAAATAGGTATGATTTACTTTCTCTTGTCTTTAAGCAGAGAGCTTAGTGTTTGGGCAATATTAGCTTTTATAGTAGCATATTTCTTGTCTGTGTGTATCGGTATGACTGCACACGAGTTTTCTCATGCCTTTGTTGCTACAAAAATGGGGGACGATACTCCAAGGCTAACGGGTAGGTTAACTTTAAATCCGTTTGCTCACATTAGCGGGCTTGGTATGTTATGCTTTCTTTTAGTAGGCTTTGGCTGGGCAAAACCTGTGGAAGTGAATCCACTACGTTTTAAGAAGTTTAGAGCGGGTATGGCTTGGGTTTCAATTTCTGGAATTTTAACTAATATCATACTTGCGTTTATATTTAGCGGTCTATTTTATTTTAGTTTACTATTGAACCCTAACAATCTATTTTTCTTCTTTTTACAATATTTCCTTTTATTTAGCTTTGTAGTAAATATATCACTTGCCATATTCAACTTGCTACCAATCTATCCGCTAGATGGTTTTAACTTTATTAAAAGCTTTTGCAAATACGATAACAAATTTGTGACCTTTATGGAAAAATATGGGTCTATTATACTTTTGATTATAATTATAACACCTATATTTGACCTATTCTATTCCTATGTTGTAACAGGAATTGAAAATTTATTTTTTGGCTTTTGGGGGCTGTTCATATAATGGAAGAAATAATTCAGGAAAACTTGTTTGATGACAAATATAAATTTAAATTGGACAACTTTGAAGGTCCATTAGATTTATTATTGCATTTAATCAAAGAAGCTAAAATGGACATAGCGGACGTTAAGCTTGCTGACATTACGGAGCAGTATCTAGACTATATGCAGGGCTTAGACGAGCTAGATATGGAAAGGGCTACGGAGTTTATTACAGTAGCTGCAACACTTATAGAAATAAAATCAAAAAGTTTACTTCCACGTCCTGAAGAAAATCCGCCAGATGAAATTGATGAAGAAAAGCTTCTTTTAGAGCGCTTGAAGGAATACCAAATATTTAAAGAAGCTAGTCAAGATTTAAAGCAAATTGAAGATATAGACAAAATGTATAAAGCCCCAGATTCCAGCGTTGGAGCGCCAAGATTTGTTTTAAAAGATATGGTGCTTGATAAACTTTTAGACGCTTTTGTGGCAATACTAGCTAAAACTGATGAAAAGATTATTAAAGAAGAGCCTAAGAAAATTGAAAAAGATAGGTTTACTGTTGCTGAAAAGATAATTTCTATTAAAAACCTAATAAGAGAAAATAAGCACTTAAAGTTTTCTGAACTATTCGAAGAAGATCAAACCAAAAGTGAACTAATAAACATATTTCTTGCCGTGCTTGAACTTTTAAAATTGCAAATAATAAAGGTAGTTCAAACGTCGGCTTTCGCTGAAATTGAAATTTTTGAAAACGATAAATAGGAGAAACCATGATTAAAAACTTAAAGGAGATAATAAAAGCCACACTATTTGTTGCAGGAGAGGGAATACAAGTTTCCGCCTTTGCTAGTTTAGTAGATTGCGACATTAAGGACGTAAAAAAGGCTATAGAAGAGCTTAAAAAGGACCTTGAAGGCGAAAATGGCATTCATATTATTGAATATAAGGATAAAATACAACTATGTTCTAACCCTGCTTATTCAAGCTATATTTCTGAAATTTTAAATCCTATAAGGGAAAAGGCTTTAACAAAAGCAGCTCTTGAAACCTTAGCCATAATTGCATATAAACAGCCTGTAACAAAGCTAGATATAGAAGAGATTAGGGGAGTAAACTGCGATTATACAGTACAGCTTCTAACAGAGCATAAAATGATTGAAGTAGTTGGAAGAAAGGACGCCGTTGGTAAGCCGCTACTTTTTGGTACAACAGACGAATTCTTAAAAAGGTTTGATTTAAAGGATATAGACGAGCTTCCAAATTATGAAGAACTTCTTGAAAGAATTGCTCTTATTAAAACGGAAGACGAACCAAAATCTGATAGCTTATATAACGATTTTAAGCTTCCAGACGAAGAAGAAATACCAGACTTTTTACAGGGAGAAGATATAGAAACGTTTACTAGTGACGACGAAAATATTAAAGAGGAGCAACATGGAGACGCAATTTAATTTAGAAGCAATAGACAAATCTTTTCAAACATATTCTGCCGGTAAAATGGTAGAAGGCGTTGTAATTTTAAAACGAGACGATGGCGTTATTTTCAACATTGGTGGAAAGCGCGATTCTTTCATTCCAAGAGAAGATTTTTCCGACTATGACCAAGTAAAGTTAGGGGATAGATACAAAGTAGTAATAACAAACAAAAAGAATGAAGAAGGAATGATAATTTCTTCTAAATCTCAAGCTGATTATATAATAGTTGGCTCGCAAACTGCTGAAAAAATTAAACTTGGCTCTAAGTTTACGTTTGTTGTTACAAATATTAAAGATGGCGGGCTTTGTTCAAGGCTTGGTGAATATGAAATTTACGTTCCAGCTGACGAGGTCTCTAGCAAAGAAATTGGATACGTAGGAAAATTAAAAAATAAGCAGCTTGAAGCTATAGCTATTGAAATAAATAGAGAGAAAAAGTTTATAATAGCTTCCGTGAAAATGCTTGCCGACCAAATAGAAGAACAGAACCAAAAGGCTTTTTGGTCAAGCATTTTTATTAATAAAGTTGTAGAAGGAACTGTGGTAAGAATCGTACCGTTCGGCGCCTTTGTAAACGTTGGCGGCATAGATTGTTTACTTCACATCTCAGATATTTCTTACGATAAAATTAACAGTGCCGACGAAGTTTTAAAAGTTGGCGAAACTAGGCAATTTAGAGTTATTAAAGTAGATAAAGAAAATAAAAAGGTTTCGCTTGGCTTAAAACAGCTTTACGAAAACCCTAAAATAGCGCATTTAAAAGAACTTATTGTAGGAGAAAAGTATAACGGAGAAGTTATAAAAATACTAGCTTTTGGTGCTATTATAAAACTTGAAAACGGTGCTGAAGGCTTGTTACACGTATCTGATGCTACTACTAAAAATGATGCTAGAATATATCAAATAGTCAAGCTTGGTCAAAAACTTGAAGTTACTGTAAAAAACGTAGATATTGAAAAGGGAAGATGCAGTTTTAGTTTAATTGGTTAAGCCAAAATTCTATATTAGCCTTTTGTTCCTGCTTTGTAGATGTTCTTCCATGCCCAGGGTATAAAATATTGTAGTTTAGTTTATCAAGCCTTTCTAGGCTTGATTTTTGTTTTACTTGTGAAGAATTAGGAAAGTCAGCTCTGCCAATACTATCAGCAAAAAGTGTATCTCCGCTAAAAAGATTTTCTTCAATTAAAAAACAAGAACTGCCAAGGGTGTGACCAGGTGTTAAAATACATTTAAAATTAAATTCATTCAAATTTAAAATGTCGTTATCTTTAAAAGTTTTTATTAAGCTTAAATCTCCATTAAACTTAAAGCTTTTCCAAATAATAGATAAGTTTAACCTTGTGTTAAATAAACCTTGTTTATCGTCTTCTGAAATAAAGATAGGGCAGTTATAGTATTTTTGTATTTCTTCTAAATAAAGAATATGGTCGAAATGAGAATGGGTTAGAAGTATAGCAATAATCTTCACATTATATTTTTTTATTTCTTTTAAGCTAGCTCCGGCATCTATTAAAATACCTTCATTATCTTTAAGCAAAAGGTAAGTGTTTTGCTCTATTACGTTTTCTTTATCTGTTAAAGTTATTATTTGCATAAAAATATATTAGCACAACTTTTATTTTAAAGTAAAGAACTTTTAGCTAGTTAAAATTTTTGTGCTAATTTGAGTAGTAAAAAGCATAGTACATACCATATATTGTGTACTATGCTAAATTTTTAACCATTTATATTTATTTTAAATTTTTGGAGCTACTGGCGGGACTCGAACCCGCGACCTGCTGATTACGAATCAGCTGCTCTACCAACTGAGCCACAGTAGCATTAAAACTTAATTAGTATATCATATTAATAAATAATTTTCAAGAAATTTAATCAAATTATTGCTAAAAAATTTGAACTATGTTAAACTATTAAAAAATTGAATTAAAGGCGGATTTTATGAAAATTTCAAAGTTAGTAGGGGAAAGAACCAAGGAAGTTCCTTCGGGCGTTGTGGCTAAAAGCCATGAGTATCTTTTAAGAGCAGGTTACATAAAGCAAGTTTGTAACGGTGTTTTTTCATTGCTTCCGCCAGCTTATAGAGTGCAAGCTAAACTTGAAAAAATAATTCGTGAAGAGATGGATAAAATTGGCGGACAAGAAGTTTTATTTCCAGTGTTAATGCCAAGAGAGTTATGGGAAGAAAGCGGTCGTTATTCATCTATTGGCAGCGAAATGTTTAGGTTTAAAGACAGGGCAGATCATGATATGGTTTTAGGAATGACTCATGAAGAAGCTTCCGTTCACATGGTTAGAAATACTATAAAAAGTTACGACCAATTGCCTTTTATGATCTATCAAATTCAAACTAAACTTCGCGACGAGCCAAGGGCTAGAGCAGGGCTTATTAGAGTTCGTGAGTTTATAATGAAGGACGCATATTCATTCCATTTAAATAAAGAAGATTTAGCCCAATATTATGAAATTGTAAAACAGGCGTATTTCAACATATATAAGCGCATGGGCATGAAAAACGTAGTTAGCGTTAAAAGCGATTCAGGCATGATGGGCGGGAAAATAGCGGACGAATTTATGCTTATTTCTGATATAGGGGAAGATAGTCTTGTAGTTTGCGATAGTTGCGATTACAGTGCCAATATGGAAGTTGCTGACTCTATATTAGATTTATACGATAGTAAAGAAGAAACAACGGAACTAGTAAACACTGGCGACGCTAAAACAATAGAAGATATCTGCGCTTTATTCAACATTCAACCTTATCAAACGTGTAAAGCGGTTTGTTATTATTTAGCAAAGAGTCAAAAATACGTTATAGCTTTTGTACGTGGCGATTTAGAAGTCAATGAAATTAAACTTAGAAACTTATTACAAGAAGAAGTTCTTCCAATTACAGTTGACCACCCAAAAATTGTAGCAGGGTATATTGGCCCTAAAAACTTTAAAGAAGACAATATAATAACAATCTATGATATCTCTCTTAAAGGCGCTAAAAATTTAGTTGTAGGTGCAAATGCAAAACCATACCATATAAAGAATTTTTCTTTTGAAAGAGATTTTACACCAGATAAGTTTGAAGATATTTCAAAAGTAAAAGAAGGGCAGGTTTGCAAAAAATGCGGCAAAGGACATTTAAAAATTGTTAGGGGAATAGAGATAGGAAATATATTCCAATTAGGCACAAAATACACTGAAAGCATGAAAATGACAGTCCACGACAAAAACGGGGAAGAAATTAATCCTATTATGGGTTGTTACGGAATTGGTATAGGAAGGTGCCTTGCGAGCATTGTAGAAGAAAGTTCCGACGAAAAGGGAATAATATGGCCGTACGCAGTTGCTCCTTGGCACGTTTATCTTTGCCCATTGCGTTTAGATGATGAAAATGTAGCTTATGCAGCAGAAAAAATTTATGATTTACTAAATAAAGCTGGCTATGAAGTTTTATTTGACGATAGAAATGTTTCCGCTGGCAGCAAGTTTGCAGATAGTGAGCTTATGGGAATCCCAATTAGAATAGTAATAAGCCCAAGGTCGTTACAAAATAATGAAGTGGAGATAACGATAAGAAAAACAGGGGAAAAGATAATGTGTAAAGAAGGGGAACTTCTAGAAAAATTAAAGGAAATAGTGAAAAATATAGGGTAGTTTATTTAACTGCCCTTTTTATATTTCTTTCTTAATTCTATTAAGAACTTTTTTAAATTATACAAGTATTTTAACTAATAGGAAGAACTTTAACACGTTAACACGTTTCAAATTAAATAGGGTAGATAGAAAAAAGCTGCATTTTTAAAAATTTTTATGGTTTTATGAGCTTACAAACTATTCGCAAAAGACAGCTTTTGCGAATAGTTTAGGCAATTTGACGGAGGTTTTATTAAAATTTTGCGTTTTTGTTTTCCAAGTATTTTATAAAAATTTTTATAAATTTTTTACATAAAATCTTAATCTTTTCCTTTATTTATGCGGTACTATGCAAATTTATTAAGTACTATGCAAATGCTTGACTTAATCATTTTTATTTGTTATTATCTTTTTAGAGTTAAAAATCTTTGTTTACAGCCATTTTTGATATTTTCTTTATATAACTCTTTTTAAATTTTAGGAAAAAGGTTTTTGTTTATGGAAATTAAAGAAATTCCTAGAGGTCAACTTTCAACTATAATTTTATCGACGCTTCTTGATGGCGATAAGTATGGCTATGAAATTATTAAAGATATAGAAACAAAATCTGGCGGAAAAATTAAAATAAAGCAGCCAAGCCTTTATAGTAGCTTAACAAGAATGGAAAATCAAAAACTAATTTCTTCATATTGGCGAGATAGCGACATTGGCGGAAAACGTCACTATTATAGGCTTACTGATTTTGGGCGAAAACAAACAGAACAATGGCAAAACGACTTTATAAACTCTAATTCCGCCGTTTCGAACTTGTTAAAAGATGGCGAAAATGGAGAAAAGTTCGAAATTAAGGAAGATAAAGTTGAAGAAAATAACGAACCTAAGTTCTTACAACAAGAAAATTTGTTTTCACAGATTAATAAAGATAATAAAAAGCAAGAGGAGCAAAACTCTTCTAAAAATCCACTTCTCCCCGACCAATTAGACATTTTTGAACTTGCTAATAAAAAGTTAGAAGAAGAAAGAAAGAAAAACGAAAAATATGAGCTACAAGAAGAATTTGTTCCGCCACCAGAAAAACATTATAACGTTTATCAAGAATTAAATGCTCTTAGAAAGCAAAATGAAGTGTCTAGCTTTGCAGAAAATATAAAAGAAGATTATAATGATAACGATTTTGAAGAAGAAATTGAAGATGCACCTTTTAATAAATCTTTTGCAGAAAGCTTAAAATCATCTGAAAGCGAGCCAATTTTGTCGCAAAATCTTGTTTCTACAAAACAAGAAGAAACCTATAATATAGCGGAAAATGTTGAAAACGTTATTTCTGAAGAACAAAATACTTATACTGAAAATCAATCAACTAATGAGTTTATTAATGAAAATACAAGTAACGTATTACAATCTAATGAACCAGATTTAGTTTCAGAACCGGTAGAAGAACAAGAAGCTTATACATATATGAATACTGGTAACGAAACTTTGGTTGAAGATAAAACGGATTATACTTATAATCAAAATACAAATGAAACAAACGTGTATTCAAATATAGCTACTACAACAACGGTAAAAACTGAAGATAAAGAGCCTTTAAGCCAAGAGAAAAAAGATTATACATATTCCAAACAAGAAAAAGATGAAGGCATTTTTATAACGGAAACTCCAGATCCAGATAGTTTACCAAAAGTTAAGAAAATTGAACCCGCACGTTTTACAATTGTTGGAGAAAGTCCCCTATTTAAATTTTCTACAGTTGAAAATAAATATAATGAACTTGTAGAAGACTTATATAAGAAAGGCTTTAACGATAAATCTTCTGAAGGATATCTTTCTTACTCGGCTTTGGAAGAACATTATAAGAAAAATGGCTTAAAATTTTATCCCTATAAATCAAAAGAGATTTCTTCGCAAAATGAGCAACACGTTAAAAAAGTCAACAACGAATTTGCTCCTATTAACAAGATAAACTTTTATAAATCTGTAATATATCTTGCTTTAATTTTGGTTGAAACTTGGCTTACATATACAATTTTAAGTGTTTCTGGCGCCAATCCGCAACATTTATTTATATATATTGTAGTTACAGTTTTAGCCTTTTGTCCAGCCATATACTCTGGAATAATGTTTTATAAAAATCCCGATAAACAGCTGCCCAAAGAAGCGCAGGAAATTAAGCAATTCTTTATTAATTTGGCAATTGCAGTGTTAGGAATTTTACTTGTATTCTCGTTCAACGTATTATTTGGGTTTAATGGTGGAAATTTTTCAGGCTATTCAACAACATTAATTTTACCATCTGTGTTGCTTTTAAATGTTCCTATTTCTTATTATATATCTAAGGAACTAATAAAAAGATTTTAACAATATAAAAAAATCGCAAATAAGTTTTTGCGATTTTTTTGTTAATTTTATTTTGCTATTGCTGTAAAACGAGATTCTCTAATAACATTAACTTTAATTTGACCTGGATAATCCATTTCTTTTTCAATTTTCTTTGCAATGTCATTTGCAAGAAAAACTGCAGTTTCGTCGGAAATTTCAGAAGGTTTAACCATAATTCTGACTTCCCTACCAGCTTGAATAGCATAAGATTTTTCAACGCCTTTAAATGAATTAGAAATCTCTTCCAATTTTTCAAGCCTTTTTACATAGTTTTCTAAAGATTCTCTTCTAGCACCTGGTCTTGAACTTGATATTGCGTCTGCTACTTGAACTAAAATTGCTTCAACGCTGTTAAATTCAACGTTAAAGTGGTGTGCTTCAATACAGTGAATAACAGCTGGGCTTTCTTTATATTTTTTAGCTAAATCTACACCAATTGTAACGTGTGTTCCTTCAACTTCGTGGTCAAGAGCTTTTCCGATATCGTGTAAGAGTCCGCCGCGCTTAGCAACCTTAACGTCTGCACCAATTTCGGCAGCTAAAAGTCCTGCAATGTAAGAAGTTTCTAACGAATGTTTTAAGCAGTTTTGACCATAGCTTGTTCTAAATTTAAGTCTGCCCAATATTTTAATAAGTTCTGGGTGCATACCGTAAATTTCAGCTTCTTCAACGGCTTTTTCGCCAGCTTCTTTAATGGTATTTTCAACGTCGCGTGTAACTTTTTCTACAATTTCTTCTATTCTAGTAGGATGTATTCTTCCGTCTAAGATAAGTTTTTCAAGTGATAATCTTGCTATTTCTCTTCTAACTGGGTCGAAACTCGAAAGTGTAATAGCTTCTGGTGTGTCGTCTACAATAAGGTCTACGCCGGTTGCATTTTCAATTGCGCGAATGTTTCTTCCTTCACGGCCTATAATTCTTCCTTTCATTTCGTCGTTAGGAATTGTAACAACGGAAACAGTTGTTTCAGACGTAACGTCTGTGGCGCATTTTTGAATGGCTAATGCAACAATATCTTTTGCGATTTTTTGACCATCTTCGCGTGCTGTGTTTTCAATTTCTTTTACAGTTTTAGCTGCAGAAATTTTTGCTTCTTCAGTAAGAGCGTTGATTATTAAGTTCTTAGCCTCGTCCTTTTTAAGACCAGAAACTTTTTCAAGTTCCTTTACCATATTTTCCTTAACTTCTTTTTGCTCTTCGTAAAGTTTTTCTAAATCCGTTTGTTTGTCTAGTAGTTCTTGTTTTGTCTGTTCTAAGGCTTCAGATTTCTTATCTAGTGCAAGTTCTTTTTTATCTATGAACTCTTCACGCTGTAAGATTCTATCCTCAGACCTTTGAATTTCAAGCTTCTTTTCTTTTTGTTCTTTTTCAAAATCAAGCCTTAAATTTTGAACTTCATTTTTTGCTTCAAGCAATGCTTCCCTTTTTACTGTTTTGGCCTCAGCATAAGCATCTTCTATTATTTTTAACGCTTGTGCCTTATTTTTACTAGTCTTTTTAGCAATGAAAAATGTTTCAATCCAAATGCCGGCAACAACGCCAATTATGGCAGTTCCAAGACTAACCAAAACAAGCACATAAGGAGCAACGCTTAATAATAAACTGTTGCTCATTATTTTCACCTCTTATTAAATTTTAAACTTATCACAAAGGGGCTATTTAGCCAAGCTTTCTATATTTAAGGTATAAGCGAAAACTCGCCTAAGATTACCTCTTTAATCAATAAATTTACCTTATAAGTTTAAAATAAATCTTGAACTCTGTCAACTAATTTAGTTCAAGATTTTATAATTTTTAAAATTTTTATGAAAATAAAAGCATACTATACTATATATTGTGTACTATGCAAAATAATACACACAATTATTCTATGATTTCAATATTATTTATAGCATCATCTATTAAATAATCTAAGTTAAATTTTTCTTCTTCGTGAATAGCCTTTTTTATAGTTGGCTTGATAACTGGGTTTTTAGGTAAAAACACAGTGCAACAATCTTCATAAGGAAGAATTGACGTTTCGTAAGTGCCGATATCGTTTGAAATTTTCATTATTTCAGTTTTGTCCATACCTATAAGTGGTCTAAAAACTGGAAGCTCTTTTATTACGCTGTTGGTTACAGTTATGCTTTCAAGGGTTTGGCTAGCTACCTGCCCTAAGCTTTCACCTGTAATTATTGTTCCACAAGAATATTTTTTCGCAACTCTTTCTGCAATCCTTAACATAATTCTGCGCATTATGGTAATCATATACTCTTCAAAGCAGTTTACGTGTATAGCTTCTTGAATTTTAGTAAATGGAACTACAAATAATTTTATTTTACCGGTATAACCTTCTAATATTTCTTTTAGTTTTAAAACCTTTTCTTTTGCTTGTAAACTTGTGTAAGGGAAACTATGAAAATGAATAGCGCAAAGTGTTAGCCCACGTTTTGCCATCATGTAGCCTGCCACTGGGCTATCAATTCCACCAGAGAGCATTAAAAGCCCTTTGCCCGCCGTTCCTACGGGCATTCCACCGTGTGCGTGAATTATTTTAGATAGAATATACGTTTGCCCGTTTTCTCTTATTTCTATGATAATCGACGTATCTGGATTATGTAAATCTACTTTTAAGTTAGGGTTAGCCTTTAAAATAACTTCTCCCATCATAGCAGAAAAATTATCTGATTTTATAGGAAATTTTTTATCTGCTCTTTTTGTAGTTATTCTAAACGTGCCGGAAAGGTCTGCTGCTAACTCCTTGCACTTATTTTCAATATCTTCTATATTAGTTGGAAACTCGTAAGCTGGGCTAACAGATACTAGTCCAAAAACTTTTGTAAGCTTCTCTATAATTAGATTGTAATCTTCTTCGTTATAGTTTGAAATGACGTAACGGCCTGAAATTTTCTTTAACTCAAAAGTAAAATCCTTTAAGCTATGTCTAATGTTTTTTAAAAGAGTGTTTTCAAAAAAAGAGCGATTGTTTCCCTTTAAATAAAGTTCTCCGTATCTTAGTATTATTACGTTTTCTTTCATATTTTCCTCTTATAAGTTTGAAAGTTTTGTAGAAAAATCATTTAGTTTTTGTGTAACTATCTTGGCTTCGCCTAACGTGTTGTATCTTGAAAAACTAAGCCTTATACTTCCAACAACGCTATCTTTATCAAGCCCCATGGCAGTTAAAATTCTGTTGCCAACTTTGGAACCTGAACACGCACTGCCCCTGCTTATTAAAATGTCTTCATTTTCTAGCATGTGTACTAGGGTTTCTCCATTTATACCTTTATAACTTAGCGATAAAATGTAAGGGCTGGTTTCTTCTCCGTTTACTTTAAAATTTGGGTTTAAATTTTCTATAATGTAGCTTTTAATGCTTTCTATAGAATTATTGTAATTTATTTCTTCTATTGCTCCCGTAAAGCCCATTATTCCCGCCACGTTTTCCGTTCCTGAACGCAAATTGTATTCTTGTCCGCCACCAAAAACTATGGGGTTAAGCTTTGCTTTATTTTTTACATACAAAGCACCTACGCCTTTTGGTCCGTGAATTTTATGCGCACTTATAGAATACAAATCGATATCTCTATTTAATGTAAACTTCAATTTTCCAAAAGCTTGAACACCATCTGAATGAAATATTGCATTTGGACAAATTCTATTTTTTATTGAAATAAGTTCGTTTAAATTGTTAATTGCGCCAGTTTCGTTGTTCACATGCATTATAGATATAAAACTTGTATCTGGCGTGAGTTTATTCTTGAAGTCGGCTATATCAACGCTACCATTTTTATTTAAATTTACAAATTCCACGTTATAGCCCTTATTTTGTAAATCTAGCGCCGTATTGTACACAGACGGATGTTCACCTGCTGAAAAGATAAGTTTTTTGAAATTTTTTCTAACTGAACCAAGTATTGCTAAGTTGTTAGCTTCAGTGGCAGAACCGGTAAAAATAACGTTGTCTTTAAATTCAACGCCTAGTGTTTTGGCAATTAATTTTTTGCAATTTGTAATTGCAGTTTTATTGTCTATGCCCTGTTTATAGATAGACGACGCATTAAAAAACTTATCTGTTAGATATTCGTTTAAATATCTAACAGATTTTTCGCAAGGTTTAGTTGTGCTAGCATTATCAAAATAAATCATCTTAATTTTGCCCCAAACTTATATTCACAATCTTTTAAAATTTTATTCATAACTTGGTTAACTTCTTCTTCAGTTAACGTTTTATCTTGTGAAGATAAGATTACATGAATACCAACACTCTTCTTGTTTTCGCCTAAGGCTTCGCTTCTATAAATATCGAATATATTTGCCAAGAAATATAGATTTCCAGCCGATTTTTTAACGGAGCTTAAAAGCTTTTCAGCCGTAACTTCTTCGTCTACAATTAGAGCTATATCTCTTTCAACGTATGGGAATTTAGATATAGGTTTTGTTGTTACCTTTTTCTCATTAAATTTTGAAAGCTTATCTATATTAATTTCCGCATAGAAGGTTTTATCTGGAAGTTCAAAATTTGCGCAAACTTTTGGGTGGCATTTTCCAAATGAACATATTATTTCTTGTGAAGCTTTGTCTATAACATCTGCGCTAATACCTGGGTGAAGGTATGGAAGAGATGAATATTTTAAATCGTATTTAAAGTCGAAACTATCTAAAAGTTTTTCAATTGTGCCCTTTAATGTGAAGAAATCTATGCTGTCATCTATGGCACCAATGCTTAGCATGTTTACTTCTTCTGGTTGTTCAGTTAAAGGTGATTCTTTGGCAAGGTACACCCTTCCCGTTTCAAAAAATCTTAAATTTTTATTGCCGTGCTTTACGTTGTAAGCAAGCGAGTTTAACATAGAGAAAGCCATGCTTGTTCTAACACATGATAGTTCGTCGCTTATAGGGTTGCCAAGCTTTATCATGTTATAGTTTTTATGTTCTGGAGTTATTAAAACTAAATCATTTGCATTTGGTGGGCAGAAAGTATAGTTTAACGTTTCAAAGTATCCATCGTCGCAAAGTATGAGTTTTAATTTGTTTTCTAAGCTAAGAATGTCGTTGTATTTACCTATTGTGTAAGAAGAATCTTTCAAAGCAGGTACATCTAGGTTGTCATATACATCGTAGCCATAGAGCCTAATAATTTCTTCTGCTATATCGGCATCATTTTCTATATCCGTTCTAAAAATTGGAACGGTGCAAGTTAATTTATCGCCGCTAATTTCTGGTTTTAAGCCAAGATGTGATAAAATATCTTTTACATCTTTATTCTCTACTTCAATGCCAAGAATTTTGAATATTCTTTTTAAAGAGAAAGTTAAAACTTTTTCTTTTGGCTCGTATTTTTTAACGTCTATTATGCCTTTAACAATTGTTCCTGCTTTAAGCTTGTAAACTAAACTTAATGCCGTTTGCATACCTAAAACTGGAGAGCCAACGTCTACACCTTTTTCAAATCTTGCGGTGCTATCCGTTCTTACGCCTATGCTTCTGCTTGTTGAACGAATGTTAGACCTTTCAAAGCATGCTGCTTCAAGCACGCTTATGGTTGTTGAGTTTGTTACGGAAGAATTTACACCGCCTATAATTCCTGCAATTACGTTTGGCTTTTTAGCGTCCGCTACTACGTTAAATGATGGTTTTAACTCGTAAGTATTGCCGTTTAAAACGCTTATCTTTTCGCCTGATTCTGCGTTTCTAATTATAATTTTATTTCCTTCAATGTACTTTTCGTCAAAAGCGTGCATTGGCTGCCCTTGCTCTACAAGCACGTAGTTTGTTATATCTACAATATTGTTTACACATTTTATGCCAACTGCATTAATGCGCTTTTTAAGCCACATAGGGCTTTCTTTTATTTCAATATCTTTAACAACGCTAGCCATGTATCTTGGGCAAAGGTCATAATTTTTGATTTCTACGGAAACGTAGTTGTTTACGTCGTCGTTTTCGTCTACTTCGTAATAAGGGTCCTGAGAAATGAGCGGAGTTTTTAGAATTGCACTGATTTCTCTTGCAATACCTATTACGCTCATGCAATCCGGTCTGTTTGGAGTTATGTTTATATCAAGTATAACATCGTCTAAGCCTAGCGCAGTTTCAATTTTTTCGCCTAAGTCGTGTTTTTCGTTTAACACCAAAATTCCGAATACGTTTGCACCTTTATAATAATCTTCAGTTATACCTAGTTCTTCGCCTGAGCAGAACATTCCTTCCGATACTTCGCCACGCAAATTTGACTTTTTAATTTTAACGCCGTTAACAAGGTCTGCGCCATCTAACGCAACTGGAACGTAGTCGCCTTCCCTAATGTTCTTCGCTGCCGTGATTATTTGTAGTTGTTTGTCTCCTAAATCTACTTGGCAGATATCTAATTTTTCAGCATTAGGGTGCTTTTTAATGCTTAAAATTTTACAAACGTACACGTCGTGTAAATGCTTATTTTGATATTCAATTTCCTCAACTTCAAAGCCTGCGTTTGTAAGTTTGTCTGCTAATTCTTCCGGCGAAATATCAATTTTAACAAATTCTTTTAACCAATTTAATGTAACTTTCATCTTTTACTCCGTTTATTTTATCTGTGATAAGAATTTTATATCGTTTTCAAACATCATTCTAATAGATGGAACTTTGTATTCTGTTATGGCAAATCTGTCTACACCAAAACCAAAGGCAAGTCCGGAATATTTTTTAGAGTCGATTCCGCAGTTTTCTAAAACCTTTGGGTTTACCATTCCTGCGCCTAGAAGTTCCATAAAGCCAGAACCTTTACATCTTGCACAACCCTTTCCACCGCACATTGGGCAAGTTGCGTCTACTTCTACGCTTGGCTCTGTAAATGGGAAGAAAGACGGTCTGAATCTTATTTGAGTTTTTTCGCCAAAAAGCATTTTTAAGAGTTTTGTTAAAAGCGCTTTTAAGTCTATCATGCTTATGTTTTCGTCTACAACAAGACCTTCAAACTGATGGAATACAGGAGAATGTGTAGCGTCGCTATCCGCTCTGTAAGTTCTACCTGGGCTTACAATTTTAATAGGTGGTTTCATAGCTTCCATTGCCCTAATTTGCATAGCAGAGGTTTGCGAACGCATTATTAAATTTGGTGCAAGATAAAAGGAATCCTGCATATCTCTAGCTGGGTGGTCTTTTGGAATATTTAAAGCTTCAAAATTATAATAATCCGTTTCGATTTCTGGCCCGTCAACAACTGTAAAGCCCATTTCCACGCAAGCTTCCATAAGCTTGTTCATAACTTTATATAGTGGATGAATTTGCCCCTTTTCCGTGTTTTTAGCCGGCTCTGTAATATCTATTTTTTGTTCTGTAAGCTTTCTTTCAAGTTCTAACGCTTCTAGCCTTTCTTCCGTTTCCTTTATAACGTTTTCTATTTTTTCGCGAGAAGAGTTAACAAGCGCTCCAAACTGTGGCCTTTCTTCCTTAGGAATATCCTTCATTCCTCTAAGTAGTGCTGTAAACAAACCTTGTTTGCCTAAGTACTTAACTTTGAAATTTGAAAGTTCTTTTAAATCTTCAATTTTTACAAGCTCTTTTAACGCTTCCATTTCAAGCGTTTTTACATTTTCTTCCATATTTTCTCCTAACTTGAAAAGTTTATCATATTATCCTTTGTATAGTCAAGCAATTGTCTATTTTTTGCAAATTTTTTAAAGTAAATATATAGTACTATGCAAATGCATAGTACACAATATATTGTATTATTTATTTAAACTATCCTTTAAATTTAACATAGATGTTGTTAACTTCTCACCTATTTCGTCTAATATTTCATTTGAAAGTTTTAAGCCTGCATAGGCTTCCATAGAAATAGGCTCGCCAATAATGAGTTTATTTCTTCTAAACGCTTTAGCCTTTTTTTCTATCCACATAGGAACTATTGGCGCATTTGCCTTTACTGCTATCATTCCCGCACCATTCTTAATTTCAAGTAGGGCTTCTTCCGTCTTGTTTCTTGTTCCTTCTGGAAATATAGTTAAAAGCTTATCTTCCTTTAAAACGTTTAGGCATGCCCTTATTGCTTTTAAATCTACTGAACCCCTATCTATTGGAATAACGCCTAATTTTCTAAAAAACCAAGCGTTAAACTTTTTACTAAAAAGCTCTTTTTTACCTAAAAAATATTGGTGTCTAAAAATTGCCGTAGCTAAAATTACTGGGTCGGAATTGCTATGATGATTACATATTAGCACAGCTTTGCCTTTTGGTATATTTTTCTTTCCTATAATTTTAATTGGATGAAATAGCCTATAAAATGGCCATACAATTATTTGCAAAAATTTATACATTAAAACCCCCTATATTTTACTTAAATATGCAAGTTCTTCTTCGTTTAATTCTTTATATTTGCCACGAACTAATCCGCCTAACGTTATTTCTCCTATTCTAACACGTTTTAAAAGAATTATGGTTTTTCCTATGGGGTCAAACATTCTTCTCACTTGTCTATTTTGACCTTCATCTATCCTTACAGAAAGCCTTGTTCTATCTTTTAAAACTTGAATAACGTCTACTTTGGCTTCCGGCATACGTTTACCATTTTCTATAACTCCAGCCCTTAAAACTGCGCACTCGCTCTCTTTAATTTTTCCCTCTATAACTACAATGTATTCCTTTTCAATCTCGTAATTCGGGTGTGTTAATTTATATGCAAGGTCTCCGTCGTTTGTAAGAAGAAGTAAACCTTCTGTGTTATAATCTAATCTTCCAACGGAAAAAAGACGCCCTTTCGCGTCTGGAATTAAATCGTAGATAGTCTTTCTTCCTTTTTCGTCTTTGGCAGAGCAAATGTAGCCTTTGGGCTTATTTAGTTTTAAATATACGTATTCATTAAAAGGCTTTACTTCTTTGTTTTCTACGGTTACCTTATCCTTTTTTTCATTTACTTGAAAGGCAAGATTGTTTATAACCTTGCCGTTAACTTGAACTTTGTTTTCTAAAATTAGCTCTTCTACTTTTCTTCTCGAACCTAAGCCGCATTGTGCCAAATATTTATTTATTCTCATGTAAATAATGTAAGATTTTTTTTAAGCAATGTCAAGGAAATTTGAGTTCCAATTTTTTATTATTTCCTTTAAATTTTCTAAAAAGTTTACAGATTTAATTTCTTCCATAGCATAAACGTTTTCAGAAAATAGCAGTTTGCCGTCTAAGTAGATATTAAAATTGCCAACAACGCTATCCTTTTCAATTGGTGCGGTAATGTTTTCAGGAATATTGTATTCGTACACAATTCTATTTTTTTCATCTTCGCTTAAAGGATAAGAAAAGCCTTTTCTAGAATATACTTTTACGTCTTCTTCTCTACCATCTATAACGCCTACTTTACTTATATAGTTATAGGAAGGAACAATTTCAATCAAACTATAGTTTTTGAAAGCTTCTTCAATCAAACTTGAACACTCTTCAAACATTGGTCCGCAGTTAAATAACACGCACACAAACTCCGTACCTTCCCTTTCTGCCGAGCCTACAAAACAGCGCCCTGCGTCGTCTGTAAAGCCTGTTTTAACCCCAGTTGCACCTTGAAAGGTGTTTAATAACTTATTTTTATTTTTTAAATATCTTATAGAATTTTTTTCATTTCCAGAAATTTTACAATCACGCGTAGAGACAATTTCAGCAAAAGTTGGATTTTGAAGTGCTTTTGCAGCTATTAAAGCTAAGTCGTGCGCCGTTGTGTAATGCCCTTCTTCATCAAGACCGTGAGGATTTGAAAAAGACGAGTTTGTAGCACCTGCCTTCAAAGCTGTTTCTTGCATAAGGTTACAAAACTCTTCAATACTATTTGAAATATGTAAAGCAAGTGCAGTAGCTGCGTCGTTACCAGAAACAAGCATCATTCCGTAAAGTAGTTCACGAACGGTTAGCTCTTCACCTTTTATAAGATAAATAGACGTTCCTGGAACGCCAACAGCTCTATCATCTACTTTAAACTTTTCATCTAGGTTGTCGCAATTTTCAAGCACTGTTAATGCCGTTACTATTTTAGTTGTACTTGCCATAGGCAGCTTTTCCTCTTCATTTTTAGAACAAATTTCTCTGCCCGTAGTCTTTTCTATTAAGCACATGGCTTTAGCCGAAGTTTGAAAATCTGCCTTTACTTCAACCCTAGCAAAAAACGCGTTTACTAAAAGTAAAATAGCTAAACAAACGAGTATTTTTTTCATTCTTTTTTCTCTCCTAATTTATCTACAATTGTGTTAAATAAATTTAAAAAGGTTTGATACGCCGTTTTATTTTCTATATCTATAAACTTGTAGTTTCCATGGCTTTCAATTAAAAAACCAACCGGAGAAACGCTCATGCCGCCACCGCTACCACCTGCCATAGGATAGTGTTTTGCCACCTTTCTAGAACTTTTATCGGAATATTCTCCACCACCTACAATAAAGCCTACGCTAACCTTTGAAATAGGTATAATTATAGTTCCGTCGGGAGCTATAACCGAGTCGCCAATAATGGTGTTTGTTTCCATCAAACTCTTAATATTTGAAATGCTCTCTTCTATTAAAATGTTGATGTTAGATGAATTTTCATCAAAAATTTTCATAATCTCTCCTTAATTTTTAACTGAAACGTAACCCTTTCTACTATCCGACTTTTTAACAATTATACTTGCCATAATAAAGGAATAAAGCGTATCGAAAATGGATATAGAAACTCTGCCAAGCAAGCTAATTTGAAAAACCTTTTCTTTGTATTCAGTATGATTTACAACGTCTATTAAAGCTGTATCCTTCTCATTTTTTATATACCCCCAAAGCATGCTTATTAAAATTGAAATTAAGCTACTAAGCATTGCAGAATGAAAGGCGTCGCCTGTGCCAATTCTAGAATGAAATTCTAGTTTTTTAACCTTGATTTTATCCTTAATTTGAACGGAAAACTGTTCTAAAAGCTTAATTTCTGGCCCAACTAATGAAATTTCAATTTGCTTTGCGTTATTTTTTGTTCTTACAATTAGTTTCTTCCCTTTAACTTTAAAAGTTATTACCGTTAGCCTTATAAACCAAAGTTTAAGCGAAAGTGTTCCAAAATTTTTGTAGAAATTGTATGAAACTCTAGCTTCAAAAATAAAAGGTAAAATAAGCAATAAAAACAAAAATAGAGGTATTAAAAGCCATAGACTTTGCATACCTCTATTATTTTTTATTTAAAATTTTTTATTCAATTTTTTGGAACTAAATTTAGCATTTCGTCAAGTTGACTAGAATTTAAGTATGTATCCGGTATTTTACCTACTATCATGCTTTCCGTTATAAGTATTTCCGTTGTGGTATTAACTATCTTAGTATCAGTAGGAAGAATTATATTTACATCGGTTTTAACTAATAAATATATTTTATGTAATGTATTATTAATTCCAGCGGACGTGAATTCTGACCTAAAAGTTGTATAAACTGTTCCAATTGGCGCAAGTTTAAGTTTAACCTTTGGCCCCAAATCTGTTAAAAACGTAAGCCCTGTAAAAGTTCCAATGCCCACTTCTACCCCTGTATTTCCAAGGTTATTTAGGTTATTTTGAGCGGAAGCCAAAACTTCTTTTGAAAATAAGTTTATTTCGTAAGCATTTGCAGTTATCATTTGAACGTCGTTATTAGAATCTTTTACAATTTCAATTAAATTGTCGTAAACATTTTCGTCCTTTATAACGTCGTATACAGCAGACTCCACTGCCTGCTGCGTTAAAGACTGCACCTTTGCTTCCGTAGCATCAATTAATATCGGGTTTACAACACAGTGCAAATAAATTATTATTAAAATAATAACAAGAAAAATTATAGCCAAAGCTATATATAGCTTCTTTTTAGCTGACAAGATTCTTTTCTTTCTGTAATATTCCACATATATTTATATGCAAAAGATTTATTTTGTATCTAAAAGAAGTTGAATTTTTTTTCAATAATTTCGTCTATGCGCTGATTGTAATCAGTAAGAAATTTAGGATTAGCCAGCCTTTCTATTCTGTTATCAATATAAAATACACGTTTAGAAATAGCTCCTGCTCCGCATGCTATTATGCTATTTGTCTCTTCCATGCTATCTACGTTAAACACGCATACCTTGCCTTTTTTAGCATAACCAATGTTTTCAAGCCCCTCTATTTGATTTTTTTGCCTGTATAGATAATATGGCTTATATCCGTCCGCCGTCAGCTTTGTGTAGGCATAGTTTACCATTTTAGCAACGTTTGCATCGGTATCTGGTGGATTATTAAATAAGAGCGAACCATGCTTTAAAGAAAGCGTGTGAACAGTGATATTATCTGGCGATAGTTCTATTGCAGTATCTATTGTCTTTTTAAAGGTTGGAAATTTCTCCCCTGGTAAGCCTGCTATAAAATCCATGTTAACAGAAAAGTCGTATTTTAAAGCTAGTTTATAGGCTTCTAATACGTCTTTTGTTGTGTGATTCCTTCCAATAAGCTTTAACGTTTTTTGGCAAAATGTTTGTGGGTTTATAGATATCCTTGTTACTTCTGCTTCTTTTAATGTTTTAAGTTTTTCTTCCGTTATTGTGTCAGGACGTCCACATTCTACTGTAAACTCGGATATTGGATAGTTAATTTCATTAAAAATTCTTTTAAACTCTTCACTTGTAAGAACACTAGGCGTTCCGCCGCCAATGTATACTGTCCTTATAACGTAAGCTTTTTCACTAACTATTTTTTGAACTGCTCTTAATTCTTTTACAAGATTATCTAAATACTCAGGCAGTATATCTTTAACTTTATCATATTCAGAAGATATAAAGGAGCAGTAAGAGCATCTCGACGGGCAAACTGGTATGTTTATATATAAATCTACAAGTTTTTCATTTCTAATTATGCAGTTCTGATTTCTTATAACGTTTGCAACTATTCTTGCCTTTTCTTCGCTAACTAGATAGTTTTTCATAAGCGTTTCTTTTATAAAATACGGAGAGACGCCGTCTTCTAGTAGCTCGTAACCTATTTTTGTAGGCCTAATACCTGTTAAAGATCCCCAAGGCATTGTTTTACCCGTAATGTTCACTAAATGTTTATACAGTGAAAGTTTTATGTTTCTTTTTATAACCCTCTTCTTTTTTAGTTCGCTTCTAAATTTAGGTAAAATGGCTTGCTCAGAATATTTGTTACCATTTAAATCAAAATGATTTTCTTCTATATCATCCTTTAAAATTAGTTCATGAGTTAAAACAACCCCATCTTCTTCATTTAAAACAAGGTCTGGATAATATAAATGCATTATATCGTATAAGTCGTTTTTAAATTCATCTTGATTTGTATTTATAATCATAAAATCACCTAAACACGTCCACAACACCTTTAATCTGCTTTAACTTCTTTATTAGTGCTGTTAAATCTTCTTTCTTTTTAATTTCTAGTTTAATTGTTGCATTTGAAACATTCCCTTTGGTGTGAGAATCCATGCTTTTAACTTTGAAGATATCAAGCTCTTTTACTACTTGAGTAATCAAATTCGGGCAGTCTTCTGCATTAATTTTAAGTGTTGCCGTGAACGGTTTTTCAGAGTTTAAATCCCATGTAGCTTGAATTAACCTTTCACCTTCTAAATATTTTAAGTTCGGGCAATTGTCACGATGAATTGTAACGCCTTTACCCCTAGATATATAGCCCACAATGCCGTCCCCTTGAACTGGAGAGCAGCAACCAGCAAACCTGATTAAAAGCCCGCTAGAACCGTCTACTAAAATGCCATCTTTATTAGTCCTTAAAGTTATTTGTTGAACTTCTACTGGCTCTTTTTCCTTACTAATTGTCTTTTCATACTCTTGAACAAGTTTAGAAACAATAACCTTAGAAGGTAAACTTCCATATCCTACGGCAGCATATAATTCGTCTAGGTTAGAAACGGAGTATTTGTAATACACTTCGTCCAAAAATTTAGGTTGAAGCAATTTTTCCGTTGTGTAGCCTTTATCTTTGATAGTTTCTTCAAGTATTACTTTTCCTTTCTTTATGTTCTCTTCTTTTAGTTCTTGTTTAAAGAAAAGCTTAATTTTTTGCCTTGCGTCCGCCGTTTTAACAATGTTTAACCAATCTCTAGACGGCCCTTTAGATGAAGCCGATGTTAAAATTTCTACAATGTCGCCGTTAGATAGTTTTGTGTCAAGAGGCCTAATTTTATTATTTATTTTACCGCCAACACACGTGTTTCCCACTTCGGTGTGAATTGCATAGGCAAAGTCTATAATCGTAGCGCCTTCTGGAAATTCTAGCACTTTACCCTTTGGGGTTTGAACGAATATAACTCCGCCGTATAGGTTTGTTTTTAAGGTTTGGATAAAGTCTTTTGAGCTCATATCCTTGCCCATTTCCATAATTTCTCTAATCCAGCTAAGCCTAGAATCTAAGGAACTCTTTTTTGTTCTCTTTTCTTTGTACATCCAGTGAGCAGCCACGCCATATTCAGAGTTTTTGTGCATTTCAAGCGTTCTAATTTGAATTTCAAGCGGCCTATTGTTTTCCGCAATAACTGTGGTGTGCAAACTTTGGTAGCCATTGGCCTTTGGGTTTGCTATATAGTCCTTCACCCTTCCCGGCATTGGTCTATAAATAGCATGTATTTTTCCTAAAATTGCGTAGCAGTCTTCAATTTTGTCTACTATAACTCTTAAAGCAATTAAATCGTAAATTTTGGCGAGCGGCAAGTGCTTAGATTGCATTTTTTTATAAACACTAGAAAAGTGCTTTTGCCTTGCCATTATTTGCCCTTTAATTCCAAGCTCTTTTAAAATATTTTCTAGTTTAGCTTTTGTAATTTCAATCTGCTTTTGGTTCTCATCTCTCTTTAAATTGACGTTATTTAATAGCGACTTATATACGCTAGGTTCAAGAAGCTTTAAACACTCGTCTTCCATTTCCGATTTAATTACGTTTAAGCCTAATCTTTCAGCAAGGGGTGCAAAAATATCTCTAACTTCTATTGTTATGTTGCGTTGGTCGTTAGTTAACGGCAATTTATACGTTTTAAGCTCGAATAAAAGGCAATAGAGCCTAATTATAAGCACTCTTAGGTCTTTACTCATGGCAACGAGCATTTTCCTTAAATTCTCCGCTTCTTCCGTTCTAGTTTGAGTGTGTAAGGATTTTATTATTTGAAGATTCTTAAAAAGCTCTAACGTCTCTTCGTCAAAAGTGTTCTTTATTTTATTTTCTTCTATTTCCGTTTTTTCTACGGCTTGGTCCAATAAAAATGCGCAAATAGTTTGAAAATCTAATTTAAGTTTTATTAGCTCTTCAATAATTTTATAGCATTTTTCATCGTCTAAAAACGGCGCAAGGTTATTTAAAATCTCCACTTGCTTTTCCGTTGGATTAAAATTTTTCTTTATTATCTCTAAAATCATTACTACTCCGTTACGTTTTTTAAGAGTTTAGCCATGTTGTAAACGCTAGATTTATTTAAATCTGTTTTAATTGTATCATTTATTACAAATTTTGTTAAGCCATTTTCAATATATGTGTCAATAATATGAAGTTCGGCAAAGGTTAAGTAGCAAACTAAAAATGTTTCATAGCTTACTGTAAGTTTTAGTTTGTTATATAAGTCTTCCTTACATACAAAGCCGTTTTTAAACCTTTTTATTGCATTGTAAATTTTGCCAAAAGTTTGCCTTGAAAGGTCTAAGTTTTTAAAATTTGTGTTTGCTTTTTTATTAAGTGGCAAATATACTTTTGCGTCGCTAAGTTTGTTTATTCTTGCTATATATCCGCCGTCTAGCACTGGGCTTAAAAATACTATTCTTTCGTAATGTCTACAAAAATCTATGTTTTCAGGGCATAAAAATAGTGTGTTAAAGCCCTTATCTTCTAAGCCATCGAAAATGTTGAGCTTTACAATTTTATCCATGTTGTAATTGGAGATAAAATCGTTATAATCCTTCATGTTAAAGGCAACAAAAGCTGTACCAAAGTTTGTTGGCGCACTTACAAAGTTTATTAAATCTTGTTCAGTATAATAATCGTATATTCGCGGAGACTTTTCAAAGCAATATTTAAGCGTTTCTATATTTCCAGAATTAAAGTTCTTGTTAAAAAGCAATGGATACTCGAAGTGGTTTCCCCTAACTATGCCCTTTAACGTTTGTTGATAGGCGTCGCTTTGCAATTCAAATATTATAGATTTATTTTTGCAATATTTTAATCTGTTATGGTCTGGAACGTAGTTAAATTCAACAAAGTTTATTTTATTTTGCATTCTAATTTGGCAATGGTAATTAAAATTTTTCATTGGAACTACGTCTAACTTATCTATTGATATTTTAAACTTAGGGTTGGAATTTGCTAGCCCAAAAGGTTCAAGTTTTTGCATACTTTCTAAAAGCGCTTTGTTAAGGTCAGCTGGTGCCACTTCAATATCGTAATATTGCACTGGCGTAAAAACTTCGTCGTTTATGTTGTTTAATATATACTCGTTTACCTTTTGTTTAAAAATTGGCAAATTTTCCTTTTTTAAAGTGAGCCCCGCTGCAACTGTATGCCCGCCAAACGTTTCAAGCATATCTTTCATAGAACTTAGTAGCAAGTGCACATTAATTTCAGGAATGCTTCTAGCCGAACCTTTTGCGTCTTCTTCAAGCTCAGAAAATAGAAAAACCGGTCTGTTATATTCTTCCACAAGCCTTGCGCAAACTATTCCAAGTATGCCTTGGTCCCATTTTTTAGAAGAAAGTATTATGCACTTATTTGTACTCATATTTTCGTTTTCTAGCATGCGTTTACAATCTTCATAAACTTTTGTACAAAGCTCTTGCCTTTTATGATTATGTTTAGACACTTTTTCAAGTAGTTTTTTTATTTCAACGGGGTCAGTTTCAAGATATAACTTTAAGGAATCAGCTGCGTCACCCATTCTGCCAGATGCGTTTATTTTTGGCGCAATTTTATAGGATATATCTATTGAATTTGCTCTAGAAAGCGGCATTTTTTGCTCTTTAAAGAGCATTTTTAAGCCAATTGGCAAATAGTTATCTAAAAGTTTTAGTCCCTTGTATACTATTGTTCTATTTTCGTCCACAAGAGGCACAATATCGGCAATGGTTGCAATTGCAGCTATTGGAAGAAACTGCCTAGCTTCTTTTCCTAAAAATGCCTCTGATATTTTATACGCAAGACCAGTTCCACAAAGTTCGCGAAACGGATATTCTTGCCCTTCAATTTTAGCATTGAGTACTATTCCACTTGGAATTATTTCTGGAATTTCGTGGTGGTCTGTTACTATAATTTCTATACCTAAACTCTTCGCATATTCAACTTCTTTATAGCAAGAAATGCCGCAGTCTACTGTAATAATAAGGTTTGGGTTATATTTTTCTTTTAATTTATCTATAACAGCGCAGGTTAAACCATAGCCGTCTACAAACCTATTTGGAAGATAGTACTTTGGATTAACGCCTAAAATATTTAGCGTTTTAATCATAATTGCAGTTGCACTTATGCCGTCTACGTCATAGTCGCCAAATATTAAAATTTTCTCTTTATTACTTATTGCAGCTTTTACCCTTTCTACAAGTTTGTCCATATTTCTTATGCTAAACGGGTCGTGGGTTACTTTTGGGTTTAAAAACTCTTCCACCTTTTCCATTGTATTAAACCCGCGTGAAACAACTAGCTCTGCAATAATTTTAGAGAGCCCAAACCTATCCATTACATCATGAACAAAAGAAGCATCAATGCTTCCGTTGAAATACTTTAATAATTTCATAAAAAACCTTATTAAATAAAATAAATTAAATGAACAAAATTGTTCAAACTTAGCAAAATAAATTTGCTACCTTATGGTTTTATTATAATATTAAAAAAAGAATAATGCAATTAAATTTGCACTATTCTTTAATTTCTTCTTTATTTTCTTTCTTAACTTTAATTCTCTTTCTATAAGCCATTGCCCAAAGATGTGGAACAAATAACTGCGACGTGTAAACTGCTGCAATAAACCCAAGCGCAAGCGAAATTGAAGTTGAAAGATTATAGAATGCAAAGGCGCCAATTGCTATTAAGCAAGTTAAAGCAATTAAAATAAGTGTGTGCGCAAAATTTTGCTGTGTAACCTTTATTACTTCTTCGTTGGTAGCTTTATTTAAGGCTTCTTCTTTACTGTTTTCTACGAGTTTGCTATAAAATAGAGTGTTTAAAATTATAGAGAATATTGCTGTTCCAACTATTGCTATGCCGTAGTGTGTTGTGATTGGAAGTCTGCAAATTAGTGTTAAAGATATCATAAGTAAAGTATCTAGAATTACAGATAGCACTATGCTAAATGCATTTGCAACGCTGTGTCTTAAAGCTACATATACAAATATGCCAACAAGCCCAATAAGTATAGCAAGTCCGCAGCCAGCAAAAGTTAAGCTCATGCTTTCAGGTGCAATAAAGCCACTTACTTTTACAAAAGTTTCTTCTATTAAAGAGTTTGCATCATATCCAAAGCTTGCCATTAACTCGCTTTGAATTGTGTTTTCAAGCTCGGTAGCGTTTTCAGAATTTGTTGTAAACTTTATAGCAATAACGTCGCCGTAGCCGTCTTTTTCTAGATAGTAGTCTTTAATATCCAAATCTTTATTTTCAAGTACGGTGTTTATTTTATCTACTGCTTCAGAAATTTCCGTTTCTTGAATATTTACTTCTATTAAATGATATCCGCTAAGTTCTAAGGATTTATTAAATCCAACTGTGAAATAGAGTACTATTCCTAGAACTAAAATGAGTGCGGGAGCTATTATTCTTAACCAAAAATTAGATTTCATTTACGTTTTCTCCCCTTTTAAAACCAAGTTTTTTTGCGTTTGTGCTGTTTATTGGAAGATACCACTTCATGAATGCCCTAGTTGCTAAAAGCGTTGTAAATAAGCCCATTAAACATGAAATTGTTAAAATTAGCCCAAAGCTCATAGTGAACACATCGCCTAAAAACCACATTACAAATGAAGCTATAATTGCTACTACATTTATATCCACAATTGGAAGAACAGATTTTTTATAACCAGACTTTACGGACAAATGTATTTTCTTTCCGTAAGCGTATTCTTTTGCTATATTATTGAACATGATTGCGTGGGAAATGAAAAGTATAGCAAGCCCTATCGCAAGAGCTATAAACCCACCAAGCGTTAAAAGCGTTAATGGAATAGCTTGCATGAAGAATACTACAAGTACTGCATAAATTAACAAACTTAAAAGTGAAATCCAACCAAAATCTTTAAATTTCACTACTAATAATATTACAAAGATAATTGAAAGTATTGCAAGTGCAACGCAAGCAAACATAATAAAGTTAGTGCCTAGTGTAGCTGGAATTTCCATTATAGAGTTTGGAGCTTGTGAAAGCTTTGTGTCTAGCGTTCCAACAAGAACTTGAAGTGCAAACTGATTTGCTGTTTCCTGAGTTGTTATTCCGCCGCCAGATAAAAACAACACGCCACCTGTTTGTGCTTCTGTTATGCCGCCAACAGATTGATAAAGTTCGTCGTCCATGTAAATGTATATAGTATTTCCGCTAGATGCAACAGTGCTTGTTAACTCTTCAAACTTTTGAGCGCCAGATTTACCCGTTGTACTCGTCTCTGTAAACTCTATCATAACGCCCCAAGAAAAGTCTGTTTCAGACGTTTGCATTCTGGTAGCGTAAACGTTTGATATATCGTCGCCTACTATATCGGAATCTGAAATCTCTTCTGTTTGTGAACTTTTGATGTAAACGTTACCCGCGCTGCCAAGAGTGCTAATAAGCGTTTTAGGATTATTGTTATTTGAAATAGTAAGCCTTATTTGACTATCCCCTTGCCTTGTAACAACGGCATCGGAGTATCCTTGCCTTGCTAAAACGTCACTAATAAAAGCTATGGAAGACTGCACTTCTTCTTCAAGATTTGCGCTTTCGTCTTCTAGTTCAACGTCGTATACAACAGAATAACCACCTGCTACGTCTAGGCCAAGTGGTATGGAATTTGCAAAGCCATTAAAGTTAACAGTTGTAAATGGAATGGCAAAACTGCAAACTGAAAGAAAAATTCCAAGTGCAACTGCAATGCAAACAAATATATACTTAATAATGCTAGATTTTTTGGTCATTTTTTATCGCCCTTTAATAATTTTAGTTAAACACTATGTTAGTATAGTAAAAAGATTAGCAAGTGTCAAATGTTTTTTTAAATATTGACAAAAAACTTAAATTTAATTCATAACGTTTTTAGAATATAAAGGCAGTTACGCTCATATTGTACATTGGAGGCATATATGGAAAAATTGAAAAAAAGAATAAAAGAGCATTCAGGAGAAGGTTCATTTTTCTTAAATACTTTAAAGGGAGCGCTAATAGCGCTCTGCGTATCTTTGATAGGAATATTAATATTTGCGTTTATAATAAGGTTTGCAACAATTCCCGACGGCGCAATTTCGCCTATAAATCAAGTTATAAAAGGTGTAAGCATACTGCTTGGCTGCTTTATTGGGTTAAAAAAATCCAAAGAAATGGGTTTTATATCCGGCTTAGTGATAGGAATATTTTATACTATAATTGCCTTTATCACCTTTTCAATACTCGACGGACAATTTGTATTTTCTAAAACGTTATTAAACGACCTACTATTTGGTGGCATAATAGGCGCCATATGCGGAATAATTGCCGTAAACTTTATAGGCAGCAAGAAAAAGGCGTAAAAAATCTCTCTTCAATAGAGAGATTTTTTTATGATTCTATTCGTCTCAAAAAATGATTATAATAAAAGCTTCGTCCTGAAAACCATATAGCGTTTTGACTAGGATCTGATAAATCAATTGAATAAGCAGGGTCAAAATCACTGTAAGGAGATCTTTGCCAACCGACTAAATTTTCAAATATAATATTATTTAAACCTGATCCAGCGAAAGTTAGATAATCTATTCTATTAACATTGTAAGGTATGGTAATGGTAGTTAAAGCTTTACAACCATAAAACACATAAGAACTTATATGAACTAAACTATCTGGTAAAACTATATTTTTTAACGACTCACAATTATAAAATGCTTTAGAACCAATAGTTTTTATTTTACTATTACTAGGAATAACAACAGTTTCTAAAGCTGCACATTCTTCAAATAAACTTCCAGCTATACTTTCTATTTCAGTTGGTAAAGTTATTGAAACTAAAGAATCACAATATGAAAATACTCCATAATCTAATACTAAAAGAGTATTTGGCAAACTTATATTTACTAAACCAGTATTAGAAAATGCCTCATTCTCTATAACTTTTACATTATTTGACATGTTTACAGTCACTAAACCGGAATTTTTAAAAGCTGAATCTCCAATATATACTACACTATTAGGAATTGTTATTTCTGTTATACTTGAGGCTAAAAAAACATCTGAATAAATAATTTTACAGGTTGAATTTATTGTAAAAGTAGTAAATGTTGTTATTTCAGTATCCGCTAAAACAAGATATTTATTTGTTTGATTACCCAAATATTTACCACCAGCAGATAAATTAAAATTTAAATTTGCTAATGGAAGTGCATCATTTGCTATTACTTCAATACTATTAGGTATAATTATATCTGTTAAATTAATACAAGCATTAAATGCTAAAGTACTTATAGTAGTAAGTTTACTATTGTTTGTAGTAGAAACTAAATTTAATAAATCACAACTAGAAAATGCCCTAACTCCTATTGTAACTACATTATCTGGAATATTAATTTCTAAAAGTGAATCACATCCTGAAAAAACACTTTCATTAATTTGAGTTAAACTACTAGATAAACTAACAGTTGCTAATGAAGAACAGCTAGAAAAAGCTTGATACGACAATTCTATTACAGAATCAGGCATATCAAATGTTGTTATAGAAGCGCAACCACTAAAAGCAGAACTTCCAATAGTTTCTAACTTAGAGTTTTCTGTAAAATTTATATTCACAAGTGAAGATTTATAAAAAGCCATGGAATTTATTGTTGTTACGCTATCAGAAATATCAACACTTGTAAGACTTGATTCGCTAAAAGAAGAAGCTCCGATATCTATTAAAGATTCTGGAAAAGATATATTTGTTAATTTTGTTCTGTAAAAAGCATATGTTCCGATAGTTTTTAAATTTGAATTGTTTGAAAAATTCACTTTAACTAAATTAACATTTGAAGAAATAACTTCATCATCTGCCGTTCCTAAGCCATTTGTATCCACATAAGAAAAGAAATAATCTGGTATTGATTCCACTTTTTCTCCAATATTAAGAGTAACGCCAGTTGATTTTGAACCTGCATTTAAAAAAGTACTATATCTTTCATGATAATGAGTTGCATTTATAGCATTATAATTTATTTCGGTAACACCGGTACAGCCATTAAAAGCTGTAGAACCAATTGTTGTTACGTTTTCTGATATATCAATCGTTAATAACGAGGAACAATTATAAAAAGTGTCTCTAGGAATTACTGTTATTAATTTAGGAATATTTGCACTTTTTAAAGAAGAACAACCTTCAAATACAGAATATCCTAAGCTGGTTATGGTATCTGGAAGAACTACTTCTTCTAAAGATGTACAATTCATAAAAACTTCATTACCCATTTCTATAACATTTTTAGGAATTTCAATATTAGTTAAACTAGAGCAATTATAAAAAGCCCTATTATTTATTGTAGTAACGTTTGTAGGTATATTTACTGTTTGGAGACTTGTACAATTATTAAAAGCGCTTGCTGGAATAGTGTCAATTTGTTCAAGCATTTTAACAGTTTGCAAATTTGAACAATTGTAGAAATAAATATTATTAATAGAAGGATTTATAGTAACGTTTACAATATCTTTATTCCCAGAAAACGCCACACTTGCAAATGATGTAACATCATACATAACCTTATTAATATAAATAGTTGTCGGAATAACAATATCAGTAGCTCCGCTTTTAGAACCGGCAACTCTTGCAACTTCTTTATTATCAGTCTGTATTTGATAAATTACGTTCGACGTTTCTATGTCGTTAAAAATTGCATAAAAATGTTCGGGAGAATTAGCTTGAACGGTAAAAGTATACTCAGGATAAGTATATAAAATATTATTTCCAGCTAAGTCTGAAGCCCAACCTAAAAATTCTACGTCCTTTTTTACATCTATGGTTAAAGTTACGTCTGTACCCACTTCAAAAGTGCCAATGTAGTCTGCTGTACCTAAATTTTCATCATTTGAATGTACCCTACTGCTAGAATCTATATAACTTTCTATAAGCACGGTTACACAGCTTAAATCTATAGTGGCTGGAGAATTAACTGTTAATATAAGTTTTATTGTTCCAGAAATTTCCGTATTAGCATCTATCTCTGCAGGAGTTGTTGTGCCAATTGAAATTTTACCTGTTGCTGAAGCACTTAGATTTGTGTTTGTACTATCTGCTCTTGCAATATAGGCTTCTTCTGAACAATTTATTATATCAAAATATAAGGTTAAAGAACCCGTATCAGTTCCTGTTACGGCAGAGCCTAAATCTAATTTAAAATTTCCATTAACAAAACCTGGAGAAAACGTAGAAAGTGTTTCCCCAGTATCTGAAAGAGTATCATCATTTGCAAGTCTAACGTCTTTTACATAAAGCGTTTTGTCAGCTACTTCAAAACTAACGCTACCTGTAATTGTCAGTTTTGAAGTAGTTGCTGCCCATATACCTACGGATAACATTGTAATAACTGCTAAAAATGAAGTTATTAATAATATCAATTTTACTTTTAATGCCATATTTATCTCCTTTTCTTTTGTAAAAGTATTTTTAATACTTAGTTAAAATTTTATAAGGCGATTTTACCCCCCACCCGCATTTTTGTCAAGCAAAATTAAATATATTTTAAAATAGCTCACTAATATACACTAGTGAGCCTCATTAATTTATTTCTTAGATTTAGATTTTTTAGACTTTTTTTCTGCTGGCTTTTCTTCTACTGTTGTTTCCGTAGTAACTTCTTCTGTCTTTACTTCGGTAGCTTCTTTTTCTTCTACTACTTCGGCTTCAACTTTTTCCTTAGTCTTTGCTACCTTTTCTTCTTTAACTTCTTCTTTTACAGGTTCGCCGTCTACTCCAAAGATTTTATCTTTGTTGTCTGTGAAAGAATATACTGCGTCGATAGTTATGCAAACATAACCACTATTCTTTCCTTCACCTGTTTGAAGTGTTAGAAATTTGCCGTTTTGTTTCTCTAAAATTTCAACAACTTTACCCATAATGCCCGAGTACGTTATAACGTAGTCACCTTTATGGATTGTTTCGTAAAGTTCGTTTCTCTTTTCCTTATCCTTCTTATTTCTAATGTATAGGAAAATTGGATAAAGAATTAAAAGCGCTGCAACCACAACTATTAAAGTTATTTGGCCCGCGTCTAAAAACATTAGATTTGATAAATTAAACATTAAATTCTCCTTTTAAATTAACATTCCAAATATTACCAAACCAACTAGAACGCATAGCGGCAAAATAATATTTGAGACCGAAATTAGTAACATACTATCTCCTAGTCAAAATTCATTTTAGCATAAATATGAAAAAAAACAAATGAATTTATGACGAATTTTTAAATTTTATAAGTTTTTAAATAGTTTTCTTTGAAATCAAGTAGTCTATCTTCTTTAATTGCCTCACGTATTTGATGTGTAAGGTTAATTAAAAAGTGCAAATTATGAATGCTAAGTAGTTCTGCGCCAAGCATTTCTCCGGCGTTTAATAGGTGCCTTATATACGCACGAGTGAAATGTTTACACGTGTAGCAATCGCAATCTTCTTCAATTGGCTTAAAATCTTCCTTGTATACTGCATTTCTAACTACCATTTTACCATATTTTGTAAAGGCAGTGCCATTTCTTGCTATTCTTGTTGGAAGCACGCAGTCCATCATGTCAATTCCGCGAGCGTAGCCTTCTAAAAGGCAATCCGGCGAGCCTACGCCCATTAAATATCTTGGCATATTTTTAGGAAGATGTGGCTCCATTTTTTCTAGGATTTCGTACATAAGCTCTTTTGGCTCGCCTACTGATAGTCCGCCTATTGCTATTCCACATTTTGCGTAAGGAATACAATCTTCAATAGCAGAAAGCCTTAAATCTTCAAAAAAATTTCCTTGAACTATTGGGAAAAGCATTTGACTCGGGTTTTTATGCGCGTTATAGCACCTTTCAAGCCAAAGTTTAGTTCTATTTTTTGCCTTTACCGCTTCTTCATACGTTGCGCCGTATTTTGTGCATTCGTCAAAAGCCATTATAATATCAGCGCCTAGGTCATTTTCTATTTGTATACACTTTTCTGGTGAAATAAAGAGTTTTTCTCCGTTTAAGTGCGATTTAAACTCCACGCCTTCGTCTGTAATATGTCTTAAATCTGAAAGAGAAAAAACTTGAAAGCCGCCGCTATCTGTAAGAATAGGTCTGTCCCAATTCATAAACTTGTGAAGTCCACCGGCTGCTTTAACAATTTTTTCACCTGGTCTTAAAAATAGATGGTAGGTGTTAGAAAGTATTATTTCAGCATTTAAACTTTTTAAATCTTCAGGGCGTAAGCCTTTAACCGTGGCCTGAGTTCCAACAGGCATAAAAACAGGGGTTTCTATTTCGCCATGAGGCGTTTTAAACACCCCATATCTCGCCCCTGACTGTTTACATACATGTTTTACTTCATAGCTAAAATTCATGATATATCCTTATGATAAAATTCTGTCGTTTGGCTTATCTAATTTTTTATATCTTTCTCGATTTATATATTCAAGCATATAATAAGTGCGTTCGTCAGCTTCTCCTGTTATGTTAGCAATGCTGACAAGCCTTTTTTTATAGTCGTTTGCTTCCTTTTTTGTTAAGATTTTAAAATCTGTAAGGTCATATACAACTTTTCCATCTTCTATAACATCTTCACCAAAATAATTTTTTTTAGGATTCAATGTTTGAAAAAGTATAACCGGACAAACAGCGTTAGCATCTATTAAAATATGTTCTTTTGGTAACATATCCGTAGAATATTGAAAGTTCGAATTTATTTGGTTAGATAAATAACTACTATAATTTTCTACCCAACACATTATTTTACCAAAGGCAATTTCCGTGCCTTTGTAAAAACCTAGAACGGCTCCACGCTTATTTAAAACAAGTTTTTCCTTTTTAATTTCTGGAAGTTTAAAATTATTTTTAATAAACTCCCCTACGTTTATAATTTCCGCATCATATATAAGTAAATTTTCTAGTTCACTTTCTTCGTACGCACTTACAATAAAAAAAGTTTGGTCGCCTAAATTTTGTAAGCTAACATCTGAAAGATTTTGAAGTTCTTTTGCAATTTTTATATTTAATTCTTCCATAGTTCAAACTCTATCAAAAAAATTTAATTTTGTCAATATTAAAGTAATAGCATGGCGTCGCCAAAGCTAAAAAATCGATATCTTTCTTGTACGGCAAGGTTGTATAAATTTAACGTTTCTTCCACTCCGCAAAAGGATGACACAAGCATTATTAGCGTAGATTCTGGTAAGTGGAAGTTTGTTATTAAATGGTCTACCGCTTTAAATTTATACGGCGGATAAATAAAAATTTTCGTTTCGCCAAAAGCAGCCTTTAAAATTCCATTTTCGTCTGCGCATGTTTCCAACACTCTAACGGACGTAGTTCCAACGGCAACTATTTTTCCGCCTGCCTTTCTTGCGTCGTTTATAATGCGAGCGTTTTCTTCTGTAAGTTTATAATACTCAGAGTGCATATCGTGCTTTAAAATGTCGTCTTCTTTTACTGGTCTAAATGTTCCAAGCCCAACGTGAAGTAGTACTTCTACAATTTTAATACCTTTTGCCTTTATTTTTTCTAAAAGTTCTGTTGTGAAGTGAAGCCCAGCAGTTGGCGCCGCGCTAGACCCTTCTATTTTAGAATAAACCGTTTGATAGCGCTCTTTATTTTCTAATCTTTTCTTTATATAAGGTGGAAGCGGAGCTTCTCCAATTTCCGCTAAAATCTCTTCAAAATGGCCATCGTATACAAACTCTATGTCGCACTCGCCATATTCATATTTTTTATTTATAATGCAAGAAAGCTTATCTGAAAATACAACTTTTGTGCCTTCTTTTAAGCGTTTAAAGGGCTTTGCTATAACCTTCCAGTGCTTTAAATCTATTCTTTTTTGAAGAAGAATTTCAATGTTGGCACCCGTTTCTTCTTTTTTTCCATAAAGCCTTGCTGGAAGCACTCTGGAATTGTTTACCACAAGCACGTCGCCCGCGTTTAAATAATCTATTACGTCGTAAAAATGCTTGTGTTCTATCTTTTTAGTTTGCCTATCGTACACTAGTAGCCTAGATGAGTCCCTAGGTTCAATTGGGGTTTGAGCAATTAATTCTTCTGGAAGATTATAGTAGTAAGTGCTCTTTTTGGTGTAATCTATCATTCTATATCTCCACTTGTTTCATAAATTGAAAGTGCGTTTATTTGAGCTTTGGAAAGTGGTAAGTTTAAGTGGTCGTAAGCGCCTTTTAGTGCAACACGCCCGCGCGGAGTTCTTGCAATAAAGCCAAGCTGAATTAAATATGGCTCGTAAACGTCTTCTATTGTGGTTGCATCTTCTCCGGTTGCAGAAGCAAGCGTGTCTAGACCAACTGGCCCGCCGCCAAACTTGTTTATAATATTTAAAAGTATTCTTCTATCTATATGGTCTAGCCCAAGTTTATCTATTTCTAAAAGCTCTAATGCCTTGTTTGTAAGCGGCTTAGTTACAATTCCTTCGCCGTACACTTCGGCATAATCTCTAACACGCTTTAAAATTCTGTTGGCAAGCCTTGGAGTTCCCCTGCTGCGCCTAGCTATCTCTAAACTTGCGTCAGGCTCTATTTGCACGTTTAAAACTTTTGCCGAGCGTTCAACAATTTCTTGTAGTTCCTTTTCATTATAGAGCTCTAATCTGCAAAGCACGCCAAAACGGTCACGGAGTGGCCCTGTAAGCATGCCGGCTCTTGTAGTTGCGCCAATTAAGGTAAAAGGCTGAATTTTTAATCTCATATTTTTAGCAGAAGGGCCTTTTCCTACTATAAAGTCTAGTGCAAAATCTTCCATAGCTGGATACAAAATTTCTTCCACAGACTTATTTAACCTATGAATTTCGTCTATAAACAAAACGTCATTTCTTTGAAGGTTTGTAAGAATTGCGGCAAGGTCGGCAGCGTGCTCTATGGCTGGGCCCGACGTAATTTTAATTTGGCTACCAAGCTCGTTTGCTATAATATGTGAAAGCGTGGTCTTTCCAAGCCCCGGTGGACCATATAAAAGCACGTGGTCTAAGGCTTCCTTTCTTTTTTTTGCCGCTTGAATGTATATAGAAAGCTTTTCTTTAATTTTTTCTTGCCCCACATATTCAAGCATGCTTGTAGGACGCAGTGAATTTTCTATTTCTGCGTCTGTTAAGGATTTGGAACTGGATATAAATCTGTTATTTTCCATACTTACCTACCCATGTTTCTTAATACGCTAGTAATAATTTCTTCCGCGGTGCTATTTTCATTTGCGTTTTGCCTTGCAAGCCTAAGCGCTTCATTTTTAGAAAGGCCTAAGGAAATTAATGCTTCGCAAGCATCGTCTAACACGTTTTCGTTTATTTCTATAACGTTATCGTCTATTAAAACGCCGCCCACTGGCGTTAGCTTATCTTTAAGCTCTAAGCAAATTCTTTCCGCCGTTTTTTTGCCAAGGCCTTTTATGCGTGAAAGCGCCGTGGTATCTTCCTTTAATATGCTTACAATAAGATCTGATATATTCATGCCGGAAAGCACTGTTATAGCCATTTTAGGCCCTACTCCGCTTACGGAAATTAGCTTATAGAATAGTTCGCGCTCGTCTACCGTTGTAAAACCGAAAAGGCTAATTCCGTCTTCTTTAACTTGTAAATAGGTGTATATTTTACACTCTTCGCCAACAAGCGGAAGCGAGCTAAGCGTGGCAATAGACGTTTGCACTTCATAGCCCATTCCATTACAATTTATTACTACGCCATTTTCCGACTTTTCTTCAATTGTTCCCGTTATGAATGCTATCATATTTTCCCCTTATATTTTATTGGTGTTTAGCATAGAGTTTATTTGGCCATGCGTTATTGCTATGGCTAAAGCGTCCGCAGCGTCGTCCGGCTTTGGAATTTTCTCTAAGCCTAAAAGCGTTTTTACCATATATTGAATTTGGCTCTTTTCTGCTCTGCCAATTCCTGTAAGCGCCTGCTTTACTTGAAGCGGAGTGTATTCAAACACGTTTTCACACAGTTTTCCGCAAATATGAACTATAACACCCCTTGCTTCTGCAACTGGAATAATTGTCTTTTGGTTTTTAAAGTAAAATAGCTCTTCTATTGCAATTTCATCAGGTTTATAGGTGTTTATAATTTCTGTTAAACAATCGGCAATTATGTTTAACCTTACAGGAAGGCTGTCTTCCTTAGGCGTAGTGATAACGCCATAATCTATGACCTTTAAATTATAGCCGTCACTTTCTATTATGCCGTATCCCACTATACCATAACCTGGGTCTATTCCTAAAATTCTCATAACCTTACTTTACATTGTGGTAGACGTTTTGAACGTCGTCTAAGTCTTCAAGAGCGTCTATCATTTTTTCAAATTGTGTTTGTTTTGCTTCGTCTAGTTCCACATACATATCTGGAACTTGTTCTACACTATATTCTAAAACTTCAATTCCGTTTTTATTTAAGCTTTCAACTACGCTATTTAGCTCGTCTGGTGCTGTTTCTATTGTAAAGGAATCTTCGTCTTCTAACACGTCTTTTGCGCCAGCTTCTAATGCTTGCATTAAAATTTCGTCGCTATCTAGCCCTTCTTTCTTTTCAAGAATTATAACGCCCTTTCTTTTAAATAAATATGAAACGCAGCCAGTTGCGCCTAAACTTCCGCCGTGCTTATCAAAGGTGTGGCGAACATCGCCAGCTGTTCTGTTTTTGTTATCTGTTAGACATTCTACTATGACGGCGGAACCACCTACACCATAGCCTTCATAAGTTGTTTCTTCGTAGTTTACGTTAGAAAGCTCGCCAGTTGCCTTTTTAATTGCTCTTTGAATAGAATCGTTAGGCATATTGTTTTGCTTTGCCTTTGCTATAACGTCGCGAAGCTTAGAGTTAGATACTGGGTCTGCTCCACCAGTTTTAACTACAACGGCTATTTCTCTGCCTATTTTTGTAAATATTTTTCCCCTTTGGGCATCACTTTTGCCCTTTCTTGCTTGTATGTTGTGCCATTTGCTATGTCCTGACATAAAATTAACTCCTTGAATAAATTTGATACATTATTATACTTCCAGCCACAGACGCATTTAAACTCTCTAAATCGTTCGCCATTGGAATTGATACTGAAAAGCTGCAAGCTTCTTTTAGCTCTTTGCTAACGCCGTTCCCTTCATTTCCTACCACAACGCCTACTAAGCTAGGAAGTTTTGTTTTATATATATTTTCCCCAAACATATCAGCAAAACACATATGTAGCCCAGAGCATATGTTTAAAAACTCATTTTTAGAGCATTCATATATGTTTAATTTAAAAATTGCGCCCATAGAGCTTCTTATAACCTTATCGCTTGACACTCTTGCGCAGTTTAAAAGGTATACGTCTTTAAAATTCGCGCCCAGCGCAGAGCGCAATAGCGTGCCTACGTTGCCCGGGTCTTGAATTTCGTCTAAAACTAAAAAGTTTGCTTTTGGCACAGTAAGCTCTTTACTTTTAAACTTTACTACACCTATTAGCCCTTGCGACGTTACAGTTTGAGAAAAACCTTTAAATACTTCTTCTGAAACTAATATCTCTTCTCCGCCATAGTCCGTTTTGCCAGCATAGCTTTCTTTAAAAATTGTGTATTCTATACTCATGCCAGCTTTAACAGCCTCTGTTATTAGTTTTGGGTTATCTAAAAACATATAGCTTTTATCTTTTAAAAGCCTTTTTAAATGTTTTATTTTTTCATTTTGCACAGAGGTTATCATAAGGTTATTATAAATATATTTAAAAAATTTTGCAACTTTTTAAAGACAGTTTAATTAATAGTAACATAAAAACACCCCAAAGCGCTTACCTTGGGGTTGTTATTTTTTATGCAATTGCTTTTTTAGCTGTAACTACAAGTTCACTAAAAGCTTTTTCGTCGCGAGCTGCAAGTTCTGCTAAAACCTTTCTATTTAGGTTAATGCTTGCTTTCTTTAAGCCGTACATAAATTTGCTGTAAGAAATTCCGTTAAGTTTGCAAGCTGCGGATATTCTTGTAATCCAAAGGCTTCTGAAATTTCTCTTTCTTTGTTTTCTTCCAATGTAAGCGTATTGTCCACTCTTCATAACTTGTTGACGAGCAACACGATATAGCTTACTTTTAGCTCCGCGGTAGCCCTTTGCTTGTTTCAAAATGGCTCTGCGTTTTTTAAGTGCTGTAACTGATCTTTTAATTCTCATATTCTCTCTCCCTTATTAACCTTGAACCATCTTTTTGATGTTCTTTGCTTGCTTGCCTGATAGGTAAGCGCCTTTTCTTAATTTTCTTTTTCTTGAAGGTCTTTTTTCTGTTAAAAAGTGTCCGCGGTCTGTTTTAGCCATTTTTACTTTGCCGTTTGAATTGATTTTAAAACGCTTTTTAGCACCGCTGTGTGATTTTAGTTTTGGCATATTCTTTCTCCTTTAATTCTTTTTAGGGTTCACAATTAATATAACATTTCTTCCAACAACTTCGGGTTCTTTGTCGTAAGTTCCGTTTGCTTCAAGCATAGAATAGAATTTTTTAACAACTTCTACTGCGTTAGCTTTGTAGGCTTGTTGCCTTCCCTTCATTCTTAAAACAACTTTTACTTTGTTGCCTTCTTGAAGAAACCTATTTCCGTGTTTTGCTTTAACTTCCATATCGTGAGTGTCTATGGTCATTGAAAGTTGAATTTCTTTTAGCTCTGTAACCTTTTGATTTTTTCTAAGTTCTTTTTCTTTCTTAATAGAATCGAACTTATACTTTCCGTAATCCATAAGTTTACATACTGCGGGATTGCCCGGATTTAACAAGGCAAGGTCTAGCCCGCGCTTGTCTGCTTCGTTTAAAGCTTCGTCTAGGCTCATAATTCCTAGTTGCTCCCCTGTTTCAGCAACTAATCTTACGCTTTCTGCACGAATTTGTTCGTTTATAGGTAGTTCCTTAAAAATGTTTTTATCCCCCTTACAATAAAAAATTGGTGAAAGCATAAAGCCCCACCAAATTTTGATAATCAAAATTTTTTAAACCTAATCTAAGCTCTGCTTGACTGGTGAGAAGTGGTCTTCTGCTTTTACGAGCGTTATATTACCATATTGTTTTCCCATTGTCAAGCATTTTAATAAATATTTTTTAATTATTTCAATTTGTAGACAAATTAATCAGACTGTTCATTTAACCGAGCGAGGCAAGGCTCTGGCTCGGGATCCCCAAAAATACTTTGATTTTTGGGGCTAAGGAAAAAGCAAGCGTTAGTATGATATTTTGCTTTGCAAAATTCATTAAAGCGCGGCTTTTGACGCAAAAGCAGGAGTTTAGTTTCCTTAAGCCTCTTTTTAGGCGTTTTACAGTAAACGCAGCATCGC
>DVOJ01000013.1 GCA_018713725.1 Candidatus Caccopulliclostridium gallistercoris | reverse complement strand
TTCCAGCTTCGCTTGGGAACTTGGTCGCTACTCTCGTGCGAAGTGAACGCTTCGAAGAGTAACATTGATTGTTTTTAATTTGTTGACCTAACGGGCTCATTTGCCCTTCGGTCAAATTTCGCTTAACGGTCACAAAAATTTCTTTTAGCGACCAGACGCAAACTCCATTTGCGTTTTACGGGGTCCCCGAAAATCTTAGATTTTTGGGGAAAGGAGAAACCGCGTAGCTTTTTTGACAGTTGCGATTAGCAACTTCTAGAGCGGAGCGTGTTTCGACGCGGTCGTTACTCCCCTAGCGAAGCGAACGCTACGAAGAGTAGGATTTTATTGCCGTAAATTTTTAAGTAATACGACCAAACGCAAACTCCTTTTTACTTGAAGCTTGTCTGTTACTTTTTAAAGTAACATTTTTACCAACTTTTACTCTCTTTTAAGTTAAATCTCTGCCGATTTTTAAGCTTAAAGCTGGCTGGGGTGGCAGGATTTGAACCTACGCATGCGAGAGTCAAAGTCTCGTGCCTTACCACTTGGCGACACCCCACTATTTTTTTGAGGGTGATTTGTAGCATTTGTAAACTTATGTAGCTTACAAATGCAATGGTGGACCTTCTAGGACTCGAACCTAGGACCGACCGGTTATGAGCCGGTTGCTCTAACCAACTGAGCTAAAGGTCCACGCTTGGTCGGGGTGAAGAGACTCGAACTCCCGGCCCCATGGTCCCAAACCACGTGCGCTACCAACTGCGCTACACCCCGCCAGACTTTGCTAGTTTATAACATTATATATTTTGTGTCAAGTGTTTGTTCAAAATTTTTTAATTTTTTTGACAAAAATGTAGAAATTGCCCTTCCCTGCAAGCATTTTTTATTATATTATTTTTTAAAAACTTTGTCAACATTAATTGAAAACAAAATAATTTTTTAATTTTGTAAAAAACCCGTTTTCACTTATTGACAAATTTTAAAAATTGTTATATTCTAACATTGGAGGATTTATGATTACAGAAATTAACCTTTCTTTTAATAGATTTTTAAGATGTTTGGAAGTAACCGCCAAAGAAAACGGCAAAAAAGAAGTTTACATAAAAGAAAATGAAATTAAAAACTTTTGGCACTATAACGATGCCTTTTTAATTAATAGTGTTCTTAATATGTTAGGAGTTAGCGAACAAAAACTTAACAAAAAATATAATCACACATATCTTGTTAGCAAATTCTTTATAAATGGCGGAGATAAAACAAGTTTAAAAATTTCTAATACTAAGGCTGGCACAATTGTTGAATATTATAACCCAGAATATTGGGGAAAGCCAGTAGAAGGCGTTGCAAATAAGTTCCCTGCCGTTATAGAACCAGTTGAAGCAATAAAGGACTTACCTATTTCTTGTGCACTTGTAAACAAAAAATACGCGCAATACTTTGTAGATAAAATTACAGCAGAAATAGAAGAGTTTACAAAAAGAAAAGCGCAGGAAATGAAAACACTTATTCACGATATAGACACACTTTATGGTTTAAAAGAAGACAGTGCAAAAATAGACCTTCACGAAGTACCAGCCACGCCAAAACAAAAGAGTAAACTTGTAAAAGCTGAACAGTTAGAAAAAGTTTAAAAAACCGGTATTAACCGGTTTTTTTTACTTAAACATCTTTTCGTACACTGGCAAAATTCTTAAAATCTTATCTACATAAGTGTTTGTTTGAGTATATGGAATTTTTACTAAACTTACGCCGTCTATGGAATAACTTTCATCTTTTAGCCAAGACCTTACTACCCCTTCCCCTGCGTTGTAGGCGCAAAGCATTGTTTCCACACTGCTAAATTTTTCACTTAAATAGTTTAAATAATAGCAGCCAATTTTAATATTTATAGAAGGCTCTAAAAGCATATCTTCTGAATATTCCATTCCAAGCTCTTTTGCTACAAACTGAGCTGTTTGCGGCATAATCTGCATTAAACCCATTGCGCCTTTACTAGAAACAGCAGTCGCTTCAAAATGGCTTTCTGCGTTTATAATACTTGCCACAAGGGCTGGATTTATGTTGTTTAACTCCGCTTCTCTAACAATGTCTTCCCTATATTTTAGCGGATAGGTGTAGTTATAGTAGCTCTCTGCAAAGAACACACAGAGAAAGGCAAACAGTATTAAAAACACAATCACTAAAATTTTGGCTTTCATTCATATATATTATGCACAAGTTTATTTTTTCTATGAAAAATTTCATTAAGTGAATCTGCAATTAGTCTTGCACAAGTTTTCACGTGTTCATCTATATTTTTGGGGCACAGTACGTCTGTGAGCGGCGTTTTAGGGTTTTTACTAACTAACATAAGCGGCACACCAATCACAACGCACTCTACCCCAAGCGTCTGCTTTGAAATGGGTTTGTTGCCTTCGTAAAGCGCTCCGCCTGCCGTAATGCCCGCTGTGGAAATTTGAAAGGAACACGCAAGCCGCATTTCGTTGTACGTTCCAAGGCTATCTATAATTATAACTAAATTAGGGCTGATTTTATTGCATATAGCTTCAATAAATTCCTGCGTTTTTATGCCTGTGTTGGAGTATACGTCTGGGCTAAAAGCGCACACGTCTAAAAGCCCACGTTTAAAACCCTTTAAGCCGCCGGTAACATAAAGATGGTTTATCACCCTGCTCCCGAGCGAATCCGCTGTAAGCTCAGGATTTCCAAGCCCTACAACTAAAATTTTGCCTTTTGGCACAATAAAGTTTTTCAAATTTTTTATAAGCAAATTTTTTGTGTAAGCTTTACAATCTGCGCCAAGTAAGTGAACCTTTGGCGAGTTTAAAATAACGTACTCGCCTATATCTTTTTCGAACTTTTGCGCCTCTTTTTCCGTTTTAATAGATAGCTTACCTACTTCAATGCTGTAATCAAATTTATCGTTTAAATTAAAGCCGTTTTTCAAAAGTTCGGCGTCGCTTTCGTCTATCATGTCAGATTTCATACCTTTATTATGATTAAAACAAAAAAATATATGCTTTTTTCAAAAAAACAGTTGCAAAATTGCTTTAAATGTGATACACTCGACCAGTAAATATTAAAAAGGAGTAGACTTATGCCAAACATTAAATCAGCAATTAAGAGAGTTGAAGTTATAGAGAGAAATAATAAGCAAAATCGTTCTACTAAATCTGAAATAAACACTTTTATAAAGAAGTTTAAAGCTGCAGTTGAAGCAAAGAACGCAAGCGAAGCAGAAGAACTCTATAAAAAGGTATCCGGGCTTTTAGACAGTGCTGCAAGAGAGAATGTAATTCATGCAAACAGTGCAGCTAGAAAGAAAGCACACTTCTCTAAGATGTTAGACGATATGAAAAAATCTGCTTAACCTTTTTTAAAACAAAAAGCTTTGGAAAATTCCAAAGCTTTTTTATTTTATATTTACGCAGCAACCTGACGCCAGAAGTAAATGTAGTAACCAGAAGTTTCTTTGAACCAAGTTGCGTTTTGGGTTGGGTTGGAAAGGTCAACTATAATGAGTCTCGCTAGCGCGGGAGACAAGGAGATCCGTTCGCGGATTGTCGCTAACGCTCGCCGCTCAGGATGACGCAGCGGAGCAAAGCCTTCGCAAGAGCCTTCGAAGACTCTTCGTTTTGGGTAAAATGACCTTGCAAAAATAATTTTGCAAGGTCATTTTACCCCCCTCCGCATTTTTGTCAAGCGAATTAAAATAATTTTACAAATTTTTATATTATCATGACTTTACAATCTCATAGGGTTTTCGCCGCTTATTTTTTGCTCGCATTTGTTGTAGTACATATATGCAACCTTGTCTTCTCGCGCCCTTTTTAATACTATTTGAAAGTTTTCTTTGGCGTTGTGATATTTGCCAAGATTATAATATCTTACGCCCTGTTCGAAAGTGACTTTTACGCTTTCAAGTTTTTCACGTATCTTTTTGTCGTAGCTATCTAGGCATTCAAACATGCTTAAATAGTCCTTATCTTCTAGGGTTAAAGTACCTATAAACCTGTATGAAAGCGGATATTCGTTCCTTAAACTGTTTAATGTTCGTTTTGAAAATATTATTTTCGTATGGAAAAATTTGTTTATGTTTTCCATTTTAGAAGCTAAATTCACGGTGTCTGAAATTATGGTTGGGCTTTTTCGCTCTTCTTCGCCCACCACACCGAATACAACTTCGCCTGTATTTAAACTTATACCAACATCCATGCTAGGCGTAGTGCTATTTTCTCTATTCTTTTGCTCTATTGCCCTAACTACTTGCACGGCACATTCAATCGCGTTTTCAGCGTGTACGAAAACAGCCAAAATGCCGTCGCCAAGATATTTATCTACAAAGCCGCCATGTTTCCTTATTAGTGGAGATACTATTTTCAAATATGAATTTATATAATTGAAATTATCTTCTAAGCTAAGCGTGCTACTTGTGGCTGTGGAATTTCGAATGTCGCAGAACATTGTGGTAACTTCCTTTTGAACTTGATTGCCAAGTTCAAGCTCCAATATGCTATTTTTGCCTAAGAATTTTAAAAATTGTTTTGGAACGAATTTTTCGTACTCTAAATTTGTCTTTTTAATTAAATTTTCTTTTTCTTTATATACGTCGTTTATTTTATTTAAGCCGTGCTCTATACCTTCAAACTGCTTGTTGCCGCCTATTGTAATTTCGTCTTTAACTCTGCCGTCGGAGAGCCTATAAACCGCTTTTTCTATCTTTTTTATTGGTTTACAAGCATAGTTAAACACAATAAACAATAGCACTAAATAGACAACGGTTAAAAGTATTGCCCAAATGTAATTTATATTGTTTGTTTGTGAAATATTTAAAACTTGCCTTACAACTTCTATTTGCGTGTTAGAAATGTTATTAATATTGCTTACAAAATATATTGCACCGCCAAAAAGTAGCGTTAGTGGAACGGTTAAGAAAAATAGCATTCTGCTGAAATTTTGTGCTTTAATAAATTTAAAATATAGCACACCGCCGCTTACTAAACTTATAGCCATAAAGGCAAGCCCAATATAGCCCACAGCGTCAAAATTAAAATATACGCTCTCCCCTATAATAATACTATTTGACACCACGGAAAAAAGAAGCAAACTGCCAACAAAGCTGATTATAAAAATTATTAGCCAAATTTTAGTACTCTTTTTCATGCTTTTAGTTTGTTCAAAAGTTTTTTTAGTATTCTAAGAATATTAAATAATTTGGCGGAGATACTAAATTTGGAGGTTTAAAAATGGAACAAAATGAAAATTACATAAAATTTATTAATTCAATATTTCAAAATTTATCCACAGCACTTCAGTCCATTGAAGATATGCTGCCAAAAGTGGTGGACGAAGATTTTAAAAAGGAACTTAGCGAAGAGTATTCTAAATACGACCTTTTAAGCCGTGAATGTGAAATGCTAGCTAAAAGCGAAGGCATAAATTTAAAAGATAACAACTGGTTTGAAAAGCTTAAACTTTGGGGTTCTATAAACATGGGTACAATGATGGATAAAAGTACGCGAAACATTGCCCAAATGTTTTTACTTGGAACTGTTATGGGAATTGTTCAATGTTTAAAAGATTTAAAGGACTATTCAAGCGTTTCCGACGAACTTACAGATTTATGCACAAAGCTAAGTGAGCTTGAAGAAAATAACTATCAAAATTTAAAGAATTTCTTATAATACTTTTCCCTATTGACACCTAATACTTACTATGCTAGAATAACGATAGAAAAGGGGTAAGTATGGAAATAGTTAATGGTGTTTTAAAAAAGGTTTTTAAGGAAGATATAAACGAAGGTACGCTTTTTGTACCCGAAGGCGTTAGTGAAATATCAACTTTGGCAATTAGTTTTTTAAATAATTTAAATACGCTAGTACTTTCTTCTAGTGTAGAAAAAATAGACGACTTTGCAATTACAAATAATGCATTTTTAACAAAAATAGTGCTTTCAAAGAACATTAAATATATAGGAAATTTTGCTTTTAATAATTGCACTAATTTAAGAGAAATTTCTATTCCAAAAAGTGTTTTAAAAATTGGCGACGGAGCTTTTTGGGGCTGTTCTAGCTTAAATAAAATAGAAATTAAAGGCACGCCAGAAATTAGTAAAACAGCCTTTAAAGAATGCCCTTCTATTCAAAAAATAGTGCTTTATAAAAATTTAAATTTAAAAAATTTATTAAGTTTTGAAAATCCTGACGCAAAAATAGAATTTGAAAACGAAATTCAAAAATAAATAAATAAATAAATAAATAAAAATTTATAAAAAATAAGCGAAAAAATGAATTTTCGCTTATTTTTTTATTAAATTTAATTATTAATTAATTATTAAAATAAATTATCTGCAAAATCTTTGGCATTAAATTCTTCTAAATCGTTTATTCCTTCACCCACACCAATAAATACAACTGGAAGATTATATTCTCGAGAAATAGTAATTACAACGCCGCCCTTGGCTGTGCCGTCTAGTTTGGTAAGAATTATACCGTCTAGGTCTACGTATTCATTAAAGTGTTCTATTTGAGATAACGCGTTTTGACCAGTGGTAGCATCTAAAACTATAAATGTATATTTATTTGCCTCTGGATATTCACGCTCTATAACACGGTTAATTTTCCCAAGTTCTTCCATTAAATTTGTTTTGGTGTGAAGCCTACCTGCTGTGTCCACTATCAAAACGTCTGTTTTACGAGCCTTGGCGCTTGTAATTCCGTCAAACACAACGGCGGCAGCGTCTGCGCCTTCTTCGTGCTTAATTACTCTCACCTTATTTCTAGCCGCCCACTCGGAAAGTTGCTCGCTTGCAGCAGCACGGAAAGTGTCGCCTGCAACAAGGCATACGTCCTTTTTTTGATTTTTAAAGTAGTTTGCAAGCTTTCCTATGCTTGTGGTTTTACCCACGCCATTTACACCAACAATGGTAATTACAGCAGGATATTCAATTTTAAAATCATTTTCAGCCTGCATATCTTCTTCTATAATTTCTTTTAAAAGCCCGCGAACATCTTCTGCCGTTCTTAACTTTTCCTTTCTAGCCCTAGTTCTTAACTCTTCGCAAATTTCCATAGCAGACTCTACTCCAACGTCAGAAGAAATTAATATATCTTCTAGTTCTTCATAGAATTCGTCGTTTAATTCGCCATGGCTAAACAAGGCGTCCAATTTTCTTCTAAAAGCTTCACGTGTTTTTCTTAACGCTTCAGCTATTTTTTTAAACAGCCCCACTACTTAATTCCTCCTGACCTTTAACATTCTTAACCGCTTCGCTAAGCTTAACAGATACCATTTTAGAAACGCCCTTTTCTTCCATTGTAACGCCGTATAGGCTATCGGCTAGTTCCATGGTTGGCTTTCTGTGCGTGATAACTATAAATTGCGTAACCTTAGAGAAACGCTTTAAATACTGAGCAAACCTTTCTACGTTTGCTTCGTCTAGCGCCGCTTCTATTTCGTCTAGTAAACAGAATGGCATTGGCTTTAATTTTAGTATTGCAAACAGTATTGCAATAGCAGTTAAAGCCTTTTCACCACCGCTAAGTAGCGTTATGTTTTGAAGCTTTTTGCCTGGCGGCTCAGCTACTATATCTACACCTGCTTCTAAAAGGTTGTCCGCTTCTGTAAGTTCAAGCCTTGCATTTCCACCGCCAAAAAGTTCGCGGAATGTGGTTTTAAAGTTTTCATTAATTTTATTGAACTGAGTTTCAAAACGCGTTGCCATTTCTGTGGAAAGCTCGGAGATTATTTGATTCAAATCTTCTTCTGCCTTACTTAAATCCGCTTCCTGCGTTGAAAGTTCTTCATATCTTTCAAGAAGTGTTTTGCTATCTTCAATGGCGTTCACGTTAACGTAGCCAAGTTTTTGAATTTCCTTCTTTATTCTGCTAATTTCTGGCATGCCTTCTTCAATGTTGAAATCTGGTCTTTTAAATTCAAGGCACGTTTGATAAGTTAAGGAGTATTCTTCAAAGATGCGTTCTTGCATCTGCTCTAAGTCGGAATCCACTTTACTTAAAAGCATTTCTTGATTATATTTCTTTTCGTTTATCTTGCTTAATTCGTCTAGAAGCACAGTTCTCTTTTCTTCAAACACTTTTAGCTCTGATTGAAGATTTGTTTTTCTATTTTCAATATCTTCCTGCTCCTGCTTTATTGAATCTAGTTTTGCCTTAGCTTCAACTGATGTGTTTGCTTCAATTTGAGCCTTTATCATGGCTTCCGCTTCTTCCACCAGCGTTTTGTTCTTTTCAAGCTCTGCTCTATTTGTATTTTCCGCTTGAAGCGTTTCTGAAATTTGAAGTTTAATTCTATTTAAATCGCTTTCAAGTGACGTGATTTCTGCTTCTATTGAAGCAATTTTAACGCGAACAGTTGTTAAATCAGAATTTAATTTTTCCCTCTGCTCTTTTAGTGCGTTTGCCTTGTTTTTGCTCTCTTGTTGATTTTCGCTTACCTTGCCTTTAAAGTTCGTGTCTATGCTCTTTCCAGAAAGCTCGCTTTCTAAATAGTCTATTTGAGAAGTAAGCTTTTCTATATCGCTTTCAAGGCTTAATTTTTCATTGTTTAACTGCGTTAAAATTAAACCTAGTGCTTCCGCCTTTTCTCTCTCTTTTGCTTCTTCAACTTCTACGTCAGATTTCTTCGTTTCAAGTTCGCCTACAAGTTTTTTAGTATTAAATAGCTCTTCCGTAAGATTTTTAATGTATTCAGCCTTTTTAACAAGCTCTTGTTTACACTTTTCTATTTCTGTTCCAAGCGTACCTATCTCTCTTTCACGGCTTATAAGGTTAGAAGCTTCCGCCTTTTTAGAACCACCAGTCATAGAACCGGTTGGATTAACAATATCGCCGTCAAGCGTTACAATTTTAAATGAAAATCTGGTGTTTTTAGCAAGTTTTACCGCAGTTTCTAACGTGTCTACAATTACGGTAGCACCAAGTAAGTTTTCTATAACGTTTTGAATCTCAGGACTAAAACTAATAATTTCACTAGCCACGCCGAAAGAACCCTGAGAAAGTATTGCTCTTCTATCTTCCGGACTAATTCTTCTTGGCTTCATAGAAGAAATTGGAAGGAAAGTTGCCCTACCAAAACTATTTTGCTTTAAGAAATTAATTAAATCCTTAGCGCCGTTTTCATCAAAGGTGATGATGTTTTGAACGGCGTTGCCAAGAGCTACTTCTATTGCTGTTTCAAACTTTTCCGGCACTTTAATTTGCGACGCAAGCACGCCCACCATTCTAGATTTTATTCCAGAATTTTTCTCAGCTTCCTTTAAAAGTTTTTTAACGGCATACGCATAGCCTTCGTATTCCGCCTGCATATCAGAAAGAAGTTTTCTTCTATTCTCATACACCTGAATTCTAGCACTAATGTTATGCTTTTCCTGCTCTTCGTCGGATATTTCAGAAATAAGGCTATCTACCCTGAACTTCTTTTCAGCATAAGCTTTGCTTACTTCTTGTTTTGTTTTATTTAACTTTTCATAAGCTTCTTTGCTAGAATTGTAGCTAGTTTCTTGTTCTTTTCTTCTTACTTCTAGGCTAGAAAGTTTTTCTTTATTTTGACTAAGGTTTGTTTTTAATAAGTCTCTTTGCGCTTCAAAACGTGAGATGTCGCTCTTTATATCGGAAAGCTTATCTAGCTCATTTATAATACTTTGCTGGCTTTCTTCCGCTTCATTTTCCGTTTTTGTAATTTCGTCTACTATCTTTAAATAGTCTCTGCTAATTTCTTCCTGAGTTAAATTTAGCGCTTTTAAGTTTTCTTTTAGCTCCTGCGTTCTGTTTTCTTTATATTCTTTTTCCGCAGTTAGCTTTTTAATGGTGTTTTCTGAATTTAAAATTTCAAGTTCTATTTTATCGTTTTGCTCGTTTATATGGTTTATTCTTTCACGAATAAGTTTTGTTTCCCCTGCCTGCTTTTCTATGTTTACAGTAAGTGCTAAAATCTCTTCGTGAAGTTCGTTCATCTTTTTATCTAAATTTGCCACTTGCTCCATGTTGTCGGAATACTTAGCATTTAACGTAACAAGCTCTGTTTGCCTTAAAGAAAGCTCTTCTAGTATTGCGTTTAATTTTACGTTAATTTGCTCCTTTGTGGCGCTAGCATGGTCGAACTGATAAAGGTAGGCGTTTACTTCTAAATCCTTTAACACGCCTTTAAGTTCTAGGAATTTTTTAGCCACTTCTGCTTGCTTTCTAAGCGGCCCAAGCTGCCTATCTATTTCTCCTATAATATCGCGAAGACGAGTTAGGTTTTCACGCGTTCTATCAAGTTTTCTTTCTGCCTCAACCTTTCTAGATTTATATCCCGCAATGCCGGCAGCTTCTTCAAATATTGCACGTCTGTTTTCTGGTTTCGATGAGATAATCTCTTCAACTTTACCTTGTCCGATAATAGAATAACCGTCTTTACCAATACCTGAATCGTAAAGAATGTTTACAATATCTTTTAACCTACATGGGTTTCTGTTTAATAAGTATTCACTTTCGCCCGAGCGGTAGAGTTTTCTTGTTATTGCAAGTTCGTCGTAATCAAAATTAAAGAACCTATCTTGGTTGTTAAAAGTAAGCGTTACTTCGCAGTAAGAAAGGCTTTTTCTCTTTTCCGTTCCGTTAAAAATAACGTCTTGCATGGTTGTACCACGAAGCATTTTAGAACTTTGCTCACCAAGCACCCAACGAATAGCATCGGAAACGTTACTTTTTCCGCAACCGTTAGGACCAACTATGGCGGTTACACCGTCATCAAACTTAATTTCCGTTTTATCTGCAAAGGATTTAAACCCCGCAATTTGTATCTGTTTGAAATACATATTTTCCCCTTTATTTAGCCTTTCTTATTTTCTTTATAATGCTTTCCGCACCCTTTTGTTCTGCTTCGTGTTTAGACGTGCCTGTGCCTGAGCCAATCTGCTCTTTATTCAAAAACACCCCAACATTAAACGTTGGCTTATGCGGCGAACCTTCCTGCGACAAAAGCTTATATGTAATTTTGTTCTTCTTATCTAGGCTTTGATAGTACTCTTGAATTTGAGATTTATAATCTAAATTTTTTATAGTTTTATAATTTCCAAGCTTTAAAGTAGAAACTATAAACTTTTTAGCTTCGTCTAGCCCACCATCTAAGTAGATGCTAGCAACAATAGCTTCAAAAATGTCTGCCTTAACCGCCTTAGTTAATTCAGTTTTGTAACTTTTGCCAAGCTTAACGTATTTAGAAATATTAAGCTCGTCAAAAATTTTATGAAGATATTGTTCTGAAACAAAGCTTGCCCTTAGCTTAGAGAGCTTGCCTTCGCCGTCTTCCACACGCTCGTAAAGAAAGTCTCCTACAATAAAATCTAGAATACTATCCCCTAAGAACTCTAAGCGCTCGTAGTTTTCCTTGGAATATGAACTATGTGTTAAAGCGCGCTCTAAAAGCTTTGGATTTTTAAAAGTATAATCCTTAACTCTATTCAAATTCTCTTTCATGTTTCCTCGCTAATTTCTAATTTAGAAAACGCTTCTTGAAATTTTGAATTTATGTTTAGTTTTGCAGAGTCATACGCAAGGTCTACGGCGAAGCAGAGCGTTTCACGTTTGGTGTCGCCATGAGATTTTATGATTAACTTTTTTGTTCCTAAAAATGGCGAACCACCATACTTTTTATAATCCATAGTGCTTTTAACTTTTTTAAACGCACCCTTTAAAAATAGCGCGCCAAACATTGATACAGCACTAGACTTTATTGCTGTTTTAATTTCGTTCATGGCAAGTTTTACTGCGCCTTCTATGCTCTTTAATGCAACGTTTCCAGTAAAACCGTCTGTAACCACAACGTCCACATCGCCGGAAATTATGTCCCTTGCTTCAATGTTGCCTACAAAGTTTATTGGTAGTTTTTCTAATAGTTTATACGCTTCCTTAACAAGCTCGTTTCCCTTATGCTCTTCTGTGCCGTTACTTAAAAGTGCTACTTTTGGTCTTTCAACACCCTTTATTTCTGAGTAGTATATAGACCCCATAACTGCAAAGTGCGCAAGGTTTATAGGTTTGCAATCGGCGTTAGCACCACAGTCTATTAAAAGAACGTTAGTTCCCTTTTTAGTTGGCAAAAACGGCGCGAGCGCTGGGCGAGATATTCCTTTAATTCTACCAATCTTTAAAAAACCGCCGGCTAGAATTGCACCTGTATTTCCACAAGAAATAAGTGCGTCTACACTGCTATCAACTTTCAAAATATTAAACGCTTCGCCAAGCGACGTGCCTTCGCGCTTAATTGCCGTTGTTGGAGCTTCGTTAGCATCTATAACGTCAGGCGCGTCCACAATTTCAATCCTTTCACGGCTTAGTTTGTGTGTGGTAAAATATTTATCTATTTCGCCCAATTTACCCGTTAAAATTATTGTTAAATCGCTATATTTTTTAACGGATAAAACTGCACCTTCTATAATTTCCCCCGGAGAATAATCTCCCCCAAAGGCATCTATTACAATTTTCATCTTTCCCCCAAAAAAAACTTAAAATAATTAACTTAATTAGTATACCAAAATTTTATTATAAAACGCAAGTTTATTCACGCTTATTTTGTCGATTAATTTAGTTTAACTAACGCGCCGTCTTTATAAGGCTCCACAATTTCCACGCTTTGCAAAGTATTTAGTTCTACGTTGTCCGCAGGAAGATAGCACTTTACAAAATTTTCCGTATGCCCTACAAGATATCCGTCGTGCACAGTTTCCACAAGCATTTGAAAAGTTTTTCCCGATATGCTTAAAAGATATCTCTTTTTTAGCTTTCTATTTAACTTTTCAAGCTTTTTTACACGCTTTTTAACTATTTCGCCAGCTACTAAGGAATATTTACCGTTTAAAAGCATTTTTTCCGCAACTGTGCCAGTTCTAAGAGAGTATGGAAAAATGTGCATACTAGCAAATTTTGCTTTTTTTATTGTTTTTAAAGTTTCCTTAAACTCCTTGTTCGTTTCTCCTAAAAAGCCGACTATAACGTCTGTGGTAATTGCAGGATTTTCAAAATACTTTCTAATTTTTTTTACGGATTTTAAGTATTCGCGCTTTGTATACTTCCTGTTCATGCGTTTTAGCACGGTGTTGCTACCGCTCTGCATGGATAAGTGAAAGTGCGGGCAAAAATTTTGAAGGCTTTTTGCTTCCTTTAAAAACTCGTCCGAAATAAGCCCTTGTTCTAAACTTCCGAGTCTTATTCTAACACTAAATTTGTCAAGTTCTTTCAGTAGTGTAATAAGACCACTTTTACCGTCTATTTTAAAATCGGAAAGGTTTATTCCTGTAAGAACTATCTCATTAATGTATGGTTTATCTTCGTTTACAGCGCCGGATACAAGCCCTTCAACTTCGTTTAATATGCTTACAATATCTCGGCTTCTACTTCTTCCCCTTAAATACGGAATTATGCAATATGAACAAAAGTTATTGCAACCATCTTGAATTTTGACATATGCGCGAGTGTTTGAAGACGTAGAAAGCCCAAAGTTTTCGTAAGCCGTTGGAAGCGGGTCTATTTCCGCACCGTCTTCTTCTAACTTTTCTATCAGTTTCATTTTGTTAGCAACGCCGGAAACGTAGTTCACATTTTTAAGTGCGGAAAACTGAGAATCGTCCTTCTCACTAGCGCAGCCGCAAACAAGCACTCTGGCGTTAGGGTTTAGGGCGTAAAATTTAGATATAGCCTGCCTACTCTTTCTTTCCGCTTCATTTGTTACGGCGCAAGAATTTAAAATATATACGTCTGCAATTTCTAACTCTGTGCTAACTTCATGCCCAAGTTTTCTAAGGCACTCGGCAAGCACGTCGCTTTCATATTGGTTTACTTTGCAGCCAAGTGTGTGAATACAAATTTTCATAATTTTTTCCTTTAATTGTTGGTTAAATAATTTATTACTGAAACGGCAAAAATTGGAGCCGTCTCACACCTAAGTATCCTTCTTCCTAAACTTACTTCTTTTACTCCTGCCAAAATTAGCTTTTTAGCCTCTTCTTCTGAAAAGCCGCCTTCTGCGCCAATAATTACTGCAACGTTCTGCTGCCCTTTTACGTCGTCAAAATTCCCTTCTAAAGAATTTTCATAAGCAAAATAACACGTCTCATAATTTTTAACGTTTTCAAGTAAATTTTTAAACGTTATACACTCCTTAACGTTTAAAGGTTTACTTCTTCCGCACTGTTTGCAAGCTTCTACTGCAAGTTTTTTATAACGGTCTAGTTTTTTATCCTTTGGTTTTGCAATAGTAAAAGAGCTTTCAAAAGGAATTAAATTACTTACGCCAAGTTCAGATAGTTTTTGAATTAAAAATTCAAATTTATCACCCTTAGGAAGCCCCATAAAAACTGTAATATTAATTTTAGGGTCGCGCATACATTTTTTTACTTCTTTAATCTTTATTTCTGCAAAGCCGTCGGCAATTCTAGTTATTTCTGAAATATATTCGTTGCCGTCGCCATTCAAACAAATTATTTCTTCTCCTACGTCACATCTTAGTACATTTTTTAAATGTTTGAACTCTTCCCCTGTAATTTTATTCGTTTTAAAAACGTCTTTTTCGTAAAATCTTTTCATGAAATTATTTTACAATATATTAGTAAAAAACACAAGAAAAAATCCCTAATTTTAGGCTGTAGAAAAACTACGCGATATTTCGTTTACTGTAAAACACCCCAAAACAGTCATTTAGGTCACTAAACTCCTGCTTTGGGGTATTTTACGAGCCTTGTCTCGCTCGGCTAAATGTACAGCCTAACAATACTTAATTATATTAATACTACTCTTTGCAAACGGCGTTAATTTGCTTTCTTAAAAGTATTTTTTTACAGTGGTCTAAAAATTCTTTTTGCTTTAAATGGTTCTCTCCGCTATTTTCAGCCATTAAAGAACATGCATAACTAAATTTTTTATAGTTATCGTTGATTTTTTCAAAAAAGTTTTCATCTAAGGAATTTATTGCAAGTAAAAATGGAACAAATTCCTTTGGAGCATATCTATAAACAACCTTTTCCGTATTTTTAATAAATACTGGGCTAAAATTGCCATTAACGTCTTCGCAAATTTCTATGTCGTTAAATTGCCCAACACCTGCTAAATTTTTAATTTCTTTATATATTTTCATAAACCTATCTCCTAGGTATAGGATATAATAAAATTAGCATTTTGTCAATAGTCAAAATTTATTTTAAGGTGCTTAAAATTCTATTTTTATAGTCTTCTGAATAATGCTCAATAAGTTTTTCAAACTCTGTTTTACTTATAATGTTTTCATTAAGAAGGTCTAGTTCTAAACAGGCATATAGGCCGCGTTTTTTCTCGTAATCTTTAACTAACGTGCTACAATCTAAAAGAGAGTCAAAAGTGCCAGTATCTAGCCACTCGCACTCACTTGGCAAGACGCAAACTTTTGCCGTTTTATTCTTAACACATTCAGTAATTACGTCTGTAAATTCGTACTCGCCGCGCGCGGATAGCTTTACGTTTTCTAGTTTTTCTTTTACGCTATTTGCACAAATATATAGCCCTGTTGAAGCAAGATTTGTTTTTGGATTTTTAGGTTTTTCTTCTATTGAAATTATGTTATTATTTTTATCACTTTCAATAACGCCAAAGCGCTCTGGATCTGAAACTTCTTTTGCAAATAATGTAATTTCTTTATTATTATTTTTTGCTTCTAATAAATATTCTTTTAAATCTGGCATTATAAAAATATTATCGCCAAACAGTAGTGTGAAATCGTCGGAACCGATAAAATCCTTTGCATAACTTATTGCGTGCGCAGTGCCAAGAGCTTCTTTTTGAATAAAAAGTTCTATTTTAAAATTAGAAAACTTATTAACAAGTAAATTTTTATAACTATCTATATCTCTTTCATTACAAACAATGGCCACTTCTCTAATTCCAAGTTTTGCCATTATAGATAGCCCATAAAAAATCATAGGTTTATCGTAAATTGGCACTAAAACTTTTCCAAAACAATCTGTAATAGGCCTGAGCCTTTTAGCATTTCCTGCTGTTAAAATTATACCTTTCATAACAACTCCAAAAATATAATATCACACATTCTTTTATGCTCAAAACGTTTTTTATGTTTAAAAAATAAAAGCAAAGGTAAATTTCCTTTGCTTTTAACTAAATTTATTACATATCTTGTGTTGTTTCAGTTTCTTTATTTTTTAAATATTTATTGTAAAAAGCCATTTGTGCGTCGTTGATTGCCATTTCTAATTGGCTAGCATCTTCATATCTTGCTATTTCAACTGCCTTAATTCTACCTTCATTTGTTTTGCCGGCTTTTGTATCTGCTTGCATAACCCTTATTGGAAATACGGAAGCTGCGTAGTCGCTAGAACTTGCAAGTTCTAACGCTTCTTTCATAAGCATTATTTTACCATATTCTAAGCACTCTTCGCTTGGGCTTGCAACAGAAGTTTTATTAACGCCATTAAAGTTCATTTCAACTATTGTAGGTCTGTGATGTTTTGGCTCGGAATAGTTTTCTTGAACATATCCTTTGAACTTATCCATACCAACTTGGCTATGGCAGTTTATTTGTGTTCTATGGTCTATGTGTGTTTCGCCATCTGGAAGCTCTATTGTCCTTTCATAGAAGCCAATGTTCTTTTGCTCTTTTGGATACTTTGAAGATATTTCCTGAGCTTTTTCTTTATATTGCGTTGCTTTTTTAGAATATTTTTTTGACTTCCTGCCTTCTTTTAGTTCAGACTTTAATTCAAAGTAGTTAGCGTAAGCTTCGTTTAAAGATATCTTTCTAAGGTCTTTAACTTTTCTTGAATCTTTTGTAGTTAAATCTGAAATTGTGTAATGCCTGTTGAAAACAAAACGCTTTTTCTTAGCAGCTTTTAAAATATGCTTTGCAAACTTATATCTAAACTTTCTGCTATTAAGCTTCTTTTGGTTTTTAAGCATTGCCTTATTTTTATTTTGTTGCTTAGCTTTATCATAGCCTTCTATTGCTTCAATATCTTTTTTCTGTTTATTAGAAAGCCCCTTATTTCTAACAACTTTACGCCTGATAACTTCTTCCGCAGTTACAATGCCAACTATACTAAAATATACAGCTAAGTTTAATATTAGTAATATGGTTGTTGTCATATTCCCTCCAATCTTTATCTATATAATACCATAAATTCAGATTTTGTCAATAGCCTTTACGAAATTATTATCACTTTTTAGCAGATTTTGCCAGCTTTTTAGCTTTAACTTTAACCTGTTCAAAAAGCTTATTTTTCCCATCTTTCCAAAGCTTTTCTAAGTTATATTTTTCCCTTAGCGGTTCGTGGAAAATTTCAATTAAAATCTCGCCATAGTCTAAAACAACCCACTGCCCTTTTGTGAGCCCATCCTTATGAACAAGTTCTAAATTTAGCGCTTTTGCTTGCTCTATAAAACTGCTAGCTGCAAGCTTTACTTCGTCTTCTGTTTTAAACGAAGCTATAATTAAAACCTTTATATCTCTACTTTTTTGGCTTATATCAAGAGCTTCTACGTTTTTTGCTTTTAGCCCCTCTAAAATATCAACTAAATTTTTAACAATCTCTAAGTTTTCCAAATTACACCTCTTTTATTATTTTACCATTTTATATGCGTATAGTCAACAGAATAAACAAATAAAATAGTGTCTATAATTTACACATGAGAACGTTTTTTAAAGCTTTAAGTAAACTATTTAGGCTGTTTTTAATTTTTATTATAGCACTTATTTGGTGTAGATATTTTATTGAAGACTTAACCATTTCTCTTGTAGTTACTGCGTTTATTACACTTTTAGTAGACGCGCTTATTAGCTTAATTTTTTATAACAAAAATAAAAAGCTAAACCTTAAAAACAGCGAACTTGAAAAGGCAGATAACTACTGCAATAAGTTTATTTTTTCAAATAAAGCCTACACTGTTAACTTTTTTTATAACCTAGCTAGTAAAAGACATAAAGCAAAAAAATATGCAAACTACATTTACTTACATGAAAATAAAGTGCTATTATATCCTTATTACAAATTTGAAGAATTTAACACAGAAGATTTAATTTTAACCTATAATAGCGCGAAAAAATTAAATGCAAATAAACTAGTTATATGTGTAAATAAAATAAACGCAAATGTACTTAAAATTAAGGATAAATTAGATATAAAAATAATTATTTTAGATAAATATCAAACTTATGAAAAATTATTTAAAGAATATAATTATTTTCCACAAGAATTTATTATAAAAACGTCTAAAAATTCCTTTAAAAGCCTTGTAGAATATAGCTTAAATAAAAAAAGAACTAAGGGCTATTTTATAGCCTCAATAATTCTTTTATTTTCTAGTTTTATTGTAAAATATAATATTTATTATTTAATTTTTAGTTCAATTTTACTAATTTTATCACTATTTTCATTTATTAACCCAAAATTTAATAAAAAAATTGAAGATAATATTTTAGATTAATCTAAATATTCAAAGGTGATATCTTTAATATGAACGGTGTCGCCTTCTTTTAAACCGCGCTCTTTAAGCTTATCTATTATTCCGTCTTCTTTTAAACGTTTTTGGAAATACGCAAAGCTAACTTCGTCGGAAAGCACAACTCCCCTAATCATGTTATCTATAAGCCCGCCGGTTACGTTAAAGCTGCCGTCGTCGTTACGCGAAATTATAAGGCTAGTTTTATCGCGCTTATCAAACTCGTATTCTTCAATGTCTATTGGCTCAGATTTTGGAAGAGTTTTTAACTTTTCGTAAACTTGTTTTTTAAGCTCGTCTAAACCGGAATTTGTAACGGACGATATTTTTATAATTGGATAGTTTATATTATTCTTTTTGCACTCATTTTCAAAAGCTTTTACCTTTTCAGCTAAACTCTCTTCACTTAAAAGGTCGCATTTAGATAACACTATAATCTGCGGTACAGCGTAAAGTTTTTGGCTATATTTTTTAAGTTCTTCATTTATGGTAATAAAGTCTTTAAACGCACTTCTCCCTTCACTTTCAGATATATCAATTAAATGAAGAATTAATCTTACGCGCTCAGCGTGTTTTAAAAACTCATGACCAAGCCCTACGCCTTCGCTCGCGCCTTCAATAAGCCCCGGGATATCTGCCACAACAAAGGTGTTGCCGTAGTAATCCACTACGCCTAAATTTGGAAACAGCGTTGTAAAAGCATAGTCTGCAATTTTGGGCTTTGCATTAGATATTACAGATAAAAGCGTAGATTTTCCAACATTTGGATAGCCTATAAGCCCAACGTCAGCTATTGTTTTTAACTCTAAAACCACCTTCCTAAACTTACACTTTTCCCCTTCCTGAGAAAAATGTGGCGCTTGCCTTGTAGGCGTTGCAAAAAATGCGTTACCTTTGCCGCCCTTACCGCCTTTTAAGGCTATAAAAGTTTGATTTTCATCTCTTAAATCTGCTATAACTTTGCCCGACTCCGCGTCGTAAATAACCGTGCCGGCAGGAACTAAAATAACAACGTCATTGCCGTCTTTTCCTGTTTTGTTAGTTTTGCCGCCGTCTGTGCCGTTTTCTGCAACGAACTTCTTTTTAAAGCTGAAAGAGTAAAGCGTGTTCATTCCGGAATCCACTTTAAAAACAACATCGCCGCCCTTGCCGCCATCGCCACCGTCCGGCCCACCTTTTGCCGTTAACGCACTGCGATAAAACGACACCGCACCTTTGCCGCCGTCGCCTGCCTTTATAGTAATAGTAACCTTATCTAAAAACATATTTACTTCCTTTCGTTATAGTATTCACAAATGCCTGTAAGTTCACACTCCTTGCAATTGGGTTTTATTGCCTTACACATATACCTTCCAAATAACACAAGTTGATGATGAACCTTAGACCACTTATCCTTTGGAATAATTTCTTCAAGCTTTTTTTCGCAATCGAGCGGGTTTTTACTATGTACGCCAAGCCTGTTTGACACTCTAAAAACATGAGTATCCACAGCTATTGCATCGCCGCCAAAACCAACGGAATACACAACATTTGCCGTCTTTTTCCCCACGCCTGCTAGCGTCATTAGGTCGTCTATATTCCCCGGAACTTTGCCGTTAAAGCGCTCTAAAATATCCTTGCTACAAGAGATAATATTCTTTGCTTTATTATGGTAAAATCCACAAGATTTTATTTCTTTTTCAAGTTCTTCTTGCTTTAAATTAGCAAAATCTTTGGGGGTGCTATATTTTTTAAAAAGCTCTTTTGTAACCATATTCACACGCTTATCTGTGCACTGCGCGGAAAGTATTACCGATACCAAAAGTTCAAACCTAGAATTGAATTTTAGCTCGCAAGCCGGTTCTGAAAATAACTCTTCTAAATAATTTAAAACCTTTTCTGTATCCATGTTAGCATTTTAACATAACTTTAAAATTTATTCAATTATTTTATTATGTTTTCAACGATATCTAGCACGTTTTCCTTGCCGTAACCTAAATTTGACACCGCGAGCACGTCGGCAACGCCCAAAGAAAGCGCTTTGGCTATTTCATTTCTAGCATTAAAAATTTTACTTTTAGCTATTTTATCCGCCTTTGTTGCAATAACTTTATGCGGAATGTTATGGTAAAATAAAAACCTATGCATAAGTTTATCTAGCTCAGTTGGCTCGTGCCTGATATCCACAAGCATGAACACCATTTTTAAATTTTCAGAACTTAAAAGATAGTTTTCAAGTAGTGTACTCCAAAGCTCGGTATGTTTTTTGCCCGTTTTAGAATAGCCGTAGCCCGGAAGGTCTACAAAATAAAGCTCGTTATTAATTAAAAAATAATTTACCATTTTAGTAAGCCCGGGCGTGCTTGAAGATTTAGCAAGCCCTTTACTTCCTACTAACATATTAATAAGTGAGCTTTTACCCACGTTACTTCTACCAACAAAACAAATTTCAGGAAAGTCCATTAAAAAATCACTTTCCTTTACCGCGCTTGTAACATATTTTGCATTTTTAATAATCATGAAAATATTTTAGCATAAATTAAAAAAATTTAAAAGTAAAAAAAGAACTTTATGTAGTAAAGTTCTTAATTAATCTTACACTATCTTTTTCCAATTATAGTCATATTGATATCTTAGATATTGCGCTGTAGCTTTAGAATCTGTGAGGTCAACATCTGGAACTTTGCCGGAAAACTCTTCTGTTTCTGAGATCTGCCAATTTAATGGATCTTCAAAATATATATCTACAAGCTTAGTGCAACCAAAAAATGCATTATTACCTATACTTTGTAAATTGGATGGTAATGTTATAGAAATAAGTGCACTACATCTCATAAAAACTGAATGTCCAATACTTTCTAAGTTCCTCAAATCTTCAAAATTTATTTTTGCTAAAATTTTACAATCAGAAAAAACAGCATTTCCTAAAGTTTCTAAAAGACTGCCATTTTCAAAATTTACACTTTCTAAAGCAGTACAATCCGTAAACACAAAATTACTCATTTGTGTTACTGATTTTGGAATAGTAATAGCAATTAATGTTGCACATTTTTCAAAAGCTTGATAATCTATAAAAGTTAAAGAATTGGGTAAATCTATAGTATTAAGTGAATCACAATATCCAAAAGCATGGTCACCTATAGATTGTAAACTATTAGGCAATTCGACCGATTTTAATGCTTTGCAATAATAAAAAACTGAACTTTCAATAGTTTCTATACCATCTGGAATTATAATAGATGTTAAGTTTTCACAAGCTCGAAATGCACTTTCACCAATTGAAATAATACTGTTAGGTAAATCAATATTAGAAAAAGAAGTATGAGCAAATGAATATTCACCTAATGTTTTCAATTTTGAATTTTCTTGAAACTGAAGATTGGTTAAACTTTCACATTCTCTAAAAGCATAACTGCCAATTGAAGTAACAGAACTTGGAATGGTTATTGATGTTATAGCACATTTATAAAATGTGTAATCTCCTATTGTGTTTAATTCACTGTTATTAGTAAGACTAACAGAAGATAAATTGGAACATTCTCTAAATGTACTTTCTAAATTTTGAATTTTAAATGGAATATTTATATTTGTTAAAGAAGAACACAACTTAAATGCAGAGCTACCTAGGTAAGTTAAACTTTCTGGTAAAGTTACACTAACAATACTATCACAACCCATAAAAGCATTATCCCCTATGGATGTAATACCTTCTTCGATTTCAATATTAGTAGAAGATAACCCTTCAAAAAGAGATTCTGAGCTAGTTACACCTGAAATACTAGTAATTTTTGTACCATCCGAAAGCGTTGAAGGAATAACAAGTGTTTCCGGCTTATTATCTAAACTTTTATAAATATCTGATAATCCAGTGATAACACCATTGGAATAAGTAAAATAATCTTCAGGTTTAGGCTGTTCATAATTTAAACTACTTGATACAGAAAAGGTTAAATTAGTAACTGAAAAAACACCTACTATAAGTAAGCTAAAAGAAAAACAAATAAATATAGCTAAAAAAATTAATTTAAATCTTTTTTCCATAAATTATTTATCCTTAATTTAAATTATAACCTTTTTTTGAAAAAAAAACAAATTAATTTATCAAAAATTTTAAATATCTTATACAATATTTTAAAAAAACTAAATAGATTTTCCATTTAGTTTTATCTATATTTTTAAGAAATTCAAACTTTTTTACTTTATACTATCCGTAAACTTTTTAAACTTTGGATAGGAATTTGTTGGCTGCGCTGATATGGACTTTAAAGCTTCCTTTGTGGCTTTATCTAAGCTTTTTGGAAACTCCGCTTTTAAGGTTACTAACATATCGCCGTATACGTCACGATTTAAATACTTTATACCCTTATTTTTTAATCTCATAACCGTGCCGGTTTGCGTGAGTTCCTTTATATCTAGCGTGGTCTTCTTGCCGTCTAGGGTTGGAATTTCCACCTTTCCGCCAAGAAGAAGTGTGGTGAATGGAAGCCATAGGTCAAAGGATACGTCGAAGCCGTTACGCGTGAATATTTTGTGTGGCTGAACTTTAATTTTTAAATTTAAGTCGCCGTTCTCTCCCATTTTGTATGGCGCGTTACCATAGCCAGCCATTCTTAGCACTTGACCGTCGTCTATTCCGGCAGGTACTTTAACGGTTACTATTTTATTTACCTTTTTATAGCCTTTTCCTAAACAAGACGTACACTTTTCTTTAATAATTTTGCCCGTTGCATCGCATCTTTTACAGCCGCCTTCTCGAATAGTTGTGCCAAAAAGCGTGTTTTGAGTGTAACGAACTCTACCAGTGCCGTTACAATCTGGACACGTGGTGTATTCCGTGCCGTTTTTAGCGCCTGTGCCATGACAATCTTCACATTTCTCTATTCTAGAAATGCTTATATCCTTTTTGCAGCCAAACACCGCTTCTTCAAAGGAAATTGTCATTTGAAGATTTATGTCTTCGCCCTGTTCCATAACATTTGTTCTTCTGCCGCCGCCAAAGGCTGAGAAAATATCTCCAAATATATCGTCAAAGCCGCCAAAACCACCAAAGCCACTAAAACCGCCGCCAGCATTGCCGCCATTAAAACCTTGGAAGCCATCGGCTGAACCGAATTGGTCGTAGTTCGCCCTTTTCTTTTCGTCGCCTAACACTTCGTAAGCCTGGTTTATTTCTTTAAACTTTTCTTGGGCTTCCGGCGTTTTGTTTATATCGGGGTGATACTGTTTGGCAAGCTTTCTGTATGCACTTTTTATCTCGTCTTGCGTTGCCTTTTTATCCACACCTAAAACTTTATAATAATCTTTTTCAGCCATAACTATTTCCTTTTTTCTAATTTTTTAAAGCTAGGCGCTAGCCCAGCCTTAAAAATTAGTCTACAACAACTTCTGGGTCGCCGTCGTCTTTTTTAGGTTGTTCTGGGTTAGCACCTTGAGCGTTTTGTGCACTTTGATACATTTTTGTAACAACTTCGTTTGAAGACGTTGTAAGTTCTTCTAGCGCTTTTCTTATAACTTCAATATCGTTGCTTTCAAAGTCCTTCTTAGCTTTAGCTATTGCGTCTTCAAGTTTCTTTTTGTCGTCTGGTGAAAGCTTGTCGCCATTTTCTTTAAGCATCTTTTCTAGTTGATATACCATGTTGTCAGCTTGGTTTTTGGTATCTATAAGCTCTCTTTGTTTCTTATCTTCTTCAGCGTGAGCTTCTGCTTCTTTTACAGCCTTTTCAATGTCTGCTTCGCTCATATTTGAAGAAGACGTAATTGTAATAGATTGCTCCTTATTTGTGCCAAGGTCTTTTGCAGATACGTGAACAATGCCGTTAGCATCAATATCAAAAGTAACTTCAATTTGTGGAACGCCTCTTGGAGCTGGTGGAATATCTGTTAAACTAAATCTGCCAAGAGTTTTGTTTTGAGCTGCAAACTCTCTTTCGCCTTGTAGTACGTGAATGTCTACGCCCGGTTGGTTATCTTGAGCTGTTGAGAACACTTGAGATTTCTTTGTAGGAATAGTTGTATTTCTTTCAATAAGCTTTGTAAATACGCCGCCTAATGTTTCAATACCAAGTGAAAGTGGAGTAACATCTAGAAGAAGAACGTCCTTTACTTCGCCGCCAAGTACGCCACCTTGAATTGCTGCACCAATTGCAACACATTCATCTGGGTTGATACCTTTAAATGGCTCTTTTCCTGTAAGTTTTTGAACTGCGTCGTAAACTGCTGGAATACGTGTAGAACCACCAACCATGATAACCTTATTTATGTCGCTCATAGTAAGTTTTGCGTCTTTTAAAGCATTTTCTACGCAAGTTAATGTTTGTTTTACAAGGTCTTCTGTAATGCTATCGAATTTAGCCCTTGTTAAATCGTATTCAAGATGCTTTGGACCACTTGCATCAGCTGTAATGAATGGAAGGCTTATTGTTGTTTTTGGCGTAGCAGAAAGGTCGATTTTAGCTTTCTCTGCTGCTTCCTTTAATCTTTGCATAGCAAGTTTATCTTTTGAAAGGTCTATGTCGTTAGATTTCTTAAATTCGTCTACTAATAGGTCTATAATTCTTTGGTCGAAGTCGTCGCCGCCAAGATGGGTATTACCATTTGTAGATAAAACTTCAAACACGCCGTCACCAATTTCTAGAATGGAGACATCGAACGTACCACCGCCAAGGTCGTAAACTAAAATCTTTTGATTTTTGTTTTCCCCTTTATCTAGACCATATGCAAGAGCTGCTGCTGTTGGTTCGTTGATAATTCTTAAAACTTCAAGTCCTGCAATTCTGCCTGCATCTTTTGTAGCTTGACGTTGGCTGTCGTTAAAGTATGCTGGAACAGTGATAACAGCTTGTGTTACCTTAGAGCCAAGATAGCTTTCTGCATCTTGCTTTAACTTTGAAAGAATCATAGCAGAAATTTCTGGTGCTGTGTATTCTTTGCCATTTAATTTTACTTTATGGTCTGTTCCCATTTCTCTTTTAATGGACGTAACCGTGTTTTCGTGGTTTGCTATAGCTTGACGCTTTGCAACTTTACCTACAAGTCTTTCTCCATCTTTTGTAAAGCCCACAACGGAAGGTGTTGTTCTATCCCCTTCAGCGTTTGGTATAACTGTTGCCTTGCCGCCTTCCATAACGGCTACGCAAGAGTTTGTCGTTCCTAAGTCAATTCCTATAATTTTTCCCATATTATTTTTCCTCCTTTTTATTTACAATAACCTGAGAATATCTTATAACTTTATCCTTGAATTTATAACCCGCTTGATACTCCGCTTGAACCACGTCGTTATCAAGAGAATTGTCGTGAGTAATCGCAATTGCATTATGAAGATTATGATTAAACGGCTTGCCTTCCGCCTCAATTTTTTCTACTCCAAGCATTTTTAGAGCTTCTAAAATCTTCTTTTCAATCATCTCCACGCCCTGCAAAATCTTTTCGTCTGTAATCATCTTTTTAGCTTCGTTAAAAGAATCAAGTGCTGGCAAAAACGCTTCTATTGCTTCGATCTCCCCTTCTTGCCTTGCTTGAAGAATTTGCTCGTAACTCTTTTTTCTAAAATTGTCGAAGTCGGCTTGAATCACACGCGCCATGTTTAAGTATTCTTCTTCCTTAGAAGTGTTGTGATGAGAATTCTCATGATTGTGTTTACAATGTTCGCCATGCTCGTGCTCGCCATTTTTAGAGCACTCGTGTTCATGCTCGTGCTTGCAATCTGAATATTCTTTATTGCAACCGCAATTTTCATGATTTTCCTTTTCGCAAGTACAAGTATCAGAGCTTTCTTCTTCGCATTCGCATGCGGCTTCACTTTCTTCTAAGCTTTTTTCTTCATCTTTTAACGGCTTTATTCTATGTTTCATCATTCTCTCCTTTTAACTGGCTTGTAATTACTTTAAGTGCTGAAGCTATGCCCTTATAGTCCATTCTCTGGGGGCCAAATACCCCAATGGACGCAACGGGCGTGCCATCTATGCAAAGCGGCGCTTTAATTACGGCTAAACCTGAATATTCTTCATCGTCATCAACCATTTCTACGCTAAGCTCTTCCCCACTAGTTTCAAGTGTACGTTCAAGTTCTTCTTGGTCTCCGAGAAGCTTCATCATCTTTTTGGTCTGTTCGTCGTCCGCACTTTCGTCTAACACATCTATTGCCTTATCTTGACGTATGTTTAAATGGTTTTCTTCAACAAACTTCTTTATGCCTTCAATTAATGTATCTAAAATCTCCTTAAAGCCTGAAATTTCTTCTAGCATATCGTTTTCAAGTTTTTCCATGTCGTGCATCATTTCGCCAAGAGTTTTACCTGCAAACTTCTTTGTTAGATATTTAGACGCATCTTCATACGCTTCACTTGAAGCCTTGGCATCTAAAGCGTTTGTTAAATATCCGCTAGACGTTTGAATTAATGCAAGCGCGCTATCGCCAACAAGTGGAATTATTTTTATGTTTTCCACCACTAGCTTATCGTAGCCGTTTACGTAAATTACCGTTGGATATTTAACCGCCTTATTGATAATTTTAGCCACGCCGGAAACTATTTCAGAAAGGCTTTTAGAGCGTTCGTCTAGAAGACTTTTAACGCCGTCAAGTTGGTCGTAGTTAAGTGTTAAGCCTTGAAGAAGATGGTTTACATAATACTTATAACCGAGCACCGTAGGAACTCTACCGCCAGACGTATGAAGTTGCTTTAAAAGTCCCATTGCTTCTAGCGCGCTAAGTTCATTTCTAAGCGTTGCCGTGCTTACGCTTGTTAGGTGGTTTTTCTGCACGCCGCCGCTTGTTATAGGACTTGCATCGTTTATGTAGTCTTCCACTACTGCAATCATAAGCTCATGTTTTCTGCCTTTTAGCTTATCTTCTTTCAAAAGCCTTACCTCCTTTTAGATTATATGCGAATTTATTACGCTTTGCTAGCACTCTTTTCACTCGACTGCTAGCATTTTATACCTAATATATCCAAAAGTCAAGCATTTTATGCCAAATTTTAAAAAATTTTTAAAAAGTTAAAAGAAAAGCCAAAACGATTTGAAATAATGAGAAAAATGATAATCTTAGCAAAGTTTTAATGTGCTAAAATTTTTATACAAAGTTAAATTAAAATTACATAAGTTATAAAAAAACACCACATAAGGTTTTAAGCGAACATTCAATAATTTAGCTATTAAATTACTTATACCCATGTGGTGTTTTTAATTATGAAATTAAATTTTATAAGTTAAATTATAAAAGAGTTTTGTTGTACATTATTGTTTTACACTTTCATCTAACTTATTTATTTTAGAATATTTATCAACCATTTTAAGCGGTTTGTAAATCCCAAGCAGAACCATTCCAAACATAGGTTGTAGAGCCATTAGTAAATTTAATTTTATTTGTCATTGAACTGCCAATAACACTTGAAGTAAGTTTTGATGTAACTGTTTGAATATTTGCATTACTTGAAATTGTTATAACAGTTGGAGCATTTGTTGAAGCATTTGTTTTAAATGAATAAGACCCTAAGGTTAAATTATTCCAGTCTACTACATTTGTCATATCTATGCTACTTAAACTTCTGCAACCATCAAAGGCATAAGAACCTATACTTGTTACAGTACTTGGAATATTTATGCTACTTAAACTCTCGCAATCAGAAAAAGCATAAGAACCTATACTTTCTAACTGGCTATTTTCACCAAAAGTCACGCTACTTAAACTACTGCAACTAGAAAAGGTAGAAGAACCTATACTTGTTACACTGCTTGGCAAGCTTATGCTATTTAAACTACTACAATCCCTAAAAGCAGAATCTCCTATCTCTGTTACACTGCTAGGCAAAGTCACGCTAGTTAAAGCATAGAGACTACTAAAGGCACGAGTGTTAATCTTAGTTGTACCATCTTTAAAGGTTATTTCATTTATTGCATTTCTGTTGCCGAATGTGCCTATTGCTATTATATCTGTGCCATCTGTATAATATTGCACATTGCCATCTACTGATATTTTAGTATGTTCTGGCTCTGTTCCATCATTAGCATTGTATACATATAATGCATATTGCCCTAAATATCCAACACTAGAAGAACCATCTAAAGTTAACTGTGAATAGTTATATATTTCTACTAGTGCATAGCAACAAGAAAAGGCACCAGAACCTATACTTGTTACTCCTTCTGGTATATTTATGCTACTTAAACTACTGCAATTATAAAAGGTATCCATACCTATACTTGTTACACTTTCTGGTATTGTTATGCTACTTAAACTACTGCAACCATCAAAGGTCCAATCATCTATACTTGTTACTCCTTCTGGTATATTTATGCTACTTAATCTACTGCAACCATAAAATGCAGAACCACCTATACTTGTTACACTTTCTGGCAAGCTTATGCTACTTAAACTACTGCAACCAGAAAAGGTATGCTCACCTATACTTGTTACACCATCAGGTATGTTTATGCTACTTAAACTACTGCAATCCCTAAAGGCATAAATACCTATACTTGTTAAACTTTCTGGCAAGCTTATGCTACTTAAACTACTGCAATCCCTAAAGGCAGAAGAACCTATACTTGTTACTCCTTCTGGTATATTTATGCTACTTAAACTACTGCAACCATTAAAGGCTTGATTACCTATACTTTTTACACTTTCTGGCAAACTTATGCTACTTAAACTACTGCAACCAGAAAAGGCATAAATACCTATACTTGTTAACCCTTCCTGCAATATTACTGTTGGTGATACTAAGCCATTAAATGTTGGGCTTGAAGAACTACCCCTCGCAATTGTTAAATTTTGACCACTTTCCGTCTTGCCTGGAACTATTAATACACTTAAATTATCTTCAAAATATTTATCAGATAAGCCTGTTATTTCTGTGCCATCTGTGTTATATGTAAAGTATTCTCTATTAAATACTGCTGTGTCAAACTGAATTGTTAAATCTAATTGTTTATTCTCAAAACTTGTTGTATAGTCTGTTATTTCCACTGTTATTGTGTAAACTGTTGTTTTGGCGGTTGTGCCATCGTAAGCATCTATGGTGCTACCACTTTCAAAGCTTTCTGTTATGCTAACCTTTCCTGCTAGGTCTGTGTTTAATTCTTGGATGTTAGAAGTTACTGATACAACAACCATCATTTCGGAATAATTTGTAAATGTAAAATGATACACTGCTACAGGTAATGTTTCAGAAAAAGTTATTTCCCCTACTGCCCATGTAGCATTTGTTGCACCACTTGCATCTACGAAGTTTTCTAATGAAGCTGTGCCGTTTGGCTTATCTTTATCTGCTCCTGCTCCACCTATACAGTTATAGGAATAACCTTTATATGTATAAGTTGCTGGCGCTCCGCTTTGCAAGGTTGCACTTTCCTTTGTTGCACCTTGCCTAAGCTCCCCATCTACCATAACAAATGCACCGTTAGACTTAAAGCTAAGTGAGCTTGTTACGCTTAGTGATGTTGTAGATACAGAAAGCACGCCTACAACAAACAAGGATAGGCATAAACATAAAGTACTTACTATTGCAATTATTTTTGCTCTTTTCTTCATATTTTACTCCTTTGTTTATTTTGTTAAATTTGCCCTTTAATATTCATAACCATTAATTTACTATTAATATAGCACATAAAATCAAACATATCAAAGCAAATTTAACAAATTTCTAATAAGCTATAAGCAAATGTATTGTTTTTTATATTATTACTTACAAATAATTGACCTATATTCAATAAATATTCTCATCACTTTTATATAGACAAAAATATTTATAAATAGTGCAATAAATAACATAAATTTTTTATGCTAATAAATTCTACCCCCCCGCATTTTTGTCAAGCGAAATTAAACACTTTTGTTTTTTTTACTCTCCTTTCTTTCCATACTATAGTTTGAACAAAAATGCAGGGATTAGAAGATTTTTTTGATAGGCTAGTACTACTATCGTTAAAATAGTAATTCTAATAATCATAAAAAAACTAAGGCTTTTAAACCTTAGTTTTGGCGAGAAAGCCGGGCGCGCTGGTAAGCGCGCGAAAATTGCGATAGCAATTTTAAAATTTTAAACCTGTTTAAAATTTGGCTTTCGAGCTACTTTTTACCTGGATAGAAATTAAATGCTTTCATTATCTCTTCTAAGTCTTCCGTAGGGTTTACCGCTTCCTTTAAGTCGAAACCGCTTTCGTTTGGCTCTAAGCCATTAGACTTTGGATTTTTAGATAAAAAGTTCGTATATGTTGCGTCGCTACTATCTTCTTGTAAGAACTTTTCTACTGGACTATCATAATCTTCATTATTTTCTACTTCTACGTTGGCTATTGGCTTAATGTTGCTCTTCTCCTCATAAAAAACGTCTTTTTTGCCATCTCGCAAATTTCTCCTACGTCTAACCTTTACTGTACGCACTTCGTCTTGGTCTTTGCCATATGTAGCCATTTTAGAAAGCAGACGCCTAATTGTGTCGTTATCCGTTTGAACCGGAGCTGTAATCTCGGTGTTAAAATCTTCCTGCATGGCAAGTTTTACAGCACTTTTGAACTCGTCTATAACGTTCTTAATATTACCTATATTTTCAAGCTGTGGATACTTTTCTAGTGCTTCCGTAAAAAGCGATTGAAACCTATTGTAGAGCAAATCTAGCTGCTGAATTTTAAGCTTGTATATGTTTCGCCAGCTCATTTCTATTTGTTTTGCCTTTTCTAGCGCGCTAGCAAGTGTTATAGCAAATTCGTCGTTTTTTCCAGGCTTTTCTTCTAGAAGTTTCTTTTCAAGTTCTAGATTTTTCATCTTATATTCCATCACTTCTTTATCGTGATCGGTTACAAGTTTTTTAATATACGCATCTACTTCTTGCCTTGCGTAGCCATTCTTTTCAGTTTTAAACATAACTAGCTCCTTGTGTTCTTTCTAATTGACCTTATAAGTAAAAATAATATAAAAATTAGGTACAATGTATTTATAACATAAAATAAAACTTTTGGCAACAATCTTAACTTATATATAAGTAATATTATCACTTCTAAGCACACAATAACAAATAGTTTAAAGTGAATTTTTTGACGAAATATTGAAAAAACCATAAGTGACGCAAAAGCAAGCGAAAAAATATACCACGGATAGAAAAGGCTTAAATCTATCATAAAAAAATTTTGAATAAGCGAAGCAATACCTATAAAAATTAGCATACTGCCAATGTATAAACTAGAATCCAGCTGAAAAAACCAGCTTTTAAGTAAACTATTAAACCCAAGAATTATTACACCTACTGAAAACCATATTTCAAGCGGTTTTCCAATAATAAAGAAATATGCTAACGTGCCTAAGTAGCATAGAAAAGTTATAATATTAAAATATCTTAAAATTATAGTACGTTTCAAAAAAAATCTTCCCCTTTTATTTTGATAAAAAGAAAAGATTTTTATACATTTTAACCAATTTCATTTAATTTTAAATATGCTTTTGCTGTGGCCAATGCGTCGTTGTAAGCACGGTGCGCGTTGTCGAGCTTAATATCAAGCTCATTTACAACAGTCTTTAATTTATAGTTACCAAGCCTTAACTTTTCTCTTGCAAGCGCCATGGCGTCTTCTATTTCATTATTGAACGGACAATCCACTGGTCTACCCGCGTTTTGAACGAACTTTATATCAAAGCTCACGTTGTAGCCCACTAAAATTGTATTTTCACAAAAATAATGGAAATCTTTTATTACATCTTCTATGTTCGGCGCGTCTTCAATCATACTGTTATCTATGCCGGTTAAGTTTGTAATTAAGTCGCTTATAGGTTTGCTTGGCTTAATTAAAGTTTGGAATTTTTCCGTTATTTTACCATTTTCAATTTTTGCTGCGCCTATCTCTATAATTTCACATGTATCGGCATCTAGCCCAGTAGTTTCTACGTCGAATACAACAAAGTTATTGTCGTAGATATGCTTATTATAAACTGGTCCAATAGCAAAAAGGTTGCCTTGTTCTAATGAGAGAACTTTTTCAGGACTTACTACCTTATACCCATGTTGCATTACTTTAACAGGCTTATCCGCTTCCTTTTCGTAAATGTTAGCAGGCATTTCGCACAAGGCTATACTTCTTGCATACATTGTAAGTGAACCGCTGTAACCATTTTTAATGTCACCCATAAGCACAATTGTGTCGCCGTTTATAAGCTTGTCCATTTTGTCTTCATTAGACTTTGGGCAGAAATATACAACGTTAATACTTTCCTTGCCTTCGTTTAATATGAAAGTGTAGTATGCTTTTTCAATTGGAGTTTTACCTTTTTTGGTAAAGGTCTTTTTATTTATATTTTGCACTCTTCCGGCTAAGATTACAGAAGTCTTTTCCCCTTTAATATTCCCTATGTATTCCGGTTCAAAATAAAACTCTTTGCCTACAAGCATAACTGACTCTAAAACTTTATAGCGCGGAGTTTTTTCTACTCTATTATCTTCAAGCACCTTTTCTAAACGTTTTTCAATGACGCCTGTGAATTCAACTTCTTCTGTTTTTAAAATATTAACTGAAAATTCCGCACAAAAACGTGAATTTAAATAGTCCGTTAATTCTTTTTCGAATTTCGCGTCGTCTATATTTTCAAAAATGTTTTTTGCAAGTTTAATAGTTATGTTTATATAACAATTATTGTTCTCAATTAAAAAGTTTTCATTTTTTACATAGGAAAAAACGGAAAAATAATTATTTTTAACAAATTGAAGAATTTCCTTTAAAATAAATTCTTTATCTAAATAGGATTTTCTAAATTTTAAAAATAATTTTCCGTTTAAATTTAAATAGTTTTTAATAAATTCATATATTTTTTTTCTATCTTCATTAGAAATTTCGCCAACAGTTTCCGGATACATTAAAGTAAACGTACACGTTTTGGCAGAAAGAGTATATTCCACATCATAAATTTTTAAAAATGTGAAATTATTATTAAAATTTTTATTTAGTTCTGCAATTAATTTTTCCATAGTTTAAACAAAGAAATGAATTATATCTATTATTATAACAAATGCAAACAGAACAATCAAGCCTATAAAATGAATCCAAGTTTCTATGCTTCGCTTTATTGGCTTCTTTCTAATCCATTCTATGCTAGTAAACACTACGTGTGCGCCATCTAGTGCCGGGAACGGCAACAGGTTAAACACACCTAAGTTTGCTGCAATTAATGGCATAAATAGCAAGATACTTGCAAAACTTTGCCCTAAGGTGTTTGCCACCGTTGTAACTGTTGTTATAGGCCCGCCTATTGCACTTATTGGCAACTGGAAGGTTATAAGTAGCCATAGAGATTTTAAAACCATCCACACAAGCCCAATTGTGAACGGAACACACTGAGCAAGCGCATCTATAAATGAAAGCCTTTCACTAGAAAGTTGTAAACTAAGCCCTAGCCCTGTTTGATAAATTGGAACGCCGTTTTCAATAACCCCTTCACCTGTTTCTGGGTCAACCTGCTGATTTGTTGAAACTACAAGCGTTTCCGTTACTATTTCGCCCGTTTCTGCGTCGCGATATTCTAGCGTAACACTGTCACCATCTTGCATATTTGGTAAAATATTTTCTATGGTGGATTCCCAAACGTAATCAACTTTTTTACCATTTATTTTATAGATTACGTCGCCTTCTTCTATAACGGAAGCAGTTTGAGAAAAGTTAGGGTTTACGTAAGTTACTCTATAAATATTACCATAGCCAAGTGATACTAATAGTATGAAAGAAAATAGTACAGCTGAAATTATATTAAATAGTGGTCCTGCAATGTACACCAAAATTCTCTTCCACGGCTTTTGATTTACGAAAGAATCTGGGTTTGTGTCTTCCTTATCGTCTTCCGTATCTTCGCCAAAGAAAGCACAGTAACCGCCAAGCGGGAAAATTCTAAGTGAAATTTTTTCACCACGTTTGTTCGTTTTCTGCGCTATCGCCTTACCAAAACCTACGGAAAATTCCGTTATTTTAAAGCCAAGCACCCTACCTACAACATAGTGCCCAAACTCGTGAATTAGCACCATTACTAGCAAAATTACTATTGCTAAAATTATATATAGAACTATCATAAAACTCCTTTATAGTAAGAATATTAAGAAAAATGCAAAAATTATTACTGCATTAAATATATGGCTGTCCACTCTATCTAGAACTCCACCATGGCCTGGAAGTAGATTTCCAGCATCTTTAACGCCAGCTTTACGCTTTAAAAAGCTTTCAAAAATATCTCCGCATTGGCAAGCCACAGACGCCACAACAGATAATATTATAATATGCCATATTTCTAGGTGTAAACTAGTAAACATGGTGTTATACGCACCAATTGTGTCGAAAATTAAATATAAAACTGCTGTTACTATAACCGTCCAAACCACGCCGCCTATTGCACCGGAAATAGTTTTATTTGGACTTATGTTTGGGCAAAGTTTTTTGCCCTTTATCACGCTGCCCATTAGATAAGCAAAGGTGTCCGTGATAATAGGAATTAAGAAGGCAAGAAGTAGTATAAAGAAACTTAACGTTCCATTAAAGCCAGATGCCTTTGTAAAAATGTAAGTAAGTTCTTCGCATCTATTTAAAATTACAAGCAACATTAAAAAGAATGATGGATAGAACATTCCAAACAAGGTTTGTACAGCTTTTTGAAATGAATAAGTTGAAAGTGATGTTTTAACTCCCCTTAAATTCATTTCATTAAGTGTTCTCTTTTTAAAAATTAAAGAATATAGGAATAGCCCAAGCATTAAAACTAGCGCTATTGCAACAATTATAACCATAGTTAAATATAGCGGCAATTTAAAATGCGTACAAAGCATAAAAGCTACGTAAAATAGCGTTGGAAATATGCCGATAATTACGGCAAAGTTATAATAGCCTGTCCTAGTTAATAATCTTGAAAATTCAAGGCTAGCTAATATTGCAATTATGCCAATAAAGGCATCGAATACATAGAGCGTTAACGTTCTTGAAAAGAACACTAGTATTAATGCTGCAATTATTGCCACGCCTGTAAGCAGTCGTTGTTTCATTTTTTCTCCTTTGTAATAGCGCCAAAACGTCTGTCTCTTTTGGAATAAGCTTTAAGTGCTTTAACTAAATGCTTTTTATCAAAATCTGGCCAAAGCACTTTTGGAAAATATAGTTCGGAATACGCACACTGGAACAGCATAAAATTGCTGAGCCTTTGCTCTCCGCTTGTTCTGATAATAAAATCTGGGTCTGGTAAATTACAGGTGTAAAGATGTTTTTTAATATCTTCTTCTTTAATTTCTTTCACGCCTTCTTTGCTTAAAAGGTTAAAGGCACGAACTATTTCATCTCTTCCACCATAGTTTAAACCGATGTTTACAATCATGCCAGTGTTGTTTTTAGTTTTTTCTTTAAACTCTTCAAACTTTAAACATAAATCCTCTGGCAGTTTTGTAATATCCCCCATAGTTTCAAGCTTTATATTTTTGTTTAAATATTCTTCTTCGTTTTCTTTAAGATAATTTCTAAGTATTTCAAAAATGGCGTCTATTTCAGATTTATCTCTCTTCCAATTTTCAGTTGAAAACGCAAAAAAACTTAAAACTTCAATGTTTAGCTCTTTTGCCGCTTCTACCGTTCTTTTTACAGCCTCTATTCCAGCCTTATGCCCAACTGTTCTAGGAAGACCTTTTCTTGTTGCCCACCTTCCGTTGCCATCTAGAATAATAGCCACATGTTTAGGAATTTTTAAATTCAAAGTTTTCTCCTACTTAGACTTCCATAATTTCTTTTTCTTTGGCTGCGCACATTTCATCTACTTTTTCTACGTAAGAATCTATTATCTTTTGAATATCCTTTTCCGCACCTGCGTATTCGTCTTCTGACATCTCGCCGTCCTTCTTTAATGTTTTAAACATATCAAGTGCGTCACGTCTTGCCGAGCGCATAGAGATTTTGCAGTTTTCTAAAAGAGATTTAACTTGCTTTGCTATCTCTCTTCTTCTCTCTTCCGTAAGCACTGGGAAAATAAGCCTAATAATTCTTCCGTCGTCGCTAACAGACACGCCAAGGTCGGCAACTTCTATTGCCTTTTTGGCTTCCTTTAACATAGATATATCCCACATACTTACCGTTATCATTCTAGCTTCTGCAACGGCTATGTTAGACATCTGATTAAGCGGCGTTGGCGTTCCATAGTAATCCACCGTAATTCTATCTAGAATATGTGGGTTTGCCCTGCCTGCACGAAGAATTTGGTATTCACTTTTTAAGTGATTTACAGACTTATCTAAATCTTGCTTAAACGAATCTAGTATTTCTTGCAACATAACGTTATCCATGAATTAATCTCCTTAAATACTAGAAGATTTTACTATAAACTCGCGCTTTTTGCAAATAAAAAAGCAAACAAAATTTAAATTTATATAAACTTTTGTAAAATTTGCGCCTGCAAAAGCCGTTTATATATTAAAGTATTGCCTAAAAAGTTTACTTTTAAAATAAAAGCCCCTATAAATAATAGGAGCTTTATATATTATATTCTAAAAATTATTTATTTGACATTTTAGCAATTTCTTCAGCTAAGTTATCCTTTCTCTTTTCAAGACCTTCACCCATTTCGTAACGAGTAAATCTTCTAACAGAAATTTTTTCTCCAATAGAAAGAATAGCTTCGTTGATTATTTGTTGAACGGTCTTGTCTGAATCCTTAACAAATGGTTGGTCTAATAGGCAGAAATCTGCATAGTACTTTTTAAGTCTTCCTTCCACCATTTTAGCTATAATTGCTTCTGGTTTTCCTTCGTTTTTAGCTTGAACTGTTAAAATTTCTCTTTCTTTATCAAGTTCTTCGCTTGGAACGTCTGCTTCGCTAACGTAAAGTGGTTTAGCTGCAGCTATCTGCATAGCTATATCCTTTACTAAAGCTTGGAATTTATCGCTTTTAGCAACGAAGTCTGTTTCGCAGTTAACTTCTACTAAAACGCCAATTTTTCCACCCATGTGAATGTAAGAGCCTACAACGCCTTCGGCAGCTATTCTATCTGCCTTCTTTGCAGCGGCAGCCATGCCCTTTTCACGAAGATAATCTACGGCCTTATCCATATCGCCGTTTGTTTCCATTAAAGCTTTTTTGCAATCCATCATTCCAACGCCTGTCATAGCGCGGAGTTTTGCTACGTCACTTGGTGTTACCATAATTATTCCCCTTTTTCTTCTTTCTTTGTTGTTTTCTTAGCAGGAGCTTTCTTAGCTGGCTTTTCTTCTTTCTTTTCTTCTTTTTCTTCAACCTTTACTTCTTCAGCTTCTACTTTTTCTTCTTTTATCTCTTCTTTCTTTTCTTCAACTTTCTTAGCTGGCTTTTTCTTCTTAGCTGGTTTTTCTTCTTCGTCTTCGGCAAGTTCCTTTGTAGGCTTAACTTGTTCAAGTGCTTCTTTTAAGTCTATCTTTTCGTCTTCATCAGCGTTTTTATCTTTAAGTGAAACGCCTTCTCTTGCTTCAATTACAGCATCTGCAATTGCGCTTGCAATAAGTTTTACAGAGCGGATTGCATCGTCGTTGCCTGGAATAACGTAGTCGATACCTGTTGGGTCGCAGTTAGTGTCTACAAGGCCAACCATAGGTATTTTAAGGCTGATAGCTTCTCTAACGCAGATGTGCTCTTTGGATGGGTCTACTACGAAAATAACGCCTGGGAATTCTCTCATGTCCTTAATTCCACCAAGAGTCTTTTCAAGCTTGTCGCGTTCTGCCTTTAAAATTGCAACTTCTTTCTTTGGAAGAAGGCTAAATTCGCCTACCTTTTCCATTTGGTTAAGCTTGTTTAAACGCTCTATTCTAGTTCTAATTGTTCTAAAATTTGTAAGCGTTCCGCCAAGCCAACGCGTGTTAACATAGAACATTCCGCATCTTTCAGCTTCTTCTTTAACGGCTTCTTGTGCCTGCTTTTTTGTACCAACAAATAGTACGCTCTTTCCGCTAGCTACTACGTCGCGAACAAAGTTGTACGCTTCGTCTATAAGGTTTGATGTGTCTTCTAGATTGATGATGTGAATGTCATTTCTAGCGGTGAAAATGTATTTCTTCATCTTTGGGTTCCACTTCTTTGTTTGGTGACCGAAGTGTACGCCAGCCTCTAAAAGTTGTTTCATTGAAATAACTGACATAAATTTTTTATCCTCCTTGTTTTTAGTCGTCCCAACGGCTTTAAAACTCTATCTCGCCACCAAAATTTTTGGCAACAGCGGATAAATTTGCCGAAGGTGTTTATTTCTTTGCCTTGGAAACCTTCCCCAAGACCGCAATATTGTAGCATAATGTAGCCCACATTGCAAGTATTTTTATAAAATTTTAAAAAACAATTTTAACCTCGCCCTTACTCTTTTTTAGCGCAGATTTAGAAAGGCTTCTTGCGTTATAATAAAGAACGTCGTCTATACTCAAACAAGTTTTTTCTCCGTGACGCGCTTCAATAGTTTTAATTTTATCTTCGAAGAAGATTTTTAACTTGTAATTCATTAAAAAAGGTTGAAGTTCAAAGCTTTCCTTTTTCTCTATAATAAACTTTTGTTTTAGTAAATTATAGCAAGCATAATCCGTTAAAGCGCCTTCTTTATACTTAGTTAAAATTTCATTCAAAGAATAATCTCCGCCATTAAAGTTTTGTACGCCGGAAAGTGCTATCTTTCTTGGCAATGTTATATTAAAAAGTGTATTTAGTTTATTATCGTCCGTTTGAATTTTTATATTGAATAGTTTCTTTAATTCACTATTATTGTTTTCAAACTCATTTACCAAATTCTCTTCACTGCCGTAAGCAAAATTTAGTTTTCTAATCTCGCCTGCTTTTAAACTAAGATTATAGTTAAAAGCTAAAAGCGGGTCTTTGGAATTTTTTAAACCATATACACTTGAAAAGCAAACTTCCTTTGGCAAAATTGAAGAGTAAAAATTTGTTTTATTTTCTGTAAGCAAATTTAATGCTGAAAGAATTTTTCCTTTTTTATTAAAAAGATAATATCCACTAAATTTATAATTAAAATTAAAACTTATTTTTGCATTTTTATTTGAAATATTTTTAATTTTTAACACATAAGCTGAAGATTTATATTTATTTTTTAATAATTCAATTTCAAAATTTTCATTTGTATACGTTTGAACTAAATTTATATCATCAAAATGCTCTTTTAAAGTAAAATTTTCAAAATTAAAGCCAAAATTGTATGTTTTTTCAAAAAGTTTACCTGAATTATAATTAATATTTAATTTATATAAGTTTTCCTTTAATTCCTTAGATATATCATTTAAATATAACACTCTTAAATTTTTATTTTGTTTTAAATATTTATTATATTTATTTGAATTTGTAAAAATAATTAAATTAAAAGCATATTTTTTATTAATTTCCAATAATTTTTTTAATAATTTATAACTAGGGTTTATTTCTATATAAACCGGCAAAGTTATATCTATGCCAGAGTTTTTTAAAAGCCCTATATTTACTTTTGAATAAGGAATAGGAGCATGGTAAGTTATCGCCTTTAAAACGTGGTCGTAAAGAGCTTTATCTTTAAAGGGAACGTTTAAATTAAAAGTAAGTTTTAATGGCTTACTTGTAAAAGTTTTTTTATTTAAGGCCACCCTTTTAAAATGTAACCTACACTTTAATATGCCACGCTTTTTTAAAAGTGGCAATAAAAGTAGTATTAAAGTTATAGCTATGCTCCAAACATAAATCATAGCTAAATTATTGCCTTTAATTTAAAGTTTTAAGCAGGCAAACTTGACAAAATTTATGAAACATGCTATATTAATTTTAAGGTTGGCCAGACGGTCGCGTTAATGCTGTGGTGGCATTACCGAGGAAAGTCCGAGCTTCAAGAGAACTGGGTGCCGGTTAACTGCCGGTGAAGGTAACTTTAAGGAAAGTGCAACAGAAAATTACCGCCCGCTTATGTGGGTAAGGTTGAAAAGGTGTGTGTAAGAGACCACCGACCCTTTGGTAACAAAGGGTGCCATGTAAACCCCACCTGAAGCAAGGTTAAAAAAGGCAATAGCGCTTGTTCTCTCGCGCCTTTTAAAAGCACCGCTTGACTATTATGGAGACATAATAGCTAGATAGATGACCGTTTAATACAGAACTCGGCTTACAGACCAGCCTTAAATAAAAAGATATTCGCCTTGAAATTATTTCAAGGCGAATTTTTTGTACCATAAAACCCCAGATAGTCTGAGGATTTTATGGTACAATAAAAAATAACGGAAATTATTTTTTCCGCTATTTCTTTTTACTATTTTGAACTGCTTTTACTTCTTTGTTAACTACCGCTTGGAGCTGCACTTTCTTTCCTTTAAATTTAAAGAATAGGAAAGTTCCAAGGGCAAGCACGGCTACAAATATTATGGCTATTATCTTTAAAAACCAATCGGAAAGAAGCATTGGATTTATCTCTCTAAGAGGCATGCTTTCTACAAAGTTTTCACTAAGTAAAAGCTCTGTTACAAAGTTGTTTACGCTTGCCATGTTTATATAAAATTTTTCTCCGAAAATCTCTTCGTTTGTTTGTAAACTGTCGGATACGTGCATTATTTTATCATGGCCTTCCGTTTCATGAAAGCCTAGGCGCGCTACGTCTAGGTTGCCAGCAAAGAAGTTTATTGAATTTATTCCACGTTTTATAAAAACCGCGTTGTCGGAATTTAAACCTATATGATTATAATTGATTCCAAAGGTTGTTCTGTTTGAATATAATCTTTTATTGCCAAGCTTGGTTATAGCTTGATTTTCAGCAAAATCGTCTATAAAATTTCCATAAATAGTTGGAGCGTCGTAGGTATAATAATATAAATAGTCGCCTGCACCTATTGAATCTAGATTAATGTATAAAATAATATTATCTAATATATTTTCATCTAAATTATTTAGAAAATACTGCGAGCCAACAAGCCCTACTTCTTCTGCGCCAAAATATGCAAAAATTATATTAAAATCAAGTGCGCTATTTGAAAAATATGATGCAAGATTTAAACTTGTTATAACACCGCTAGCGTTATCGTTTACGCCATCACTTTCGCCTAATCTATGAACATTATCATAATGCGCGCCTATTACTACATATTTTTCCGCAGCATTATCTATTAGCCCTAAAACGTTTTGTGAAGTAGAATCGTTATAATCAAACGTTTGTTGATAGCTTTCGTATAGTGGCTGAATGTTTATTTCTTCAAGCTTTGTTTGAATGAAATTTGCACTCTCCTTTTCCCCTTCCGAACCCGCCGTTCTATTGGCGCTGTTTTCTACAAATTCGTTTAGTTCTTCTTCACAGAACGAAAGATTTGTTAAACTAAAATTGGCTGAAAATGCTAAAATAAATGAAAATGCAATTAAAAAACATGCTAAAACTTTTCTCATAACACACCCCACAAAATTACAAATAGTGCTAAAAATATAAATGCGTATTCAAAATAAACAAGCGCAAAATTAATTTGAATGTAATGCTTTTTTAAAATAAAATATCCTAAAATAAACATTATAAAATAGGCACAAATTGTAAAGAAAAGTAAAAAATAAACGGTATAAAAATTAATTGCTACAAATATTTTTGTTAAAATATATAAAATAATATTTACAAAAATAATTAAATATCTAAAAATATTTGAAAATTGTTTTAAGGTAATATAATTTTCTATTTTAGATTTTTGTGCAGCGTAAAATATGCCAATAAGCGCTTCAAAAATTATGTAATACATTAGGCTATAACCTAGCACAATTAATATACATAAAAATAAATTATTTACAGATAAAAGTGCGTTTACGTTATCGTAATTTGCAACGCAAAATGTAAAATATGCGGTTAAAATTAATATCCACATTTTAAGCCCTGTGGCTTCTGCTACTCTTTTCATTTAAGCTCCAATATTGAAAATACTAAATAGTGAATTGCATTTTCTGCATTCATTTGACCAGACTTAATCATATAGTCCGTGTTTAAAATTAGCTCTATAATTTTCTTTAAGTTAACGGCAGAGAAATTTTTAGCTTGCTCTTTGGCTCGGGTTACAGCAAATTCCTTTACGCCAAGAAGTTTAGCAAGTTCCTGCGTGCTAAGTGAAGAAATTTTTGCATGAAACAATCTTCTAAAATGCCCTGCTAGTAATGATAATATCATAGTTGGCTCTAAACTTGCAAGCATTAATTCAAGAAGTTTTACAGCTCTAACAGACTCTTTTTTGGATAAAGCATCTGAAAGCTCGAAAATTGTAAAATCGTCCGTTTTTGTAACTAAGTTATCTACGTCGGCTTTACTTACTTCTTTGTCTCCCGCATAGCTAGCAAGCTTTTCTATTTCTGCCACAATTTTTGTTAGATTGTATGAACAGGACTCTATAAGTTCTTTCAGCCCGTCTTGACTAATGCTAGCACCTAAGCTAGAAAATTTTTCCTTTATAAATGTGCTTAATTCATTAAAGTTAAGAGATTTACAATCTATAACTCCGCCCTGAACGCTAACAAAATTCTTATTGTTATCTATAATAGCAAGCACGCTAAACGGCGATGGACTTTTGGAATATTCTACAATTTTTTTCTTGTCCACCTCGCTAACTTTGGATAGTTCTTTTAAAATAACTAATCTTTTTTCCGCTATAAACGGCATTTGATTGCAAGAATCTAAAAGCTTGTCCGCAGAAAAATTTTCATCGTCGAAATAAGACTGGTTTAAGTCAGACATCTCTCCGCCACACGCATCTTTTAATTCTTTTAAAACTTGGTCTATTAAATAGTAGTCTTCTCCCACTATTCTATATACATTTTTTAATGGTAAACTAATAAACTTTTTCAAATTAAACTCCTTATTTCACTTAATTTATTTCCATCAAAGGTCATAGTAAAACTACCATATTCCCCTGTTGAATACGAATTTTCTAAATCTACGCCATACTCGCAAGCATAATACGCACTATCAATATTTTCCGCATAGCCATAGCCTTCCGTGTCACATAAAACTAAAACGTTATTAGGTAAAAGTTCGTAAGCGATATCTAAAATTTGATTTTGCTCTGGCGTTTGGTCGTAGGCATAAAAAATGCTAAGCCCATTGTAGCTTATTAGTGCCGCATAGGTTACTCCGTCATATTTAAATAGTTTTATATCTATATCATTAAAACTTGTATCAGCCGTTATGTTAAAGCTATCGTTTAACGCTAAATCTTCGTTATAAATAAAATAATCTAAATTATATTTTTTGTATTTTAAAAACTTCTCCCCTTCATTTGTTAAAGCACCTAGATATAAAACCGTATTGTTTGGAAGCGTGACAACGGCGGAGTTTTCATAGCGACCTTCAAGTAAAGTAAAACTTAAAGTGTTAACTATTGTAGGTTGATTAATAATTGCGGTATAACAAAAGGAAAGACACAAAAGTGTTACACAAACAGATAGTTTTGCTTTAAAGTTTAACATGACAAACCCAGATAACACAAAGAATGCAAGGTAAAAAACGATAACAGAAATATAATCTATTTCAAATAAACTAATAATACCTATATTTAAACTTGCTACTAAGTTTGCAACTATTATGATGAAAGTTAGCATTACGTCTGGTATAAAAAGTATTATATTTACATAAGGAATTGGAAGCAAAATTAAACAAGAAAATATTATGCAATACGCTATTTCAAAGATAGGTATGCAAATTAAATTGGCAAGGAGCGAAAAAATTGTAATAGAGCCAAAGTAATTTGCCATAAATGGTAAAATGCCAATTTGCGCGCAAATAGTAAGCGCCATGGCAGTAGCTAGCGTTCTTGGAATTTTAATTCTTTGGAAGACTCTTGTTAAAGGATTTGCAAAAAGTGCTATTGAAAATACGCAAAAGAAACTTAAAAGAAAGCCTAGGTCAAATACCATTAACGGCCTCAAAAATAAAATAATTATGCCGGCAATGGAAAGAGAGTTTAAAATGTCGTAACGTTTTCCAAATAGCCCGGCACTTAAAAACACCAAACTCATAAGCGTGGCTCTAGTTATGGAAGCTCCGAACCCACAAAGATAGCAGTATAGTATTAAGATAATTGCAGTTAATAAAAATTTAAGCCAAGGTTTAAACTTTAACTTAGTAAAAAATAGATATAAAATTCCAGCTAGAAAACCTACATTCATACCACTTACAGCAAGCAAATGAGTAAGTCCACTTGCCGAGAAGTTTTCCGTAGTTTCATCGCTAAGTTCGCTTCTATCTCCAAAAAGCACAGAAAAAGCAAGTTTAGCCCCTTCTTCAGACATATTTTCTTCTAGTCCATTTTTTACTGCAAGCATAAAACTTTCAGAAAGCGACGGATTCCCTTCCGTAACGTCTTCCTTAGAGAGCGACGCATAAGCAAAATAGTACTGATTGTTGTTATAATAATAAGTATTAATCTCGCCAAACTCGCTTAATTTGTTTGTTTCAACGTAGCTACTAAAAGTTATATAATCGCCAATGCTTAAATTTTCTTCCGTGCTCGTTATGTAAACGTACATATTGCCAGTTTTTTCGCCGTTTATAGAAACATCTGTTAAAAGCGTACCGCCCGAGCCATAAACTTCATCGGAAACTCTACCTACAACGGTAACTTTTGAATCGTATGAATTTGGGCTAAATTTATTATAATCTATTGCAAACAGCCCAAGCCCAAGCGAAAAACATACGCAAACTATAATTAGTGATATAAACTTTTTCTTATAAATGCTAAAAAAGATAATTAAACATAAAAAAAGTGCAAAAAATGAAATGGTAATAGCGTTGCCGTCAAAAATATCCCTAGCGAATCGGGTTCCTAGGGCAAGCGAAATAAAAGCAAAAAAAATAGGTCTAAAATTCAAAACGCTCTTCATATGTTTAAAAAATTATAGCATAAAATTATAATAAATAAAAGCTTATAGTAAAGCTTTTATTCTAGATTTTTTATAATATTCATATATTGCTATCATGCCAATAGTTATAAAAATTGGAAGCAAGCTAAATAAGGCTAAAAAGTTTTTCACTGGATGCGTAGGATAGCAAAGCGGAATTAACACTATTAAAATAATTCCTGCAAAACTCATTAAAAAATATGGATATACGTTTTTAAAACTATCTTCTTTATACTTATAGATAAGCTTTGCAATTAAGTACGCAATTATTGCACAGATAAAAACCGCAATAAACGTTGTAAAAAAACTTAGTTCAAACGGAACACGAATGCCAAGATATACAAATAAGCCGTTTTCAAAATAATAAGCAAAATTATTGCCGCTAAACTCCGACGCCATGCCAGCAATAGAGCCTATTAAAACATAGCCAAGCATAGGCTTCCAAAGGTCTGTTAATTTTGGCTTTATTATTTTTGTTCTTACCACGTAAATTGGAGCAAAAATTAAAAGCGCGTGAGTGAGAATTGTCTGCCAGTTTGTAAAATGCCAAATAGGTCTTGACCCGCTAATAAAATAAGGATAAACGTATGTTAAAATTCCGCCTATCATTGCGCAACCAAACAAAATATTATTCATTATATTTAAAACATAGCCTTGTTTTTTAACAAACACATTTAAAAGCAAGGTTATTATTGTAAACCACGTCATTATGGCGCACATTTGGAAGGATATATTCCACCACCAATCTATTTCACTTAGCTCCATTCCTACGTATAAGTAATATTCAAATCTCCAAACAATGCGCCCTACTTCTAGCACTAATAGCACAATTGCTACAATAAACATTGTAATTTTTCTACGCTTTTCCGTTTTGCCTTTTAAAAGCAAAAGAAGGATAGCAATAAAGCCACCTACCGCTAAAACTAGCCATAAGTGATTTAAATTAAAAATATAACTTACACTTTGTTCGTTATAGGTGTTATATCCAAACATATGCTTATTATTGCACTAAAAAAATTTTTTTGCAAATAAAAAAGCCCCTAAGGGCTTAAATTATCTCATATAATCTGGATATGATTGCATAGCTGATGTAGAAGAATTGATTTTAATATTTGCCATAGTACCTTCGTCGTTAAGTGAATAATCGTAACCCCAAATAGTACCATCGGCCAATGTATTTCTTAAACCATGCATATGCATATCATCTCTTGTACAGCTTTCAGGGTGAATGAGCCAATTATGACTTTGAAGATAATTAGTGTTTCCTAGCCAAGAATTCATTTCATAATCTGTTGTGGCTGGAACGTATATTTTTAAATCTTTATGAGCGTCAAAAGCCGTACCATCTATAAATATGTCAAATCTATCTGTATTTTTAATTGTAATGCTATTTAAAGTAACGTTTTGGAAGGCATAGCTTTCAATTCTTTTCACGTCTTCTTCTATAATAATGTCTGTAATAAACCTATTTGAATCGAACGCATAGTCGTAAACTTCATCTACGCCAGTTATAGTATATGTACCATTATCAAAATTTGCAGTTGGCTGCATGTTAGCTGGCGCTAAAACTAAAATTTTAATTTCTTCGTTTGTAAATAAATCCGTATCATCCTTAATTAAATTTCCATTTTCTATATAATACTCACCTGTTCCGTAAACTGTAATTTTTTCTAGGTTTTTAAGCCCAGATAAAACTTTGTCTCCCATAGTTACGTTTGCGGGTAAATTTATAATTTCTTTAACGGCAGAGTTATTAAAAGCATGAACACCTATTGAAAATAAGCGATAATCTTTTTCTTCAAAAGAAATTTTAGTTACAGTGCTATCTTTAAAAGCTTCTTCTTCAATTGCATATACCGTTAAATCTCTGAATTCTGCTGGTATTGTAACTTCCGTAGCGCCTTCTTCCGCGCCAGTAATATAAACGCTTTGATTTTCAACCTTAAAAATTAAGCCGTTTTCCGTATACATGCCGTCCGCCACACCGCCGCACGCTGTTAGAAAAGCCCCAGTTGTTAAAGCCAATGTAGATAATGCTAATGCACTAAAAATTTTAAATTTTTTCATATTATCCCCTTATTATTAAATAATATATTACAAAATATATGACTATGTCAAATTAATTAAAATAAAAAAGGCGCTTTATTTAAAGCGCAAAATTTGGTACCCCTAAAGGGAATCGAACCCTTGATTCCGCCGTGAGAGGGCGACGTCTTGACCGCTTGACCATAGGGGCAAATTTAAGACTTTTTTAGTATACACAACTTTTATTTAATTTGCAAGGATTTTTTTAAAATTTATGTGTAAATTCCACATATTGTCGAAAAGTGTAATTTTTATTTGATTTTTTAATTAGCATTTGTTAAAATAGACTAGTTTTAGAGGGTATAAAAATGATAGAAATTAAAGAGGTAAAAACAAAATCTGATAAAAGAAAATTTGTAGATTTTCCTACAAAATTATATAAGGGCTGCGACCAATATGTTCACCCACTTAGAATAGATGAGCTAAATTTGTTTAGTCCTAAAAATGTTTCCTATGAAGATTGCGACACTATTGGCTTTTTAGCATATAAAGACGGAAAACTTGCTGGAAGAATTGCAGGCATTGAACAGAGAATATATAACGAAAAAGTTCACGAAAAACGCATTCGTTTTACGCGTTTTGATTGTATTAACGACGTAGAAGTAGCAAAGGCGCTTTTTAACGCTATTGAAGAATGGGCTAAAAGTAAAGATATGGATATTGTGCACGGTCCACTTGGCTTTAACGACCTAGACCGCGAAGGTATGCTTATTGAAGGTTTCGACGAGCTTGCCACTTTTGAAGAGCAGTATAACTACCCATACTACCCTGAGCTTATGGAAAAATGCGGATACGGAAAGGAAGTAGACTGGCTAGAATATAAAATTTTTCCAACCTATGGCGAGCGCGAAAAACGTGTGGAAGAACTTGCTGAAAAAGTGCTTAAAAGATACAATCTTAGAATGGTAAAAGAAAAGAGCAAGAAAAAGTTTATTGAAAAGTACAAAAAAGGTGTTTTTGAAGTTATAGACGAAGCGTATGGTGACTTGCACGGTGTTGTTCCCTACACAGATAAGCTACGTGACCAAATTATAAACCAGTTCAAAATGTTTATTAGCCTAAAATACATGGTAACAATAGTTAATGAAAAGGACGAAGTTGTAGCTTTTGGCTTTGCAATTCCTTCCCTTTCAAGAGCTGTTCAAAAATGTAAAGGAAGGCTTACCCCTTGTGGAATAGCAAGGCTATTGTATGCTGTAAACCATCCAAAAATTTTAGACTTTGCATTAATTGGGATAAGAAAAAGCTATTTAAATAAAGGTCTACCTGCAATAGTATTAAATTACATAATGAAACACCTAGACGAATTCGGCGTAGAGTATTGCGAAACGAATTTAAACCTTGAATATAACATTCCAATACAAAACCAATGGAAAAACTTCGACCACGTTCAACACAAGCGCAGAAGATGTTATATAAAATACCTAAATGAAAATGCAAAGAAAGATTAATATATAGCTTAAATATTGACAAAAGCAAATTAATATAGAATATGAGAAAGGAGTTTAGAAAAAGATTTTGAAGACTATTTAGATTTTTTTGCTTATGCTTGTTCTGACTATATGTATAATTTTAGGTTTAATAAAACAACTAGATGCCTATGGTTTTTAGCTGAAAACGAACAAGATGAAGGCGTAAAAAATTATGTTAGAGAAATTGTAAAGAAAATTCCAGTTGAATATTCTCCCCTTCCACCGTCATACTATCATGTACCAAACGTTCATTTACCCTTTAAAATTAGGAGAAACGTATTCACGCTTACAAAAAACTTAGCTAAAAGAATGAAAATTGAAGGCAGGCAAAGGAAAAAATCCCAAATAGTACAGCTTGCAGAAGAAAAAGAAAAAGAATTAGGAATGTAAAATAAAAGCATAACAATTTTGTTATGCTTTTATTTATGCTTGAATAGGCAAAATTTTAAAATAGACAAAAAAAATAGCAAAAGGCTAAACTTTTGCTATTTTTATCTTTTTTAAACTATTTTCTTGGATTCTTAATGTTAGCTTGAGCTGCTGCAAGGCGTGCAATTGGCACACGATATGGTGAACAGCTTACATATGTGAGCCCAGCATTGTGGCAGAACTCGATTGAGGATGGGTCTCCACCATGCTCGCCACAGATTCCAAGTTTGATGTCTGGGCGTGTGCTCTTTCCAAGGTCTGCTGCCATCTTAACAAGTTTGCCTACGCCAACTTGGTCAAGACGTGCAAATGGGTCAGATTCAAAAATCTTCTTCTCGTAGTATACGTCTAAGAACTTACCAGCATCGTCACGGCTGAAACCATAAGTCATCTGTGTTAAGTCGTTAGTACCAAAGCTGAAGAATTCTGCTGTTTTTGCAATTTCGTCAGCGGTCAATGCTGCACGAGGGATTTCAATCATAGTACCAATCTTGTACGTAAGTTTTACGCCTTCCTTAGCTATGATTTCATCTGCTTTATTTTTAACTATATCACGAACATAGTTGAATTCCTTTGCATCGCAGGAGAGCGGAATCATAATTTCTGGAACAATGTCGTAGCCGTCTTCTTTCTTAACTGTAATAGCCGCTTCAATAACAGCTTGTGTTTGCATTTCTGCAATTTCTGGATATGTTACAGCAAGACGAAGTCCACGGTGCCCCATCATTGGGTTGAATTCGTGAAGGCTTTCAACTGTTGCCTTTAAACTTTCAAAGGTTAAGCCCATATCCTTAGCAAGAGCTGCTATTTCCTCGTCGGTGTGAGGAAGGAACTCGTGTAGTGGTGGGTCTAAGAAACGTATTGTAACAGGCTTGCCCTGCATTGCTTTATAAAGACCAATAAAGTCTTTTCTCTGCATTGGAAGAAGTTTAGCAAGTGCCTTCTTTCTCTCTTCAACAGTTGAAGAAACAATCATTTCACGAACTGCTGGAATTCTATCTGCATCAAAGAACATATGCTCTGTTCTGCATAGGCCTATACCTTCTGCACCAAAGTGGAAAGCATTTTTAGCGTCGTTTGGCGTATCTGCGTTTGTTCTAACTTGAAGTGCACGATATTTGTCTGCCCACTCCATGATAGTTCCAAAGTCGCCAGAAAGTGAAGCTGGTTCTGTTTTAACCTGCTCGCCGTAAATGTTACCAGTAGAGCCGTCTAATGAGATATAGTCGCCTTCATGATACTTCTTTCCGCCAAGTTCGAAATATTTTTCTTCTTCGTTTACTTTAAGGTCGGAGCAACCTGCTACGCAGCAAGTTCCCATACCACGAGCAACAACGGCTGCGTGTGATGTCATACCGCCACGAGCTGTTAAAATACCCTCAGATGCTGCCATACCTTCAATGTCTTCTGGAGATGTTTCAAGACGAACAAGAACAACCTTGTTGCCTTCGCCTGCAAGTTCAGAAGCACGCTCTGCTGTGAACACAACCTTTCCGCAAGCTGCGCCTGGAGAAGCTGGAAGACCTTTTCCTATAACTTCTGCTTTCTTTAATGCAGCTGGGTCGAAGCCTGGGTGAAGAAGGCTATCTAATTGTTTTGGCTCTATCTTCATTAAAGCTTCTTGTTCTGTAATTTTACCTTCATTTACAAGGTCAACGGCAATTTTAAGTGCAGCCTTAGCTGTTCTTTTACCATTTCTTGTTTGAAGCATATAGAGTTTACCATTTTCAATTGTGAACTCCATATCTTGCATATCGTTGTAGTGGTTTTCAAGAGTGTTTGCAATGTTTACAAACTGCTCGTAGATTGCTGGATTTTGGTTAGCAAGCTCAGAAATTGGCATAGGAGTTCTAATTCCTGCAACAACGTCTTCGCCCTGAGCGTTCATTAAGTATTCGCCATAAAGTTTCTTTTCGCCAGTAGATGGGTTTCTTGTGAAAGCAACACCTGTACCGCTTGTGTCGCCCATGTTACCAAACACCATGCTCTGAACGTTTACTGCTGTTCCCCAGCTATATGGAATGTCGTTCATTCTTCTATAAACTTGAGCTCTTGGGTTATCCCATGACCTAAACACAGCTTTAACAGCTTCCATAAGTTGTTCTTTTGGCTGTTGTGGGAAGTCTTTTCCAAGTTCTTCTTTATAGAACTCTTTAAATTTAACAACCATTTCTTTAAGGTCGTTAACGTCAAGTTCGGTGTCCATTTTAACACCTTTCTTTTCTTTCATGTCGTCGATTATTCTTTCAAATCTAGACTTTTCTAAGCCCATAACAACGTCAGAGAACATTTGAATAAATCTTCTATAACTGTCGTAAGCAAAACGAGGGTTGTTTGTAAGTTTAGCAAGCCCTTCTACTACTTGGTCATTAAGGCCAAGGTTTAAAATTGTGTCCATCATACCAGGCATAGATGCTCTAGCGCCTGAACGAACGGAAACAAGAAGAGGATTAGCTACATCGCCAAACTTTTTGCCTGTTTTAGCTTCAAGTTTTACAAGGTTTTCCTCTATTTCCTTTTGAATTTCATCGGCAATCTTTCTTCCATCATCATAGTACCTTGTACAAGCTTCCGTAGTAACGGTAAAGCCTTGTGGAACTGGAAGACCAAGATTTGTCATTTCTGCAAGGTTTGCACCTTTTCCGCCAAGAAGGTTACGCATATCTGCCTTGCCTTCATTGAACAAATAAACATACTTTGTCATAATTTTCTCCTGCTTTTTAATTTATTTTCTTATTCACTCGACAAAGTAAATATTATCAAAAAAGGCTATAAAAAGGCAAGCAAATAAAGGGTCAAATTTAAAATATTTTAAGTTTTTTTGAAAATCTTTGTTCAAAATTTTGCGCTAAGATGCTTAAAGTTTCTTTTTCTGAATTTTCCGCAAGTTTTAAGCTAGAAAGTTTTTCGTAGTCAGTTCCAAAAAGCACTCTTAATGCGCTATGCACAGTGCTTGATATCTCTATAGAATTAGGTGCTTTACAGCCAAGGCAAGTTATCTCTCCACTATCTAGGTTTAAAAATCTTTTATGTATAAACGGTCCGCCACACGAGCTACATTTATTTAAGGAAAGTTGGTAACCTAAGCCTTCAAATATGCTAATTAAAAATTTCACTGCAACATATTCCGGCTTAACGTCTTCGTAGGCAAGCACTTTTAAAGCCCTTAAACACTCTAAAAAAAGCGCAGGATTTGGCTCGTTATATCCTATAACGCTATTTACAACTTCTAAAATCATAGCTCCGCAAGCATAATTTTCATATTTTTTAGTTATATCAAAAAAGGTATCTATAACTTCACAGGACGTTATAACACTTCCCGCCTTACCTTCTACTAAAACGTAGTCTGCAAAGCAAAAAAGCTCTTTTGCGTATTTTAGTTTGGCTTTTGGCGCTTTAACTCCCCTTAAAAATGCAGTTATTTTACCTTTTTCAAGTGAAAAAAGGACAATTTGCTTGTCCTTTTCTTTAAAATCTATATTTTTAATAACAATAGCTCTAATTTTTTCTTCCATTACATTTCTCTGTCGTCTGCTTGAACTTTATCTAGGCTTGGGTCTTCAATGGCTCTAAAAAGCATAATATACCTTGGCTCTCCAGTTGCAGCGAAGAGTTTGAACGCAATTTCAGAAGCTGGACTTGCAAAGGTTTGTGCTTTCAAGATTACCCTCCTTAGAAGTAGTTTATGTTGTTTACATAAATATTATACGCGATATGAAAATACTTTGCAAGTGTTTTTTTGAAAATTAATAATATTTAATTTAGAAGGAGTATTTCACAAAAAAAACGCCAAGAAAATTTTCTTGACGTTTTAAATTTTTATTTCTACTTTTTATCCGTTGGTTTTGGCGGTGGTGTGGCTGGCTTTGCTGGAGCTGCCTTTGGCGCAGCAGCTGGCTTAGCTGGTGCAGCCTTTGCTGTTGTTTTAGCTGCTTTTGGTGCTTCTGCCTTTGCTGTTGTTTTAGCTGCTTTTGGTGCTTCCGCCTTTACTGGTGGTGCCGCTTTTGGTGCAGCGGCTGGTTTTGATGGCGTAGCAGCTTTATTTTCTGGGGCCTTTGGCGGAGTAGGTGGTGGTGCCTTAGGTGGTACGGCATTTGTAGATGCTGCCTGTGGCGCTTTTGGTGGAACTGCTCCGGCTGGAGCTTTTGGCGGAACATTTGAATTTAAATTCATGTTGCCAGCAGTAGCTAAAGCTTCGCCTTGAAGAAGTTTTTCTGATTCAATAAGTCTCTTTCTATTTTCTTTCTTTTCTTTACTAGACCTTACTATCTGCTCTACTAGGCTTACGGCTGCAAGTGCTAAAACTACTGCCGCTGGAAGAACTACTAAACAAATTACACCTGTGGTTGATGCACAGAAAGAATATAAGTTAACTAAAAATCCACCCGTTTGGGAATAAATTCCTATTACGTAATCTGAGCTAATATATGCAATTCTTGTTGCACCTTCTGAGTCTGTGTATTCATCTCTATTGCCTTCAACGTCGCCAGTAGAATAAAAATATGTAACTGCGTTTGTCTCTTCGTCTACTTGTTCGTAAACTTCTATAATTCTTCTGAATTTGATATCTGAAGGTTCAGCTTCTTCGCCGTCTACCGTAGGAACGTATTCATAGAAGGAAATATAATCTCCTATGGTTAAACTTTCAGCATTTACAGACCTAGTTAAAACTTTTGTGCCGCTTGTGAAATCTGGGTGCTCTTCAGACGCAATGTCTTCGTCTATTGTAACAACGGAATAGCCGAACATAGATGGCACGCCATTGTTTTGCTTAGCACTAAACATTAAAAGGCTACAAAATATGCCTAAAAGTAGCACTGGAATAATTAAAACTAAGCTTATGATATCCAAAATATCAAATATTTTTTTCCTTTCCATTACAATCCCCCTTTAAGATTGAACATAAATTTCTGTGTTTATTATAGCATCAGAAAGCATACTTGTCCAACAAATTTAACAAATTGTCAAAATTTAAATAAAAAAGAGATATTACATCTCTTTATTATTATTATCTATTTTTTTAATATTATTTGCGTATTCTTGAGTACTTGTGAAAATTATTCCCTTATCTTCAAAGAATTTTCTAAATTTTTCCGGCGCGGTAACAAAACGGATATTTGGGCAGTTATCTATGGCATTTGGCGCAAATTTATTTAAATTTTCGCCAAGATGCAAGTAAACTAGCTTTTCACAACCCCAAAAAGCATAATCTTCAACTTCTTCTATGCCTTTAACTTCTATGGCAGATAAATTTCTACACTTTATAAATGCCATATTAGAAATTTTTGTAACGCTATCTGGAATTCTAATATTTTTTAAGTTTTCGCATTTTTCAAAACATTTTTTAGGAATTATTTTTAATTTTCCGTCTAATTTAAAAGTAGTTAAATTTTTGCAACCAGAAAAAGCTTCTTCCATTAAGGCATCTGCATAAACAGCCGCACTTTCTAAGCCAAAACAATTTTTAAAAGCTTTTTTGCCTATTTTGTGAACTTTTAATTTTAAAATATTTAAGCCGTAGCATCTGCTAAAAGCATTATCTTCTATAACCCTAACATTTTGCAAATTTATCTTTGATAAGTTATTACATCTTTCAAAACAGAATTTTGGAATCGTTCGAACTTTATCACTTAAATTTACTTCTTCTAAGCCTTCACAGCCTTCAAAAGCAGAATTACCCAAATAGTATAGCGTGTCTGGCAAGTCTACGTCGTATACATTTGTGTATGCAAAAGCAAAATCTCCTATTTTTTCAAGGTTTTCTGGAAATAGCACGTCTTCTAGTTTATAACAGTTACTAAAAGTAAGCGGCTTAATTTCCTTTAAAGATTTTGGTAAAACTACCACTAGTAAATTTGGGCAGTCGTTAAAAGCTTCCGCGCCAAGCCTTTCTAGTTCACAGTCTCCTAAATACACGTCTTCTAAAAGCTGCGCTTGTTTAAAGGCGGAGTCATCTATAACTTTTAAGTTTCCGCCTGCCGCAAAGGACGTTATTCTTTCGTCGCAAGCAAACATATGGCTTTTTATTTCTAAAATGTGTTCAGGTAAAAAAATGTTTAAGCCTTCGCTTTCATCTTCTCTTTTTATGTAGTTTGTTTTTGTTGTAATATAGTATACGCCAATTTCGTTAAAATACCTTCTAAATTTTTCCGGCCCTTCTACTACCCTTAAATTTCTACAACCAGAGAAGGCATCGGGAGCAATTTCTCCTACCGTAGACGGAATTTTTATATACTTTAAATTAAAACAGTTGGAAAAAGCCTTAGACCTTATTGCAAAACATGAATCTGGAATAAGTATATGAGATAAAGATTTACAATTAGAAAAGGTTTCTTTTGATATTTCAAGTAGTGCGCTAGAAAGTTCTACTCTTGAAAGTTGTGAGCAGTTTTTGAACGCCCCTTCCCCAATTTTAACGCACTGGCCGCCTATTATAACGCTTTCCAAAGCATTTTGATCTTTAAAAACTTCGGAATCTATCTCTTTAATTTCAGGGGCTAAAATAAGCTTAACAATGCCTTTGTCTGCTTTTACCACCTTGTTATTTTGATCTACATAGTATTTTACAGCATATTCATCGTCATAGTAGTCGTCATCGTAATTGTCGTAGTTATCGCTCATAATGCCTCCATGAGTTTTTTCTATTATAGCAAAAATAAAAAATTTGTCAATATTTGAAAATTTTATTAAATTACTTATAAAATTTTTTTTATTTCATAACCTAGTTTAAACAATTAAAAATTTGGAGATAACTATATGAACACAGATTTCAAAAACTTAAAAAAAGAGCTTGAAAAAAACGTAAAAGACTTTGAAAAAACAACAAAACTTCCGCTTGAAGACAAAGTTTTGAACGATTATGCCCCCTATTTGCATAATATGAAACAGGAGGAAGTGTCTGGAATTATAGACGAAGTTTTTTGCGACCCAGACCTTAAAAGCCTAATTAACTACGAAAAGGAACTTTATGGAGCAAACAGAGATTAAACGTGGAGATGTATTTTATGCCGACCTTAGCCCAGTTGTGGGAAGCGAACAGGGCGGCATTAGACCTATTGTGATTTTACAAAACGACGTAGGAAATAAATACTCCCCAACCGTTATAGTTGCCGCCATAACAAGCCAAATAAATAAAGCTAAAATTCCAACACATATAGAAGTAAGCGCTACAAAATACAACTTAGCCAAAGATTCCGTTGTACTCTTAGAACAAATTAGAACGATAGATAAAAGACGATTAAAACAAAAAATATGTACATTAGACCCGTATAAAATGAAAGAAATAAATAGAGCAATACTTATAAGTTTAGGTTTTGCACAAAATTGAAAAAAAGGACTTTCAGTCCTTTTTTTCAATTTAATAATACAACCGCAATAGCTGTCTTTTGTGAATGAGAGATAGAAAGAAGTATTTCTTTTTCAGAAAGGCTTTCAAAAAGTTTTTTTACTTCTCCGTGAAGTTTTATTTTTGGTTGCCCGTTTTCGTCGTGAAAAACTTCAATTTCGTTTAAACTTAAACCTTCTATATTTAAATTAAGAGCCTTTAAAAACGCTTCTTTTGCGCAGAAAAAACCTGCTAAATGCTCTGCTTGGCTATTAAAATTTTGTATATATTTTTTTTCTTCATCTGTGTAGACTCGCTCTATAAATTTGTCGCCCACTTCGTAAAAACGTTCAACGTCTACAACGTCTACTCCAACTTTCAAAATTCGTCCTCCTTGAATATTTGCCTTAAAGCATCAAAAATGCTTTCACTGCCAAAACCCTTAGACGCTAAATGTCTATAAAGCTTTTGTTTTGTTTTTTCGTCTTTAGGTTTACCCTTCATAAACTTTAAAGCTAATGGAAGGCAGGGCTCTTCTTCCAAATTTTCTAGTTTCAAAGAAATTATATGCTCGGGCACACCTTTTTGTTTAAGTTCAAAACTTATAAGTCTTTTGCCCTTTTTTCCTTTATTTGCTTTTATAAACATATCTGCAAAACTGCTGTCGTCTAAAAATTTATACTCTTTTAGCTTTTCGCAGGTATAATCTATTGTGTCCAAAGTGTAGCCCTTTTCTTTTAAATACCTTCTTAGTTCCTTTTCCGTTTTTGGATAGGTGCCAAGAAGTTTCATAGCACCGTCTAGCGCCACACGCTTCTGCCCTTCAAAGCAAATAGTTCTTAGTTTTTCTTCTTCTATTTCTAGCCCAGACTTTAAATGATTTTTAACAATATCTTCGTCTAAGAGTGTGGCAAAAAACTCATCATCTACATATATTTTATATTTATTTGTTTTTCCTACTTGTTTTATTTCCGTTATTTGCATGGGTTTATTATATAATATTTACTAAAAAAAGGCAAATTAGAAAAAAGAGTTTTTGCACGTGCGAATTTATTCGCACGGGAAAGGGCTTTGCCCTTTCCGAGCAGGCACATCGTGCCTGCTGCAAAAACTCTTATTTACGTTCTTACTCTTTAACTATTTTAATAAAACTCTTCTTCCCTTTCTTTAAAAGAGCATATCCCTTTTCAAAATCTTCCGCCGTCAAAGTTCTATTAAAGCTATCTACCTTTTCGTTATTTAGCGTTATTCCACCTTGCTCTATAAGCCTTCTTGCTTCCCCTTTACTGCTAGCAAACTTTGCTAGAACTAATAAGTCCGCCATGTTTAAAAACTCAGATATTTTTAAAGTTGGAGCGTTTTCTAAATCAATTCCGCCAGAAAATAGCGCTTTTGCTGTTTCTTCCGCATTTTTAGCTTCTTCTTCGCCGTGTACAAGCTTTGTTATTTCAAAGGCAAGGCGCCTTTTTGCGTCGCGAATATCGCCCTTCATAATTTCCGCTATCTCGTCAAGTGGAAGGTACGTTAAAATTTTAAAGAGTTTTTCTACGTCTCTATCGTCGCAGTTATAAAAATATTGGTAAAAGTCGTAAGGCGAACATTTTTCCTTATTTACCCATAAAGCGCCTTTGGCAGTTTTACCCATTTTTTTGCCTTCTGCATTAAGTAAAAGCACGTTTGTGAATGCTTGGAAGGTTTCCGGGTCTTTTCCCTCTAATATTGAAAGTTTTCTGCCTAAATCCGCGCCAGCTACAATGTTAGCCCATTGGTCGCTACCGCCAAACTCCACACGGCAACCATAATGTTTGTTTAAATATACGAAGTCGTAAGCCTGCATTAACATATAGCCCATTTCAAAGAAAGTAAGCCCACCACTAGCAAGCCTTGATGTGTAAGCATCACAAGAAAGCATTTTATTTACATTAAAATGCACGCCTATATCACGCATAAAATCTATATAATCGTAGCCCTTGAACCACTCTGCGTTATTAAGTACTAGTGCTGGATTATCTCCATCTAACTTGATAAACTTAGAAATAGACTTTTCAATGCCTGCCCTATTCTTCTCCACAAAATCGCTCTGCACCATGGCACGCATATCATTTCTTCCAGACGGGTCGCCAATCATGGCGGTAGCTCCGCCTAGAACTATGATAATTTTATGGCCGGCTTCTTGTAAGTAGCGTGCTAAAATTAACGGCAAGCAATGGCCTATGTGTAAACTATCTGCGGTTGGATCCACGCCGACATACATACACGTTGGCTCGCCGTTCAAAAGTTTTCTTACTTCTTCTTCGTTTGTTGTTTGATAGATGTACCCTCTTTCAACTAGGGTCTCGTATAATTTCGTATTCATAGCAATATTTATAGAATTTTTCAGAGTTTTTGTCAATTAATTTGCTAATTTTTTTTACGTTTGATAAAATACTTGCGGTAAAGGAGAAAATATGGATTGTAAAAACGCAAAAGGGTTTGGCCCGTCACCCATTCCAGAAGAGGGCAAATGGATTCAAAGCAAAAAAATTGAGGACATAAGTGGCTTTTCTCACGGTTGCGGAAAGTGCGCCCCACAACAAGGTGCTTGTAAGCTTACTTTGAACGTAAAAAATGGCATTATTAAAGAAGCGCTTGTGGAAACAGTTGGTTGCAGCGGAATGACGCACTCAGCCGCTATGGCAGCAGAAATTTTAACTGGCAAAACGCTACTTGAAGCGTTAAACACAGACCTTGTATGTGACGCCATTAACGACGCCATGAAGCAAGTTTTCTTACAACTCGTTTATGGCAGAAGCCAGTCTGCATTTTCAGAAAACGGCTTAGAAGTTGGCTCTGCACTTGAAGATTTAGGTAAAAATCTTGCTAGCAACGTTGCCACCTGCTACGGCTCGGAAAAAGGCCCTAGATATTTAAATCTTGCAGAAGGCTATATCACAAAACAGGCTCTTGACGAAAATGGCGAAATTATTGGCTATGAATATGTAAATCTTGGCGCATTTATGACCTTTGTTCAAAACGGAGAAGACGTAAAAGAAGCGTTTAAACGCTCTACAAAAACTTACGGCAGATTTAATGAAGGCGTAAAATTTATTAGCCCAAGGGCAAAGGAGTAATTATGACAAAGAAAGAAAGTATAGATAAATGTTTAAAAGAATACGGCTTTTCTAGCCTTGAAGAAGCTATAAGCTTTGTAAAATCTAATGGAATAGACGTAGACAAAGAAGTAAAAAGCATTCAGCCAATTGCCTTTGACAATGCCGTTGAAGCATATAACTTAGGCGTGGCAATTGCACTTAAAAAAGGCGCTAAAACAGCAGAAGAAGCGGCAGAATATATTGGCGAAGGTCTTCAAGCTTTCTGCAAGCCGGGCTCTGTTGCAGACGAAAGAAAGATAGGCCTTGGACACGGCAAACTTGCAAGCATGCTTCTTAACGAAAACACAAAATGCTTCTGCTTTTTAGCAGGTCATGAAAGCTTTGCAGCCGCAGAAGGCGCTATGGGCATTGCAAGAACGGCAAACAAAGTTAGAAAAGAGCCGCTAAAAGTTATTTTGAACGGTTTAGGTAAAGACGCCGCTTATATTATAGCAAGAATTAACGGCTTTACTTTTGTTAACACAAGTTACGACCATGAAACCGGCGAGCTTAAAATTTTAGGTGAAAAGAGTTTTAGCCAAGGCGAACGCGGACAAGTTAAAGTATACGGCGCTTACGACGTTCCAGAAGGCGTAGCCATAATGATACACGAAGACGTAGACGTTTCAATAACGGGCAACTCCACTAACCCAGTGCGTTTTCAGCACCCAGTGGCTGGCACATACAAAAAATGGAGTTACGACCACGGCAAAAAATATTTCAGCGTAGCAAGTGGTGGCGGCACCGGCAGAACGCTTCACCCAGACAACATGGGTTGTGGACCAGCAAGTTACGGGCTCACGGACACCATGGGCAGAATGCATTGCGACGCACAATTTGCAGGCAGTTCTTCCGTTCCTGCGCACGTTGAGATGATGGGCTTTATAGGCATGGGCAACAACCCAATAGTTGGCGCAACGGTAGCGTTAGCTGTGGCGTGTGTGGCAAAATAAAATAAAATAAATATAAAGAAAAAACATATAGCAAAATTATTGCTATATGTTTTTTAATTGAATATTGAATCATAGTAAGTCTTAATTATAATTTTTATATTTCCATTAACTGTATATGGAAGGCCTTCTGAAGATAATATTTGCATTACAGCAGAATCTGCTGTCGCAACTAAAACTTGATCATCATTATATACTTCGTATATATATCCATAATATTCTGCCGGTAAAAAGGCTCTTGGCATAATATTTAAATTAGAAGGTTTAGAACCATAAATTTGTAACTGTTGTCCTTTCTTTATTGTAAATGATCCCGTAACTAAGCCTTCTAGAGAATAAGATCCTCCACTTTCTATATATAACTTTTCTTCATTGTCAGCATATATACATATGCAAGAATATGTACCTGCACTTCCCGTTATTTCATAGTTAACAGTATAAGTATCCGGTTCTGGAGTAACTGCCACATTTTTACTTACCATACTAGTATTTAAGTTAACTTGTATGGCTGGGTCTATGCTTACATTAAACTTTGTTAACGTTAAAGTTAATGTATATACTTCCGTTTGTCCGCTTGTTACTGTTATTGGAAGTGACGTTCCAACAATTTCTACGTTTGGTATACTTTCCGGCATGCCAGTGATGCTTATCTCTACGTCGGCTTCGCCATAGTTTTTAAAAGTTATCTCGTACTGCACAACAGACTCGCTCTCTAAAAACTCTATACTGCCTATGTTCCATGTGGCTAAATCTTTTGAACCTGAGCCGTCGGGAGCGTTTACGTCTGAACCACTTCCTATTGGCGTGTAAGAATAGCCTGTATAGCTATAACTTAGCCCTGTACCTGTATCGCCTGCCGGTCTATCTTCTTCCGTAAGGTTGGCTAGGCTTGTTTCTGTTCCCCTTTTTACTTGCCCTGTTGCCATTATGTACGCACCCGTAGACTGAAAGCTTACAGAGCTTGATACGTTTAAACTAACTTGGCTTGCAGCAAGCACACCTATTGTTAGCATTGACACACTCATACAAAGCGAAAGCATTATTGCTACTATTTTTGTTTTCTTTTTCACTTTTATCCCTTTTATTAGTATTTGTAGATTTCTAGTTTTTATTTTAGTTATTTTATAACAAATTGTCAAATAATAATAGTATATAATTTATTTTTTAAAATATCACTTCGTCTATTACTCCGCCGCCTAAACAGTAGCCGTTCTCATCATATAGTACGGCATACTGCCCTGGCGTTACCGCACGCTGACGCTCGGCAAAATCTATGCGCACCTTATCGCCTGCCAAGGTAACTTTAACCGCTTGGTCTGGCTGACGATACCTAAACTTTGCAAAGGCGTTAAAAGTGCTACTCTTTGGCTTTTCTGGTATCCAGTTAAATTCTGTGGCAATAAGTGCCTTTGAAAATAGCGCGTCATCTTCGCCTTGGGATACTATTAAGGTGTTCGTTTTTAAATCTTTATCTAAAACAAACCAGCGCTCGCCCGTGCCGCCACTTTTGCCACCAATATTTAGCCCGCGTCTTTGCCCGAGCGTATAATACATAAGCCCGTCGTGCTCGCCCACAACTTCACCGTTTAAAGTTTTAATTAAACCTTTTTGTGCCGGCAAATATGTCTGCAAAAACTTTTTGAAATTGCGCTCACCTATAAAACAAATGCCAGTTGAATCCTTTTTCTTTGCGTTAGAAAGTTCTAGTTCTTCGGCTATTCGTCTTACTTCTGGTTTTTCAATATCCGCAAGTGGAAAAATTACGTCTTTTAATTGGTCTTGTGAAAGCTGGTTTAAAAAATAGGTTTGGTCTTTATTTAAATCCTTAGCTTTTCTTAAATAATATTTTCCGTCTTTTTCTTCAAGTTTTGCATAGTGCCCGGTGGCAATATAGTCGGCACCAAGTTTTTTTGCTTGTTCTAAAAAAGGCCCGAATTTTATTTCACGATTGCAAAGCACGTCGGGGTTTGGAGTTCTGCCCTTTTTATATTCTTCCAAAAAGTGCTTAAAAACATTTTCGTAATATTCTTTTGTGTAATTAACTGTAAAATATGGTATGCCAATTTTATTACAAACACGCTTTACGTCTTCGTAATCTTCTTCCGCCGTGCAAGCGCCGTCTTTTTCTTCCCAGTTTACCATAAATAAGCCTATGACGCGGTAGCCCTGCTTTTTTAATAAATAAGCTGAAACGGAAGAATCCACTCCACCACTTATGCCAACTACAACTGTTTTCAATCCTTTTTCTCCTTATTTTTAAATTCTTCTATATTTATTACATTATTTTCATTTAATTTTTCATTATTATTTATTTCATTATTTAAATTAATTTCTGAATTTTTTTGATTTTTTTCTAAATTATTTTCTTTTTCTAAACTATTTTTTGAATTATTTTTGACTTTATTTATATTTTCTTTTTTATTTTTATTTTTTTCTTTTTTATTTTCTTCCGGATATTCATAATCTAATGCCACAGGAATTTTATATTTATTCGAAGCAATTAAAATAAAATCTACCCACCACATTAAAAACATAATTCCAGTTGGAAGAAAGAAAAAGCTCTCGTAAAATGAAGCGTAATCTATAACATTTTCAAGCATTATACACACGCAAGCCACCAGCGTTACTATTAAAGAAAAAAAGCCTTTAACGTATCTACCTAAATAAAAGTTGTGAGCGCCAACCAAGCCTAAAAAACCGCATAAAAGAAGAGCTTTACTTTTCTTTGCGTCCTTCGGCCACTTTGTAACGCGTAGTATATTTTCTTTTTCTCTTCTAACTACTGCAATTTTTCCAGCCCTATTAGATACATAATTTAGCCTATCAAAAACAAGCCCACAATCCGAGCATTTTTTTTGCGTTTTAAAGTTTTCTTCCCCGCACCTTGGGCATTTCATTATTAAAGACTTATCTACTCTCTTCATTGAAGAAAGTGTAAAACTATTTTAACGTTTTGTCAAGCGGACAGAATTAAAAAAATTTGCGTACAATGAGATAGGAGGAAAAAATGAATTACGATTATTATAACCCGTTTACATCTCCAAGGCGAAACTCATGTTGTAAGCCCAGCTTTACCCCACCCTGCGCGCCTTGGCATAATATGCCTGCAAACACCGGCTGCGACTTTTGCGACAACCCGTTATACGAGTCCAGCCGCCCATGTAACCCTTGGGAGCAGCCGCCATCTTGCAAATTTCCACCGCCAAAGCCCACGTGTGCGAATTCAAACCTAATGTGGCTACTTAGCGGAATTATGATAGGCAAACTACTTGATGATTGTTAAAATAAGCTTCAACAACATTTAAAAATTACACCTAGTATTTAGGTGTAATTTTTATAACTCCAATAAATTTATTTCCTTTTGCCTTGAATACGCTTCTTGAACGGCGGCTTGATGCGTTTCGTCTACACGCTTTGTGCCGTGCGTTTTACTGTTTAAAAAATGTATGCAAGTATGCCCGCCCTGACCGTTATCTATTAAACTGTACCCGTGCGGCATGCCGTTTATTGAAGCAGCTACAAAAACTCCGTTTATTTCTACCCAAACCGGACGCCTTGCCCAGCTCCACTCGTAGTTATATAGGCTATGAAAAATATCTACGTTGGCTGAATCTATGGGTTCTACGTCTGCGTGATTATATCCGCCCGTGCGCTTTACGTAGTACTGTTTTTTTGTGTTGACGTCTATCACTCTAACCGTTACGTACTTTTCAAAAAATGTATCCACAACGTCAAACCAATCTAAGTTTACTACCTTTATATCTGAACTTCCAGTAACTGGAGAGTTTTCGCCTTCATTTTTATCGTTAATATCCTGATTTTGCCCTACTGTTAGCGTTGTGCTTGCAGAAAAAAACGGATATGGAAAAATACTTGCCCAAAAATTAGCAATAAAAAATACAACTATTAAAAAAAGTGTGAAATATTTGCTCATTTCACACTTATTTTGTCAAAATTTTTAGAAAAATATACTATTTTTCTTTATTTTTATGATTATTTAAAGAATTATAAATTAAATTATGAATATTTTCTATACTTTTTAATTTCCCATTTTCATCTACGCAATCTATTCTTTCCCAGCCGTATTTTTCGCTTACCCACTTGCCAGCATTGTAAGCATTTTCTAAATATTTTGCGTCTTGTTCGTGGATATCCTTAGCTTCTCCGTTTTTATTAATTGCCCTAGTTTCTCTTAAAGCCTGGCTAACCTTAGGTGGAACGTCTAGAAAGAATATTTTGTCTGGTTTTGGAAGTTTTAATAGACCAAATTCAAACTTATCTAGCCAATTTAAAAACTTTTCTCTTTCTTCTAAATTTGAAATTTTGCAAGCTTGGTGAATCATATTAGATTGCACGTATCTATCTAGCACAATTATGCCGCCGTTTTCGTAAACTTCTCTCCACTTTTTCATTGTGCAAAATCTATCTACTGCAAATAGCACAGAAGATTGATAAGCATCTATTTCTTCTGCCCTTTCGCTAAGTTCGCCGTTTAAATACATTTTAACTGGCCCAGACGACGGACTTTCGTAATTTGGAAAACTTTGAAGCACTGCGGTTTTTCCGTCTATATTTAAGCGCTCGCATAAAAGTTTAGATTGCACTTGTTTGCCAGAGCCGTCCGTGCCTTCGATTACTATAATTTTACCTTTTGCCATAATTTTTTACCCCGTGTTTTAGAATAGCATAGATTATAACTTTTTACAAGTTAAAGTGAAAAGATTTTCGACAAAATTAGACACGAAGTCCAAAATTTCTCTTTTGTGAAAAAAAATTAAAGAATTATAATTTAATTAATTTAAAGGAGGAACTTATGAAAAACAAAAACGATTTACTAAAAATGCTTGTTATGCAAGCAAAATGCAGATTACGCGGAGAACGTGCACCTAGAAAGGAAAATGTTAAACTTATTTCTAAAACGGAAGATGAAGTGCTTTATGAAAAGGTTGTAAATATTTTGAACGAGGAAGAAGAAGTTCTAGACCCTATTGCTAGGCTTATGGACATGACAAAATATAAAAAGCTAGATCAAGCTGGAAAGGAAAGATATTTTTTTAGTTTAGTAAATAAATATAGAGATTTAAAGGATAGGTATATTAAAGAAAAACGGGCTTAAAATGAAGGCTACAACAAAACACTTGTTGTAGCCTAATTTTTTTAATTCTAATAATTTTTACTTTATTCCCAAAATGTTTAAAACTTCCACAATTGCATCTATTGCTTTATCCATTTGCTCTTTTGTGTGAGTTGCCGTGTAACTTGTTCTTAAAAGAGATTGTCCTGGTGGTGTGGCTGGTGTTACAACTGGGTTTACGTACACGCCGCGTTCAAGTAAAAGCTTACACGCTTTAAAGGATTTTTCGTCGTCGTAAGTGTAAATTGGTATAATTGGCGTGCTATCTATTTCAATAATCTTAACGCCCTTCGCCTTTAAGCCCGCACGCATATAGTCTGAAATATCTCTTAGAGCTTGAACCCTTTGTGGTTCATTTTTTAATATTTCAAGTGCCTTTCTAGCACAAGCAACGCTGGCTGGCGTTATAGACGCACTGAAAATAAACGGACGAGAGTTGTGCCTAACGTAGTCCACAACTTCCTTTTTTGCTGCCATATATCCGCCAAGGCTAGCTAAGCTCTTACTAAACGTGCCCATGTAGATATCAACTTCGTCTTCAAGTCCGAAGTGTTCTGCTGTGCCTCTACCGTGTTTGCCTAACACGCCCAAGCCGTGAGCGTCGTCAACCATAACCTTAGCACCATATTTTTTAGCAAGCTTAACTATTTCTGGTAGTTTGCAAATTTCTCCGCTCATACTGAAGACGCCGTCGGTTACTATTAAAATTCCCGCAGTGTCTGGAACAGTTTTTAGCTGACGCTCTAAGTCTTCCATATCACTATGATTATAGCGAAGCATTTTAGCGTAACTTAGTCTGCAACCGTCATAAATGCTGGCGTGATTTTCTTTATCACAAATAATGTAATCATTACGTCCAGCAACCGCGCTAATTATTCCAAGATTGCTTTGAAAGCCCGTGCTAAACGTTACAACGGCTTCCTTATGTAAAAATTCTGCAAGTTCTTCTTCAAGTTTTACGTGAATATCTAGCGTTCCGTTTAAAAATCTAGAACCAGAGCAGCCGGAACCGTATTTTTCTAGCGCTTCCACCCCTGCCTTAATTACTTCTGGGTGAGAAGTTAAACCTAAGTAGTTATTAGAGCCTATCATAATTGTGTCGTGCCCGCTCATAACAACCTGAGTGTCTTGACCTGTTGTAAGTTCATGGAAATATGGGTAAAGCCCACTTTCTTTCATTCCATTAAGCCATTCTGAATATTGTTTACATTTTTTAAATAAATCCATTTTTAATTCCCTTTTAACCATATAATTTTTTAACAACCCAAAGCATAAATTTTGTAGGTAAAATTTTTATAAGCATCATGATTAGTTTATACGAAAACCCCACCGTTTTGCAAGCAGGTGAACGCTTTTTTTTAATTATTTTGTAAATAACCTTACTAACCGCGCTTGCTGGCATACCGTTTTGCTCGTCATGCTCCATTTTTTCAATGGAGCGCACTATTCTATCACCATAAAATTCGTCGGCTTCTACCCTATCCTTTATGCGCGCAGACGTAAAACCTGTTTTTGTATCGCCCGGGCACACCACGCTTACACCAATTTTAAACGGTTTAACTTCAAGCCTTAAAGCGTAAGAAAACTGCTGCACCGCCGCCTTTGTAGACGAGTAGAACGCTTGAAATGGTATAGGTACGCTGGCAGCCACAGAACTTACATTAATAATCTTGCCGCCGCCTTGTGCTCTCATGTAAGGAATAATTTCTTTACAAGCGTTAATAAGCGCTAGCACGTTTATATCAAAAATTTTCTTTATATCTTCTTCCGAAGTGTACTCCGCAGCTCCCGATATTCCCATGCCCGCGTTGTTTATTAAAACGTCTATTTTGCCTTCTTTATCATAAATCTCTTTAAAGCACTCTTTTACCCTAGCATAATCCGAAACGTCGCAAGGCAAAGAACAAAACTCGTCGCAAGTAAAAACCCTTCTAGATAGCCCGTAAACCTTGTGCCCTTTGCTCGCCAAAAGTTTTGCCGTTTCAAAGCCGATACCGCTAGATGCCCCAGTTATTACAATAACCACAATTTTACTCCTAGATTTTAGTTTATTAAATTTTTACAAATTTGTCAAACATAAATTGACAATGATTTTTTAAATTTTGTATACTATTAATTGGAGTTTATATGAATATTGTAATTACAGGCGCAAGTAGCGGCATTGGAAAAAACTTAGCTGAAAATTTTAGAGCGGCTGGCCATAACGTTATAGGGCTTTCTAGAAACGTAGCTTCTAGCTCTGACATAGCTTGCGACGTATCTAATATAGAAAGCATAGAAAGCGCCTTTCAAGAAATTTCTAAAAGGTTTGAGCGAATAGACCTTTTAATAAACAACGCAGGCTTTGGTATATCCGGCGCAACGGAATTAATTTCCAATGAAGATGCGCACAAAATTTTTGAAACGAACTTTTTTGGCGTGCTAAACTGCTCGCGCTACGCTCTTCCGCTTATGAAAAATGGCGCTAGAATAGTGAACATAAGTTCAGTTTGTGCTATGTTTCCCTTGCCCTTTCGCGCACTTTATTCTGCTAGCAAAGCAAGCGTGAACTTACTTTCTTCTTCCATGCGAATGGAGCTAGCTCCCGCTGGAATAGATATAACCTGCATTTGCCCGGGCGACACTAAGACCAATTTCACAAAAAATAGAGAAAAGAATTTTGCCACAAACGAGCGCTACGAAAACCGCATAGAAAACGCAACTAAAAGAATAGATAAAAACGAAAACAAGCGCATGAGTGCAAATAAAGTAAGTAAAAAAATAGAAAAAATATGTTTAAAAAGAAAAACTAAGCCTATTTATATAATAGGAGCGAAATATAAGTTTTTAAATTTTCTAACAAAAATTTTCCCATTTAGCCTGCTAGTTAAAGCCACGGGGAAATTGTATGGTGGGAGAAAATAAATAAAAAATATTTTTAATATAAAAAACCTCTTTAAATTTAAGTAAAAATCACGTAGTGATTGTACCCCCCCCGCAACTAGAAAAATTTCTGCACTTAGGGCGGGTTTGCTAAACGCAAACACTCGCCACGAGCGCTTGAAATTTTTCTTTATACCGACCAAACGCAAACTCCAGCTTCGCTTGGGAGTTATTA
>DVOJ01000012.1 GCA_018713725.1 Candidatus Caccopulliclostridium gallistercoris | reverse complement strand
AAGGGGGCTCTATAAGGGGGAAACAAAATTAAAAGGCGTCAGAGTTTGCTCTGCGCCTTTTTTGAATTTTGTTGCCTTTTTTAAATACTCTAGCCATAACTAGAAAATACAAATAAACAAAATCAATCCGAGAGAACCGCGAAAAAATGTAGGAATGAAACAGCCTGGGAGCAACATATAAGGCGTGCTCGAGCTTTGCCCGAGTCGCCTTATATGGCGACAGCTTTAGTGAAGGGGGATTCATAAGGGGGAAACAAAATTAAAAGGCGTCAGAGTTTGCTCTGCGCCTTTTTTGAATTTTGTTGCCCCCTATATTTCTACCCATTTCTTTGTGCTGTTGGGTATACAGGTAGTTCGAAGAAGCCGGGGCATTCCGTTTGGGCTGGGTTCGGGATTTGACATGGTGGAAGCACTGGATAGCCAAATGATGGCACTAGAATGTCTACTTCGCTTACAATTTTTAGTATCGTTTGTATACAATACGTTATTGTTGCAGTTGTGCCAGATATTGTGCCTATCTCGCTACTTACCGCTGCCACTACCTTTACTTCAACCGGCGTTAATGCCACTTGTGGAACAAATAACACCGCCGACCTATCTACCGTTATTGTGCCAGTAGCCGTTCCTGGAATACGGTTTGCGTCTAGATAGGAAACCGTGATAGGAATGGTTATGGTTGCACTAACGTTTGCGTAGTTTGGGCGAGAATCAATTCTGTCTATGGTCACGTTTGAAATTGTGGCGGGGTTTAAGGGGTCGCTTTGAGCCGATACGTATGTAAGTGGCTCGGTTGGACCTGCTGGCGTGAAGTTTGTTAAGGTTATTATTGCGCCTGTAACGGTGTCACGATTTATGCAGGCATCAAACACTTTGTTTGCTTCTATTAAAACCCTTTCACATATATTGCTAAGCGCGCTAGAATTAATTGGCCCAGGACGGTTTGGGTTATTGTTATTGATGTAAAAAGACATAAATTACCTCCTTTAATTCTCGTAATATACTATGCGTTACAAGCTAAAAGTGTGTTTTTTAAAGGGAAAAGTATAATTTTTTGAAAAATATTTGTTAAAAAAATTTTTTTATAGTATGCTAAGTATAAAGGAGCAACTATGATAATTTTAGCAAGCGACCACGCAGGCTTTCAACTAAAAGAACAGATAAAAGAATTTTTTAATAACGAGAACATCACGACCATAGACGTTGGCACGTATTCCAAAGATAAGGTGGATTACCCAGACTTTGCCAAGGCTGGCAACGAGCGCGTGCTAGAAAGTCCGCAAAACATTGGCATATACATTTGCGGAACGGGCATAGGCATGAGCATTGCTGCGAATAGAAACCCTAAAATTAGGGCGGCGCTATGCATGAACTCCACCTTTGCAAGCCTTGCCCGAAAGCACAACGACGCAAACGTGTTAATTCTTCCGGGAAGATATATGAACAGAATTAAGGCGATAAATATTGTTAAAACTTTTCTTACTACGGATTTCGAGAAGGGCAGACACGCTATTCGCGTAAGAAAACTTAACAATATGGTTTAAGGAAAGTTTATGATAACATTTATTTTCACAGTTAAAAAAAGAGAGATTAAAGAAGACTTTTTACAGCGCTTCAACGTTTTTTACGGCGAAAAGGAAGTGTTTATTGCCGTGGAAGAAGGGAAAAATTTAAACCTTACCCCTAGCCCAGAAGTTAGCGCGCATATAGCGTATTTTAATAAAGATACGCGCGAAGAAGATATGATAGAGAGCCTAATTAGTAGAGTGAACGCGGAAACGCTTGTAATTGTGCGCGACGGCGAAAAGCCCATAATTTTTGAAGACTTAAAAAACGCTGTGGTAAAGCAGCGCGAAGGCTACGATATAGTTCTATTAAAAAAGGAAAAGGGCGAGAATAAATTTAAAACGTTCTTTTCTAGCATTTTAAAGGCGTCGGCGGCTAAAATGTTTGGCTTTAACTTCTTTGACGGGGAGCTAACTGTGGAAGTGTTTGGCGCAAATGCTATAAACATTTTAAAGACGAACGGCACTGGCAATTTAGCTAAAATTAACCGCTGGGTTGGCGCAAGCGTGGGCTACGTTAACACAGACGTGGAAAAAAAGACCTTTAAAAGTAAAAAGCAAAACAATTTAAAACTTATTACAATTTTTAATTTTCTAGCCTTTATTTTAGTTCTTGCCGGCACAATAGTGCTTGGGGTGCTAGTATCACTTCCGTGGCTAGCAATTTTGGGGCTAATATTTTTAAACTTCGTAGTGGCAACTATTGCGGTATACAATTTACTTAGATATTATACAGACTATCGCGTGGGCGACTTAACTGCAAGCAAAGTGGCAATAATAGACTTTGTGGAGGTTAAAAATGACAAGCAGTGAAAATATGATTAAACTAGCAAGCATGCTAGTAAACTACTCTTGTAGTGTAAAACCCAAAGAAAAAGTGCTAATAGAAGCAAGGGATATTCCAAACGACTTTTTAGAAATTTTAATAGAAGAAGTTTGGAAGGCGGGCGCGTATCCGTTTGTATGGGATAGAAATTCCATAATTTCCAAAGCTCTTTTAAAGAACGCCACCAAGGAATACGCCGAGCTTAATAAAAAGTACGACTTACCCATAATGCAGGATATGGACGCGGTTATACTTCTTCGCGGTTCTAACAACAAGTTTGAAACGTCGGATATAGACGCGGAAACTAAAAGAATTTACGATATCTACTACACAGAACCTGTGGAAATGAAGGAGCGTGTAAATAACACCAAGTGGAGCCTTCTATCCTTTCCAACGCCAGCCTTTGCGCAGAGCGCGGGCATGAGCACGCAGGCGTTTACAGAGTTCTACTATAAGGTCTGCACGCTAGATTACGCTAAAATGAGCAAAGCCATGGATAAACTTGTGGAGTACATGGAAAAGACGGATAAAGTGCATATTATTGGTAACGGCACGGACTTAGAATTTTCTATAAAAGGGCAAAAAGCCATTAAGTGCGACGGCAAAATGAATGTGCCGGACGGCGAAGTGTACACAAGCCCACTTAGAACTAGCATGAATGGCAAAATTACCTATAATATTCCTACGCTTTATAACGGCAAGCGCTTTGATAGCGTGAGCTTTGAAATAGAAAACGGCAAAATTGTGAGGGCGGAAGCGGGCGCAGGCACGCAGGAGCTAAATAAAATTTTAAACACAGACGAAGGTGCAAGATATTTTGGCGAATTTGCACTAGGCGTTAACCCATATATTCGCGAGCCAATGCTAGATATACTCTTCGACGAAAAAATTTGCGGCTCTTTCCACTTAACGCCGGGCAGCTGTTACGACGACGCGTCTAATGGCAATAAATCCGCTATTCACTGGGACCTTGTAATGTGTCAGCGCGAAGAATACGGCGGCGGAAAGATATTTTTTGACGACGTGCTAATTCGCGATAACGGAAAGTTTGTAGTTAGCGAGCTACTAGACTTAAATCCAGAAAATTTAGTTTAAAGGAGAAAATTATGGAAAAAGTAAAAATTGGTATCAACGGATTTGGTAGAATTGGAAGGCTATTACTTCGCGTTTGTGCCGAGCGTGGCGACGTGGAAGTGGTTGCAGTAAACGACCCATTTTTAGACGTAAATTATGCAAAATACTTGTTTGAGTACGATAGCATTCACGGCAGGTTCAAGGGAAGCGTTGAAGTAAAGGGCGAATACCTTGTTGTGAACGGCAACTTAATTAAATTCTATGCGGAAAAGGATCCAAGCCTTATTCCTTGGACGGAAACGGGCGCAGAGTACATTGCAGAAGCTACGGGCAAGTTCACATCTTACGAAGGCGCGGAAGCTCACTTAAAGGCTGGCGCTAAGAAGGTAGTTGTGACCGCTCCGGGCAAAAATATGCCAATGTTTGTAATGGGAGTGAATGAAAAAACTTACACAAAAGATATGAACATAGTATCTAACGCAAGTTGCACAACAAACTGCTTAGCTCCGCTTGCCAAAGTTGTAAATGATAACTTTGGCATAGCAGACGGGCTTATGACCACAGTTCACTCCACAACGGCAACACAGCTTACCGTAGACGGCACCACTAAAAAGGATTACCGCGGCGGCAGGGCTGCTTCTTACAACATTATTCCATCGTCAACGGGCGCAGCTAAGGCTGTGGGGGAAGTTATACCAGAGCTTAAAGGCAAGCTTACGGGCATGAGTATGCGCGTGCCAACCTTAGACGTTTCTGTGGTAGACCTTACTTGCAACTTAAAGAAGGCTACAAGCTATGAAGAGATAGTAGAAGCTATGAAAAAAGCGGAAGCAGGCGAGCTTAAAGGCATTCTTGGCACCACGTCAGACGCCGTTGTGTCTTCGGACTTTATTGGCGATAAAAGAACTTGTATATTCGATATAACGGCGGGCATAATGCTCACGCCGACTTTCGTAAAGCTAGTTGCGTGGTACGATAACGAAATGGGCTACTCCAATAAGGTTATAGATTTAATTTCACACATGGCAGACGTAGATAGAAGGTAAAATATGAACATACTTCACGATATTAGCGAAAAGCGCATTCAGCCAGAAGATTTTATTGCGTGCATAGAGATAGAAAAGGGCAGTAAAAACAAGTACGAGCTAGATAAAGAAACGGGCATGATAATTCTAGATAGAGTGCTTTACACAAGCACGCACTATCCTATGAATTACGGCTTTATTCCGCGTACGCTCTCCGGCGACGACGACCCCTTAGACGTATTCGTGCTTTGCAGCCAGCCCATAGAAAAGATGAGCCTAGTTAGGTGCTACCCAATTGGCATTATTTACCTAACGGATAGGAACGAAACGGACGAAAAGGTTATAGCCATACCTTTTGGTGACCCGCAGTACAACGAGTACACAGATATATCCGAGCTTCCAAGCCACATAATAGACGAGCTCAGACACTTTTTAAGTGTATACAAGCAGTTAGAAAACAAGGTGGTAAAGGTTTTAAAGGTAGGCTCTCACGAAGATGCCAAAAGAACTATTAAAGAGAGCTTGGAGAATTATAAAAGAAATATAAAATAGCCAAAATTGGCTATTTTTTTAATAAGAGTCTGGCTAGTGCGGGTCACGGGAGGAGATTCTTCGCAGATAGTCGCATCGCTGACGCTTTGTGCTCGCTGCTCAGAATGACGGCAGCGGAGCAGGGCTTTGATAGAGCCATTGGAGAGTCTTCGAAGGCTCTTGCAGCAGCTTTTGCTCCGTTGCGAGCGAAAAGGCTTGTTTCTTTTCGCGTCATCCTGAGCGGCGAGCGTTAGCGACAATCCGCGAAGGATCTCCTTACTGCCCGCGCTAGCGAGACTCTACTATAATTCTTCGTTAGCCCTTGCTTTCGTCATCCTGAGCGGAGCCGAAGGATCTCCGTCGGGCTGGCGGAGCAAAACAAAAAGCAGCAGAGATTCTCCACTACATATTGGCAGGAATTTAATAACAAACTTAACGTCTAGCATTAAAAATATAAAAAATACAAACAAAATTTCTTTCGGTCGAAATGACGAAAGCAGGGCGCTGGGGAATTTAAAGCCTTAGTGTGCTGCTAATACTTTAAAAATTCTAACCCTTATTTCTCCCTAAACATCTCCGCAAGCTCGTCTATGTTGCCGGCACCTAGTATAAGAAGGGTGTTATCGCTCTTTAAGCGCTTGCTTATTGCATTATACGCACTCTTCATGCCACCATAATAATTGGCGTTTAAACTAGAAGCTAACCTTTCCGCGCTGCCGGAAGCATCGTATTTTTCTCTTGCACTATAAGTTTTTATTATATGTATTTCGTCTGCTAGGTTTAGGGCGGATATAAATTCCTTAAAAAGCGTTTTAGTGCGCGAATACGTGTGCGGCTGAAAGGCAACTATAATTTTATTTTTGCAAAATTTTCTTGTGGATAAAATTATCTTTTTAATTTCTGTGGGGTGGTGGGCGTAGTCGCAGACAATTAAATTCGGGTGCTCGGAAATTATTTCGTAGCGCCTTTTTACACCTTTATAGCTAAAAAGCGCATGACAAATTGTGCTGTAATCTATTTTATATAAAAGAGCCACGCAAATTGCTGCTAAACTATTTAACACGTTGTGCTTGCCTATGGCGTTTAAGTAAATTTTGCCAAGGTATGCGTTTTTAGCAAATAGGTCGTAGCCATACTTTCCCTTTTTTAAATGCGTGACGTTTTTTGCTTGCACGTAAAAGTTATTTGTGTATGCAATAAAGTGTTTTTTATCAATTTTTACGCATTTTTTGCAATTTTTTTGAAATTTTTCAAAACTTCTTACAACATTTTTATAATTTTTAAAAAAATCCAAGTGCTCCGGCTCTATATTTAAAATAACGCCAACGTTTGCTTTTAAATTTAAAAAGCTATTTTTATACTCGCACGCTTCACAGATAAAATACTTTTTCTCGCCAAGCCTTAGGTTAGAGTTAAAGGACTTAGATTCTCCGCCAATATGCACGGTGGGGTTTTTATTTGCCGCTATAAAAATTTCCGCAAGCATTGCCGTGGTGGTGGTTTTACCGTGCGCGCCGCTAATTGCAATCACGTTTTTAAAGCGCTTTGAAACTTCGCCAAGTAGCTCGCCGCGTGTTAAAATCTTCAAATTTAAAAGCTTGGCTTCAATAAGCTCTGGGTTATCTTCGGAAATTGCGTTTGTAACAATTACCGTGCAATTTTCATTAACGTTACTAGCCTTATGACCATAAAATACTTTTATACCCGCGCTTTCAAGTTTTCTAGTAATTTCAGTGGGTTTAAGGTCGGAGCCTTGAACAGAGAAGCCCGCTCTTTTTAGCTCCAAAGCGAGCGCGCTCATACTTATGCCGCCCACTCCAATAAAATGATAGCAATTCATACCATATATTTATGTAAAAATATGGCGTTTTGATAAAAATATGTTTAAATCGTTTGCTTTTTTAGTGTGAAGATATTAAAATATATCTAGCTAAAAAAGCAAATACTTAAAAAGGAAGGTACGAACACTTGAAAATTTCAGACATCAGAATTAGGCTTGTAAAGAAAGATGACGGAAAACTTAAAGCAGTTGCATCTATCACAATTGATGAATGCTTTGTAGTTCACGACATCAAAGTTATTGAGGGAAGCGAAGGTCCATTCATCTCTATGCCTAGCAGAAAAACTCCAGACGGCGAGTACAAGGACATTGTTCACCCAATTAACACCGAGACACGTGAAATGATTCGTGATGCTGTTTTGGAAGCTTACAAAAAAGCAGAGCAAGAAGCAGTAGAAGCTTAAAAAAATTCGTAACAAAAAGCTTGGGTAATTTAGCCCAAGTTTTTTTATGTAAAACGGCTAGTTTTAGCAAATTTGACTTTAAAGTAATATTATGGTATAATTCCTTGTCTTCTTTTTTAAGGAGGAGAAATATAGAAAGTAAAAGACGTTCGGTAAAGCTATTTAAACGTCAAATAGAAGAGAGTCAAAAAATTGCACTCCTAACTCATGAAAAGCCCGACACCGATGCTATTGCGTCGCTTGCGGCGTTAAAGAAATTAATAGAAACAAATTTTAGTGGTAAAACCGTAGATATATTTGCAGATGCTGATAATTCTAGTGACCAATTAAAACAATTTATAAAAGAAGACGAATTAAACGTTCAGCGCGTGCCTATCTACGATTTGGCTATTGGGCTAGATGCTCCAAATTCAAAGCGATTTTCAAAGTTTGAAGATATATTTTTAAATGCAAAAGCCACAGTGCAGCTAGACCACCATATAACAAATGAATATTTTGCGGAAAACAACCTTGTGTATATCACGTCTTCCACCACGGAGATAATTTACATAATAGCCAAACTCATGAATTTAGAGATATCTAACGGCGTATGTAAAATGGTGTACGCGGGCATGATTACAGACACGGCAAACTTTACGCAGGGTTCTAGAAAGAAGAGTACAATTGCTACTTTAAACGACTTTTATGATAGAAAATTAGACCTAGAAAGCATATCGGAATATTTTTTCAAAAATAATTCAATTTCCAAAAATAAACTTTTAGAGCGCGCCATTCACTCTATGAAATTCTATTTTGGCGGCGGACTTGCCTTAATGAAGCTATCTAAGCAGGATTTTTTAGAGACGGGCGCCAAACCCGGCGAAGAAGAGGGTATAGTAAACCAAGGTATAAGCACCAAGGGTGTAAATATAGCGTGCATATTTATTAAGCGCGATAATAATTTGTACTACGTGAGCCTTCGCGGTAAAGCCGGAGTTAATGTGGCAAAGATAGCGGAAAAGTTTGGTGGCGGCGGACATGAAAGCATGGCGGCGTTTACGTATCAAGGCAATTTATGCGACATAAAAGCGGACTTTTTCAAGGAGTGTAAGCAGGAGTTAAAGACCTGTGAAGATACAATAAAGAACGGCATATCTTTTGACGACGAACCAAGTTTAAATAGTGATAGAGAAAAATAAAAAATTAAAAGCCTAATTAATTGAACAGCACCCAATAAAGTAGACAGTTTAAAAAAAAGACCTTCTGTGGTATAATGAATTTATCACAGGAGGTTTTTTAATATGGCTGGTAAAAAAGGTATGAAGCATTACTCTATTGAGTTTAGGCAAAAGATTGTGGATTTGCATTTAAAAGATGGGATTTCTGTTTCTCAACTCTCAGAAGAGTTTTCTCTTAACCCATCGCAAATTAAGTTTTGGTGTAAATGGTTTAAGCAATACGGAGTCCCTAAGCAGTTGACCGGTAAAAAGCGTGGCAGACCGACCAATAAAGAAGAAACTTTAGAACAAGAAGTTAAACGGCTTAGAATGGAAAACGAAGTGCTAAAAAAATACCACGAGTTGCTTTTCGAAGAAATGTCAAAGCGGAAGTGAAGTTTAAAACAATTAAACTTTTAAGCAACTCGTACCCAATCACTTCGCTTTGTAAGTTTCTTGGAGTAAGCAGATCGGGTTTTTACAAATATTTACAAAACAACAATCAGAAAGATTTAGATGTTGTTAACAAGATTAAACAGATTCAAGATAAATCTAAACGAAGATATGGCTATCGTAGAGTACAAATTGCCCTTGATAAACAGTTCGGATTGCATATAAATCACAAAAAAGTGTTGAGATTAATGAATAAATACAACTTGCTATCTAAAATTAGGCGTAAATATATCTACACCAAACCAAACGAAGTTTTGCATTACTATGCAAATCTATACAACAGAAATTTTAATGCGGAAGATATTAACAAAAAATGGACGACAGATATAACCTACATAATAACGCCAGAAGGAAGATTGTATTTGAGTGTGATTCGAGATGTTTTTGACGGATATATTGTGGCATACAAATACTCAACTCGCATAGATAGTAAGTTAGTAGCGGACACTTTAAAACTTGCCTACCAAAACACAAAAATAGATGGAACAATACTCCATTCAGACCAAGGTGCAACATATACAACGCTTTTGTATTACAACTTAACAAAAAAATATGGAATAACACCGAGTATGTCGAGGAAGGCAACCCCACTAGACAACGCACCCGCAGAAAGTTTCTTTTCGTCATTTAAAACAGAGTGTATATACTTAGAAAAACCAAAAACAATAAAGGAGGCGAAAGAATTATGCGATGAATATATTGACTTTTACAACAATGAACGTATACAATTAAAACAACAAAGTTGTCCAAACGAGATACGACAACGAAAAATTGCTAATGTTGGTTAACCAACATTAGCAATTACCACAGCATAGGCTTTTTAATTATTTGTCCACTTTTTTGGGTTCAGACTATAAAAATATGCTTTTTTATTTTATTTAAATTATTGGAAATTAAATTAAGTGCAGCAACTAAATATAATTTAAAAGATAACTGTAATTTAAATTATAACAACACGAAAATGCGTGTAAATTCGCTAGAATTTATTTAATAGATTTTATGTTAACTTAATTTTAAGCCTGCGCAGGTTTAAACTCAGAAGCCGAACCAGGATATTTGAGAGAGGCTGATGATTATTCAAATTCTGGCGGAGCGCTGAAAAGCCGCGCCTAAATTCATTAGAATTTATTAAAATTTTATGAAATAAAATTTTAACGTCGCAGTTTTTTTTAGATTAATTTAAGATATCTAAGAGATTTGTAATCATTTTTTAATTTTAATTTTAATACAAATTAATTTTAATATCATTTTTTAATTTTATTTTCTAATTATTTTATTAAAATAATTATTTCCAAATTTAAATAATTTAATAGCGTTTTTTTAAATATAAAAAAGCTTCTAAAATTAAATTTTAGAAGCTTTTTATTTTATCTTAATAATTGCTGCCTTTCTTGCATTAATTTCTTTTTTCTGTTATGCGAGATTATAATTACTAGAATAATTATTAAGATTAGTAATAACACAACTCCAAGTACAATCCAGAGAACTAAGAGTGACGGTTCTTCAACAATAATGTTAGCGCCATCTAAGAATCCAAACAGTTTACCATATAGTGTGTAGTATTCTGCTTCAGTATCGAAACATGTATTTGCTGGGAATAACTCGTCGTTATCATCTACGAATAAGTTTAACCTTTCCCCTCTTAAATAGAATGTTCCTCTGAATGGATTATCTCTTGTTCCAATTGGTGTCCAGAATCTGTCGGCAAAGTTGATATTCTGACTTAACTCGTACACTGCTGTTGAGTATTCTGCTTTTTGTCTATCAGATTGTCTTATGTTGTTGTTTATTATGAATGCTAGTTTTGCAATGTCTAATATGTTATTTAATTCGTAAGGATAGTCATCTGTTCCGTTGCCGAAGAAGTCTCCACCGCTTGGGTTAACTGAATATGTTCCGTCTCCGTTATCTATAATGTGTCCGCTTTCAAGAACGTATTCACGCCAATAGATTTCTCTGTAATTGATATTCACTACAATATTTCTAGCATTGCCGTAACTTGAATATTCAATTCTAAAATTATTGCCTGTAACTTGAACTGCTACTGGCTCTTGGTCGCCATAAGCAATTGTTGCATTATCAAAGGCGTATCTTATGTTAGGAACTATGGTAAATTCAAGGTTCGTTTCATAAGGCATTGTAAATGTATACGTGTCGCCTTCTTTACTATAATCTACTTCAAAGCCACCTGGGAACGTAATTGTTCCGTTACCTTCTCCACCGCCGCTCATTATTACGGTTACATTAACAGTGCTCATTTCAAACGTTGGATTAATATTTATGGTTGTGTAGCTTGTTTCTAGTGTGTAGCTTGGGTTAACACCTGTAAGCGTTGTTATAGCTTCGCCGCCACTTGTTAATGCCCAACCAACGTGGTCGTAACCTACTACATAACCGTTATATCTAAATCTAACGATATCGCCGTAGTGATAATATAGAACGTCGTTTGAAAGCTCGCTATTTCCGCCTTCCACTGTTACGTTTTCGTAGTCAGAAGTAAACTGTATTCTATTTCCTACAAATATTGCTGTGTAGTGTTTAGATTGTGACGCTGTGGTCTGGAATTCAGGATTTGTAGATACTTGCATGCCAGTTTCGTCTACCCAACGAACAAAGGTGTAGCCTTCGTCCGCAGTAGCTATCATTTTAATTGTCGCGTCTGCGCTTGTTACTAAATCTAGTATTCCAGGTGTGCTTTCAACGCCTGTTGCATCTACGTAGCGAACGCTTCCGCCAATATCTGCTACTCTATTGTTGTCGCCGTATTGGTTTCTTGCGCTTATTTGAGTTGTAACATTAAATACAAGTCTAATGTTTATAGAGCCATTCTTTAATATGTCTGAATACGTATAGTAATCGAAACTTTGAATGTTTATCATGCAGTTTGTGCTTGTTGCATAGTCTTCAGAAGTTCCAGAGCCTTCAGCTGATACTTTTTCGTATTCACCAGATGTAGGATTCATTATATAGAAGCCTTCAAATATGTAGCCCGATCTATAAACAGGAAGTGTTAAGTATAACCTTGAAAGTGGTCTTGTATAGTAAATTGTTCCGTTCTCTGTTTCGTAAGCTTCTGGTCTTAAACCATATGCTGCAGAGTTTGCAAATAACGTTGTGTAGAAGTTTGTTTCGCTTTGAAGCGCTGCCGTTGGCTCTACTTCAACGTTTATTTGAATTAGTTTTTCTTGCCACTGAGCGTATAAGTCGTAAGTAGTGTTTGTAAAGAGCCATGTAGAGCTTAGTTGTCCGCTAGAATTAATAATTACTGCGTTAGAACTATTTGCCCAGCCAACAAACGTATGAGTTTCACTTGTTGGAACAAGCTGGTCTCTTGTAGCTCCTACAATTTCCGTTGTGCCATAAAGGATATAAGCTGTAAACGTTTCTGAATCATCTGCACGGTTACCATTATGGAAAGTAACAAGAGTTCTTAAACGTTCTACTGGAATTGTAACTTGAATATCCGTTTTATAGCCGGAGATTGTTACGTCGTAAGCTTCTGTAAAGTATTGGTCATCAAGACCGGTATATTCTGTGGCTGTGGTAATGGTTAAGGTGTAACCGTTTCCTACATAAGTTTGAGCATCAACATAAGTATTTCTAAATTCTTCTTCTAGTTGATATCCCGGCGTGATGAATATCTTATAAGAAAGCGTTGTTTCTGTTGGCATTGATACTTCATAACTTGGTCCAGTGTGTTGCCAGATGGAATTCGTTTGATAACGTATAAGTCCTCCACCTGCTACACCTGAAATCATTAAGTTAGAAGTAATTACGTTCGAGCGCCTTGCAAAGTTGATTACAACGTTTGTTTCTTCTTCTCTTGCAATAAGCGTTACTACGTCGCCGTTTACTTGAACTTCAACATTTCCAGAAACTGTATAAGGTTGGCTAATTCCAAAGGTGTAACCGGATTTAGCTATTGCCCTAATTTGAATTGGAGTGTTAGATTGACCATTAAGTGTCATTTCAAGAAGTTCTGCTGTGGAAATATTATCTCCTTCAGCGCCTGATAAGTATTGAATTGCAACCTTATCAATGCCTTCTGTAATAATTTCGCCTTCAATTGAAACTTGAACGTTAATTGTTACAGGAATTGTATTAAATTCTGCAACGCAAGTAACGTTTTCTGTAACGTTTTCAATTGTAAGGTTTGGAGTTGTAACGTAGCTTACGTTTTCTCCGCGAGTGATTACCCATCTTGAGAATGTGTAGCCAGTTCCCGGAACTGCCGTAACTTCAGCTGCATTTTCGCCAAAGTTGATTGTTTGCTGCGTTTCCCCTGTTATTGAACCGTAAGCTTCAAAATTTGCACCAACTTGATATGAAACAGTGAATGTTTTAATTTCAAATGCTGCATATAAAGCTATATCTTCTGTAATATTAAAGCTTAATGGGTTGTTAGTTGAATATAAATTATTTCCTTCTAAATCTGTATACCAACCAACGAAGTTATACTTGTCTAAGCCGTCAACTTGCTGGCTTGCAGCAGATACTGTTACAGAAGTGTTGTAGTTAAACTTTCCGCTTGGGTTAGGCGTTGTTTCCACAGTTACAGTACCTTCCGTGCCGTTATTTACTACGCCCGTTGTTAACGTATATTCATTTATAGTTGTTTCAACGGTAATAGTTAAATCTGACGTTATGTTAGTGATTAATGCTTGGTCAGCATTTTCTTGATATGGATATTCAATTTGAACAGAGCCGTTTGTGCTAACCACTGCTGTTACGCTGTAACCCTGAGACGTTGTTACAACAAGCCTTAAATATTGCCCAGTTTTAATTGAAATGCCATTTACGTTGTAAGTTATGAAACTATCGCCGAAGGATTCAGTATCAGAAATTTGATATCTAATAGACGAGATGTTTTCTCCTTCTACTATTACTATGTTATCTCTTTCTATGAATACTGCTGAAATCTCTGTATCTTCACGTATGCCTACAACAAGTAAATTAGCTGCATCGCCCTGCATTGTTGGAGATATCGTTACAACCGGACTAGACGTAGCCGTGCTGAACGTATAACCAGTGCTTGGCGTAGCTACTACGTTTACGTTAACACCTGTAAGTGTTGTAGCAGTGTTATTTAAAATATTGTAAACGCCACTATTTTCTGTTGCAAAACTTAAAGTTCCATTTGCAGAATCTGCAAGCGTTACAGTAAGTTCTTTTGGTTCGTAAACAAGTGTTACATTAAAGTTTGAAGTAAAGCCTGTAATTTCAACTGAGTTCAAGTTTCCGTCTGGGTTTGTTTGAGTAGCTGTGCCGCTTATAATCCATTCTTTAACTTGGTAACCTGTTGGAACATTTGTAGCTTCAAGCCTTACTGTTTGACCTGTTTGAGCTTCATAGGAAGTGCTTGGAACTCCGTTTACAAATAAGGATATTGTTGGAGCTGTTGGCCTTGATGAGATTGTTAAATTGTTTTGCTCGTAGAGCGTTTCGTCAAGCCTTGAACCTACTGTAATGATGTTGCTTCCAGCGCTCCAAATTGCAGTTATAACAAAGGTTTGTGTTGCTCCTGTTCCTACTAAGTCGGCAGAATTTCTAGTTTCAAGAGTTCTTAAAGTATCACCAGTAGAAACGGAATAAGTAACGTCTGTATCTTTAATTTTAATTGTCCAACCGCCGAGTATGAAACCTGCGTTTTCCGTGTCTGGCATTACAATTGAAGAATCGTAGCCAACTTGTATAGTTGTTTCACTAGAAGTTGTGCCAGCGCCAAGATCAAATTCAATTGTGTACGTTTTTGGCGACCATTCTGCGTAAAGAATTGTTATTCCTGCTGTAGATTGAACAAATGTGTTTCCAGCGTTATAAGTTGCAGATATCGTGCCGTCTGAACTATAAACGTTCCAATTTCCAGTAAATGCGTAGCCCTTTCTTACCATGTTGGAAGCATCTGGAATTTCATAGCTAGCGCCCATTTTGAGTGAAACGATTTCAGGAAGATTTTCAACGTTATCCTGAGTATTCTTATTGAATTCTAAGGTAAACCTTGTTCTTAAAATGCTGATTGTTGTAGTAACCGGCTCGTTCGTCATTACAAATGTGTAGTAATAAGTGTTACCGCTATTAGATAATACACCGTTAAAGTTAGTAACAATGTTTTCTTCAGTAAATTCAAAGCCGCTATTTAATGTGAATACAAATCTTGCATTCGTTAAGTATTGTAAGTTAATTGGACTTCCGTATGTGAAGCTAGCATTGTTTATCCAAGTGTTAGATGAAGCATCGTAAGTTTGTAAGGTTACGCTGCCGTTTATGCCATCTAAGTTAGCATTGAATACGTCGTCTACTGCGTCTTCCGTTTGAATTATAAAGGTGTAATCAAAGCCAGCTAAGGTGTAATGAGCATATAGCGTAACATTTTCACCCGTTGTTTGAGTGTAAGATGTTATAGCGTTGCCCGTGCCGTTAGGCCCTGTGTACCAACCCATGAACTGTAAGCCCTTAATGGTTGGCGTTGGAAGTGAAGAAATTGTTTGATTAGAATAGATTGTAGTATTAATTGTGCTTAGTTCTGCTTCTGTCCAATCTTCAATTTCAGATTCCGTCCACTCCACAGTGTAATCTGTGATTAGTGTAGTGTTTGGATCTAAGGTTAAAACGTAAGGTGCTTCGCCGAATATGATATTGATTTCCATATCTTCGTCGAGCATTGTAAACGTTCTTACGTTACCGTTACCAGACGTGCCGCTAACTGAACCAATGTTATATATACCAGATTCTATTGTTAAAATTAAGTTCGTGTTATATTCTATTTCATCTGATAGATATGTAGTTTTAACGCCATCACTCTTTAATATTTCAGTGCCGTCTTCGTCTGTAAGAGTGAAGCCAACTTCGCTAATTGGTGCACCTGATACGTTAATTGTTATTGTATGAGAATTTATATTCCAAATTGAATATAGAATTTCATCTCCCGCGCCTTGCGTGTAGCTTGAAATTGCTGGGTAAACTGTACCTGAGCCATCTGGGTTTGTGTTCCAGTTAGCAAACGTATATCCTGTTGCCGTTACTGCGGCAGGAAGATTTATGCTTGCGCCGAATTTTAATTCTAATTCATCTGGCATTGCAGATGTTGTAACTACGCTAGAATTTGCATTTTCAAAGCTTAAAGTATACTCGTTTCTATATACGTTTATAGTAACTGTTGTGTCAACGCCTGGCATTGTAAATTCAAAAGTATAGGTATTTCCATTTGAGCTTAACTCTCCTAGAGTATCAACAAAACTTGCGTTTTGTACGTTAAAGCCGTTGTTTGTAACTATTACATATCTTAAAGACGTGTTGTAGCTAATTTTTGCATCCGAATCTGTGCTTACCCATTTGCCGTCTTCAAACTTTTCTAACGTTATGCTGCTAATTCCAGAATTACTTAATGTGAAGTTAGCATCATCAGCGTTTTCTGTATATACATTTGTTGTTAAAGTGCTACTTGTAAGTTCCCATCTAGCATATAGCGTTACATTGTTTACAGTATTTTGAGTATACTCTTCCGCAGCTTCATAAACAAGTTCGCCTTGACCTTCTGGAAGTGAATACCAACCTAAGAAGTTATAACCTGTAGATTCTGGAGAGATTAAAGTTACGGAAGCATTTGAACGTATACTATACGTAGCCGTGCTACCATCAACAGTCCAACCAGTGCTTGAAGCAAAAGAAACTACTGCGTTAGAATCTAAATAGTTATCGCCTACTAAGGTTAAAGTGTAATCTCTGCTTGTAAAGTAAATGCTGATTACTATGCCTTCTTCCGTCATGGTGAAACGTCTTGTGTTGCCCGTTCCGCTTAAAGAAGTGCCTGTTGCTTGAACGTCTTGTAAGTTGTAAACTCCTGGGTCTATGGACAAGCTTAAATATCTACCAACTTCAAAGTTGAATTCATATTCATAAGCTTCGTTTGGCTCTGCGGTTTCGCCCGCAATTGTAAATGTGCCTGCACCCGTTGTAAGTTCGCCATCAAGATATTTTCTTACAATTAAACCGCTATCATTAATAGTCCAATATGCAAACAAGGTTTCATCTGCATTTGCTTGGAAGTAAAGGTTATTTGTGTTGTCGTATTGCGTACCTTGACCATTTAATTCTGTAAACCAACCACTGAACGTAAAGCCTGACCTGCTAACGTTTACTGGAAGCGTGTAGCTTTGTTCAAATTTTAGGCTTACTGGGCTTGGTAAGTTAGTTACCGTACCAACAGATGTGCCAAGACCATCGTTAAAGGTTAAAGTGTAAAGCTGTCTAGTAACATTGAACCTTATTTCCGTTGTAGTAGCTGGCATGTAGAAGGTGTAAGAATAAGAATTTCCATTACTAATAAGCGTACCAGTATTTCCACCTGTTACGTTGTTAGAAAGCATTGTAAAGCCTTCATTTAACGTGAAGTTCACTGTAACAAACGTTCCAAATGGAACAGACGTTCCCAATGGAGTACCGTCATTGCGTAAGAATACTGGAGCAACTGCAAACACTTTATCAAAGTTTTCATCTCCGCTAACCATTTGAACGAATTCATCATCGTTTGCGTTTTCTAAGTAAGTTGTATAAGTAAGTGTTACAGAAGCTAGTCCCCAACGTGCATAGTATGTTACATTTTCTGGAACGTTTTGAGTAAATGTTGTTTCGCTTATTAATGTACCTTCGCCATAAGGCTCTGTGTACCAGCCTTGGAATTCATAACCAACAGAGGCTGGCTCTAATAAGTTAACTACTTCATAAGATACTATATCTTTTGTAGCTATAGAGTTAGATACGTTCCAACTTGCATCTGCACCTGGGAAGGTAACTTCAACGCTTCTATTTATATAGTTAGAAGCATCTAACGTAAAGGTATAGTCTTCATTTACTAAGTAGATATTTATTTCAGAACTTTCTGCCGGCATTGTAAAATCTACTAAGTTAGAATTTCTTATATCCCCGTTTACATCTACACTATCTAACCTATAAGCCATGCTATCTATGGTGAAAGTTAAATAGGTATTGTATAGAATTTGGAAAGTATAAACGCCGTCTTGGAAAGTTGGAGTGTAAAGAGTGCTATCGTAACCTAATGTCCAATCCTCAGTAGACTGCACTCCGTTAATGAATAAGTTTACAGTTAATTCAAACTCTGTTCTTGTCCATTGAGCGTAGTATGTTACTTCTGTTAAACCTTGTGTATGTGTTGTTACATATGCTGTGCTGGTTTGAGCAAGTGTCCAACCGTCAAACTTATAACCGCTTCTTGTTGGAGTTGGAAGAGTTACAGGTATACCATATTTTGCTGTAAATTGCTCTGGTAAGCCTTCAACTGCATCTGTTCCAGCATTTGGGTTAAGGTTAACGTCAAATACTTGTCTTTCTATTCTTATTATTATTTCAACTTCATAGTTTGGAACTGTGAATACGTAAGGAAGATTGGTTGTAGTTTCAGATGTATCTTCACCAACGTTTCTTATAACTATATCTTTGAACTTAAAGCCTTCTGGTATATTTAAACCATTTAGAGCAAATTCAAAAGTTGTACCATAGTCGTAAGAGCCAGTAATAGTATCGCCAGTAATTGTGTCGGCAGTGCCGTTGATTAAAACTTTGAAATCTATACCACTTAAAGTAAATTCTTCGCTTGTGTTTTCGCTTTGGTAGTAAATTGTAACATCGTAAGGAATTACTTCCCAAACTGCATATAACTGGAATAATCTATTTTCTGCACTTTCCGGTGTGTAGGTATTACCTTCATAATCTGGAACAGTAGCGCCGTAAGACGTTGCCCAGCCTATAAAGTTGTAACCTGTTTTGGAAGGCGTAATAAGATTTATAGTTTCCCCTGTTGAAAGAAGATGTGTAGCAGTTTGATTATTGTTGCTAAGAACCCAACCTTCTAGTGTACCGGAAGCTGCGTTCCAGTTTTCAGCACCATTTGCATTTAATACAATGCTGTAGTCTGTAATTGCAATGAAGGTTATTGTTATAATGTTTTCTGGGTCTGTAACTCTAAATGTTTGAGTGTTTACAGGTTGCAAGCCTTCAATACCTGTAATAGAAGCTATTTCATAAGTGCCGCTTGTTACGTTTAAGGTAAGTTCTGTATTAAAAGCATAAGATATGTCCGTTGTAAATGTAGTACCAGTGCCGCTATTTTTTAATATTTCAATATCGCCGTACATTAAGCTGAAACCAATTTCGTCGAAGTTTAAATTCGTTCCTTCAGCTGCTGCAATGTTTACTGTTACTGGGAAGGATTTTATTTCCCATTTAGCAGTAAGTGTAACATTTGAACTTGGCACTGTGTATGTGCTTCCACCTGGATAGGTTTCTGAAATATATTCCCAACCTAAGAAGTTATACCCTAGTCTTACAGGTGTTGGTAACACAACGCCAGCACCGTACTTATAGGTGTTAGTAGCTGTTTGTGTGTTTCCGCTTTGTGTAAAGTTCCAGCCAGCTACGTTTGAAATACTATCTGTGGTGTTTGCATCTAACGTAACATTATATGGTTGTCTATTTAAATAGATTGCTAACGTTCCTGCTGCATTTGGAACATTGAATTCGTAATAAGCTCCGTCGATTACGCTTAGGGTTTCGTCGTTGAAAGCAACTCTAGCTAATCTGAAACCAGCATCTATACTAATGTTAAATACTCTAACCGTTGAACCAAATGGAACTTCTTCTTCAAAGGTCCTAATAACTTCTGTTTGAATAGTTTGGTCATCTTCATTGTTTACGTACTCTACGCGGAAGCTTGCATCTTGAGATGCTGTATATACGTTATCTTCCGTAGTAGATTCCGACCTAACTTCAACAGTTATTGTATAAGGTGTTTCGTCCCAAATAGCATATAACGTATCGGTTGTACTAGTTTCAATCCACTGAACGTCAGTTGACGCATAGGAGTTTCCCGTACCGTCAATTTCCGTGTTCCATTCAATGAAATCGTAACCTACATAAGTTGGAATTTCTTTGAAAGTATAATCTGTTCCTAAATAAGTTACTGTACCAGTTGCAGTAGTTTGATTATTTGAGAATATACCGCCGTTTGCGTTGTAAGTAATTGTAATTGTTTTTGGCTTAAAGTTTACTATAACGTTAACTTGGTCATTCACACCAACTGGCATAGAGAAGGTATTATTTGTAATTCTTGCATTTGGCGTAATTGAGTAGCTATCGAATATATAACCACTTTCCGTGTGTCCTGAAAGTATATTTGGCTCTGGAATTAAGGTAACGGTTTCGCCGTAAGTTACATAGTCGCCAGACGTCAAGTCTGAGCCAGCAGCTTGTGCTCTTAAAGCTCCGCGAGAAGAATCTGAAGAAGAGAACATAAGTTCATAGTAATTTTTATAGAGTAAATATATAGTTGTATTTTGCGTGATAGGTGTATCTATAGAAATTTCGTATGAACTATCAAAACTGCTATTGGTGTAATAGCCTACGAATGTATAACCAGTTTGGCTATAAATTCCGTCTATAATTCCTGTTACAGTGTCGCCGTAATAAACTGTTTGGTTATAGTTTGTTAAATTTGAAGCTTTTGAATAGTTTACTGTTTCCCTATCTTCTGTTGTGATATTTGCGTGCCATGCTTCTACGGTTACGTTAAATTGTTTTGTTTCCCACATTGCCACAAATTCAAAAGGTTCATCTGAAACAAGGTTCCAAGAAATAGAAGAATTTGGCTCGTAAGTGTAAGTTCTACCGTTGTAAGTTAATTGCCAGCCTAAGAAGTTATGGCTTTCACTTGTAAGTGGCATAAAGGTAAAGCTATCGCCAGAATAAATTCTTGTAACGCCTTCTTCCTCTGCCCAAGCTGCATTTACAACGTTTTTCTCGTCTCCGCATGGGTCTGTTTCATTGAAGTTATAAGTAATTTGATAGGATTTTGGTCCCCAAATAGCTTGTAGTGTAACTGCAGAAGTTCCTTGTGTATAAGTGTCTCCAACATTGTAGATAACTTCGCCATCATTTCCCCAACCTAAGAAGTCGTAACCGCTTCTATAATTGGTTAAGTCTGGAAGCTCTACTTCTTGTTCAAATAGAATTACGCGCGATGCAATATCGTCAGTGAAGTGCCAATCGCCAAAGTCGTCATCTGTGGCGTTATTTATATCTAAATCTAAGGTTACGTTGTATTCAATTCTATCCACGTAGATTATTACGCTTCCGCCATCTACTGGAACGCTAAATGTATAATTTCCGCCAGCAGAATTTAACGTTACATTGTTAAATTGTACTGAACTTACTTCAAAACCGTTTTCTACTACGATATTTGAAATTGTAACTTGTGTTCTGTAAGCGATTTCGCCGTTAAATGAAGATAAGCTTTCAGCAAAGTAATCTAGATAAGATATATTGAATTGTCTTAATTCATTTAATTCTACGTATTCGCCGTTTAAGTTTTCAAATCTGAAGCTTACGCTAATACTATATGGGTTTGCACTCCATACTGCGTACAACGTTTGAGCTTGCAAGCCCTGAGTGTAAGAAGTTGTAAATTCTTCTTGCGTAGCAGTGCTTTCAGTAGCATAACCTAAATGAGTGTATCCCCTTCTTATTAAGGTTGGAAGAGTTAGAACTTGACCATAATTTAAAGTGTAACTTGTAGAAGTTAAACCAGTTACTTGGTCAGAGCCCGCATTTGTATCTATTCTTAAAGTGTAATCTATTCTAGAATAGTATACGTTTACTGTTGCACCGTTTAAACCTAAAACAAATTCATAAGGAAGTGTTTGATTTGTATTTCCAACGCGTGCTGTGTAAAGTTCATAGCCGTCGTTAGCTACGCCGTTTATAGTAATTGTCTTACCAAAGTCGAAATCTACATTTAGTGTAGCATTTTCGTTGTAAACTGTGCTATCGTCGTCTGAAACGCTAATTCTTGCAACGTTACTTAATTCGTAATTTGAAAGATTAGTTTTATTATCAGAACTTGCAACTTCACCATAAATGTTAACTGTTATGCCAAATTGTAAAACGTTCCAATGTGCATATAAATTAGCTAGATTCTCTGCTTTATTCCAAGTTGTAGTGCTTGTATAAATATTTCCCGCAGTAGCATCGTCGTACCAACCAGCAAAGGTATAACCGTCTCTAACTGGAGTAGGCATTCCTTGCGTGCTAGATGCACCGTATACATAATCTGCTGAGTTAAACGTAACACGTCCTGTTGTTAATAGTGTGTCAGTTCCGTCGTTCATGTAGTAATTTAAGGAAATAACGTCAGGTTCGAAGTTCGCCGTTATATCAACGTTACTTGCAGGCATAGAGAATACGCCATCAGAAATTGCTACGTTTGGAACTGATGTGTAGCTATCGAAATGATAACCTGGTGTAGTAGCAACTGGATTTAACGTAACGTTTTCGCCACATGTTACTTCAACGTTTGTACGATATACCACGCTGCCTACGCTAACAGTTAAACTGCCAACCGTGCTTGAAGCTTGGAATGAAAGCGTGTAGTGATTTTTATAAACTAAGTAAAGTGTAACCGTTCTACTATTTACGTAATCGCTGCTATCTAATAGGTTTATAGTTGGGAACGTTGAAGAGATGTTATCCCCTGTTGGAATGCTTAATGCGTAACCAACAAAAGTGTAATTTGAAGACGTTGGCTTATTAATAGCAAGGCTTGGAGCGCCTGATGCATCTACGCCAAACGTGCTTGAAGAGAACGTTCCAAATGGAAGATTTGAATATGTATTTCCATTGCCAATGTCAACGTAATTATAAGACGTTCTGTTTTGAGCTAAATGCTCTCCGTATATTTCAACGTTTACAGTGAACGTTTTAGCTGACCATACCGCAGTTAAAGTACCGCCTGTGGTTTGTTCCCATTCAAGAGTATCGCCTGCATCGTAAACCGTTTGAGTATTTGTGTTTAAGTACCAACCGATTAAGTCATGGCTATCACTTGTTAAAGTTGGAAGTGTTAAAACTTCGCCATATCTAATTTGATATGTGTTTGTTGAAATTGGAAGCCTTGTTTCTGCTTCCGTTTCGCCTAGTGGCACTACGGAAATAGATTCAAGAGCAGAAGGGTTTGTAACGCCAGAAGTACTTAAAACAAATTCAAGGTCGTAGCTTTCTGGTTCCCATGTAGCGTAAAGTGTGGTGCTAGCTGGAATATCCCAAATTGTATTAGATGTATAAATTTTTCTTTCATCTTCTGGAACATCTTCCCAGTTTATATCCGTTGTCCAACCACCGAAGTCAAAGCCCGTTCTTGATGGTGTTGGCATGCCTGTGTTACTGCCGTAGGTGTAGTTATTGTCTAGATAAGTAACAGAGCCAGTCTTTTCCGTAGTTCCATCTGAGAACGTTGCGCCTGTTGAACCATCGTGGTCTGCTTTGTATGTAAGAACTAAAATTGCGACATCAAAAACTGCTTCTACAGTAAGATCTGAAGCTGGCATAGTCAATATGTTATTACTGCTTATATTTCCAGCATAAATTGCAGGATCTATAATGTAATATCTAAAAATATAGCCAGGATCTGGTGTTAAAATAAATTGATACTCTTCTCCATAGGTTGCATAGAACGGACTTGTATAGCCATCTATTGAAATTTCGCCATGCCCAGCAGAGAAATATGTTAAAGTATAGTAATTTTTATAAACTACATAAACTGTGAATACTCTACCTTCCGTGTTATCATCATCCACTGTAACTTCAGGAAGTGAAGCTTGCAAACTCGAAATATTACTAGCGTTTGGAGCTTCTAGCATATAGCCAATGAAGATATAGCCCTGTTCATTTGGTCTATTGACATCTAAATTTACAGCAGTAGATGGTAGTAAACCATACTTAATTTTAGTTTTAGTTCCGTTTGTTTGCGTAGAATAATCTATATTAATTCCATTTGGAGACTGAGCCTCTACAATTACAACTTGAACGTCGTATTCCTTAGTTTCCCAAACAGCTTTAAAGGTCATGCTATCAGCAAAATCCCAGTTGATTATTTCGCCAGCAGAAGCCGTATACTCTGTTCCATTAAATGTGTAACGCCAGCCCATAAAGTTATGGCTATCGCTTTCAAGTTCTGGGAAAGCGAACTCGTCACCTGAACAAATATGTTCTACCTTAGAATCAAGCCACCTATTATCTACTACATCTATTCCGTCATAGCATGGATCTGTTAAATTTTCATTATAAGCTATTATGAAACAAATTTCTTCCCAAACTGGATAGACATCATATACTGACGTTATTCTTGTAGATGTTCCAAAATTTGGAATGGTTGCATCTTTCTCTGTAGACCAACCTAAGAATGTGTAACCTTCTCTTTCTATTTCAGGGAAAACATTAGATGGTGTTGTATAATTATACCAAATTGCAACGGTTTTTATTTCAAGGTTGGAACCATCCGTCCATGTTGCAGGATAATTTAATGGAGTACCATCTTCAAAGGTTGTTGGATAGCGATAGAAATTAACATTATATTTATATAAATGTAATAAACCATATACCGTTATATCACTATTTAAGTAATCATTTTGGTAAACCGTAGCCATTTGATCTTTAGCAGGTCTTGCACTGGTATACATTCCGCCACCAACAGGTTCATAAACAGCTGCGGAATTTTTAATATTTGCACTTACGTTTAAAGTATCACCAAAGTAAATTTCTAGAGTATTGCCGGTTAAAGAAGGAGCAACTTCGCCAGTAAGTTGTCTATTATATGTATAAGTTGGATCTATAGTATAAGCAAACATCCAGTAAGAACTATTTATAGAACTTGTGTTATTTGTTGTCTCATCAGCCTCAAAGGTTATAATGAACTTTTGTATATCAAAATTTAACCTTATTTTGTTTCGTATAGCACCAGTTGGAATAGTAGTAGTGTCAGTTTTTAACAGAGGGTCATGATCCTCTATTGTTAGCGTATAACTACCACCATCATAGCTTATACCCTGATCTATATCTTTTGAAGTATTTAAAAATTCAAATTTATAACTTAGATCTTCTATTTGTTTTAAATAGAATGGTAAATTCTTATCAAATTGAGTTTTTATTTGTACAACATCGCCTGTTTTTACAATAATTTCATCTACATTTTTATTCTCTTTGCCATTTACTATAAATATATATGGAGAATAATTACTTGTAGATAGGTAAGAATTATAACCGTTTACTTCATTAAGTTCAAAATCTATAACCGCCCTATTTCTTGCAAGTGTTACAAGAACTTTTGTGCTTGATTGTATTTGCGAGGTTATATATTTGAATTCGTCCTCAGAGTCTTGAGTTATGCTTGCGCCAGCACCACCACTTACAATAGTAACAGATTCTATATGATAACCATATAAATCCCCATTATTAGCAAAAACTCTTTCATTAAAAGTAATTGTAACTATATCATTATATAGAATTCCACTATATAAATAACTATAGCCACCATAAGTACCATTCTCAGGTTTGGGCATATCTTTAAAAAGTTCACCATGAGCTTCAACTTCAAAGGTTAAACCTAATAATATGTCGTTGGCATCTGGAATAATTATTTCTTCCCCATCTGCCCCAGCAACTTCTATTTCAAATTCTGTAGGTGCCTGATCTATAATGTATTTTAGCCAACAAGTAGTTCCTTTACCTAATAATGGGCTAGTAATTGTATATGTAGTACCTGCGTTTCCCTTCCATTCTGTAGTTGCTGGTTCACCTTCGGAATTTGCAAAATAATAAGTGAAACTATTAGAATATGCGGTTCCTACGCCATAATCGTAATCCAATATAAATTGGAAAGCGTACCCAGCTGGGAATTTATAATTATGACCATTTACATAAGGAATAATATAGCCATCTACTCTATGCCAATCTATATTTTCTATTACAACTTTATTATCATTGTTAGTATCTACTAAATTTATAATATATTTTGGGCCTTCATCCTTAGGATTATCTGAGCCAGAATAGTTTGGTTCTTTTGGATTGTTTATTACTTTATAAATTCCATTTTCATCCAAAACACCAAGAGAAATTTTAAATTCGTCACAGTCTACTGTAGGAACGGTAAAAGTGCTATATAGTTGCAAGGTAAAATAATTTGTGCCTGTTCCTATGCTCCAATTACCATACGATGCATCACTTCCACCATTAAATGTCGATGAACTACTGCTTACACCCCAATCTTTAAGAGCCTGACAACTTGCATCGAACCTAGTATAATCGTGTGGTGCAAGTTCTTTTCTTACACCAGTATCGCCAACTTGTGCTTTCACACCAGTTGTGTCTATATCCATAAATATTTCTATATCTTGATCTATAGACCAACCATAAAAGACATGATTAGAATATTTAACCGTTGCAGATGGAAGAGTTGTTTGATAATATCTAGCACTTGAAGAAGAAAGTGTGGTTTTGTTTAAGCGATATATCATTCTATTTAAATTGGATCCACTTTTAGATGCGGTGTTTAAAACCCAATACGAATAAGAGCTACTAACATTTACAAGATCTACATTGTCAGGATCCAACGCAGTACCCTCAGCAAATGTTAACTTTGTTGCATTGGTAAAATATAATTGTATTGTACAATTTGATGATATTGTAGTATTAAAATCTAATCTACTATACTGATTATCATATTGAATACTAGTATAACCCGTTGGTCTACTATATTCAGCTAAATAAGTATAACCGTTAGCATCAGAAGGCGCTTTCATAGATATATTAACACTACTATCGCCATACCTTACTAAAACCACGTTTGTGCTATATGAACTTGTAGTATAGGTCTGTCCAGAAGCCGAAGAAGTACTATAAACACCTCTTTTTGTATAAGTACCTAAATTTGTTGGAGCACTTAAAGAAATTGAACCGTTAGTACCTTGAATACTAGTACTAATAGTGCTATAATGTGCTATATAATTAAAAGAATCTTTTAAAGTTCCTATTGTTGTTGAAAATCTATGATTGGGTGTTGCATCATAAGCCGTTACTGTAATTGAGCGTAAAATATTATCAAATACAGCGTCAATTACAAAATAGCCTTGACGTGAATCGGACGTTAAAGTATTTGAATTTGAAGTTGACGTTGTTCCTTCTGTTATATTATCTGCATATAAAGTAACATTAGAAGAAACGTTTTGAGCAGAATTAAACGAACTCTTTACTAAACTTCCAGAGTTTAAATTAGTTATTTGATAACCTACCCAAACATTTATATTTGAATTAGGTTTTATATAAGCGGTAGCAATAGCCTCTCCAAGTTCGTAAAAACCTGAATATTGTGTCGAAGAAGACGATGATGTAGCAACAATACCTTTAGCAAATCCAGAATGACTTCCATTTACATTATATTCATTATTATATGGTAAGTTGTTTAATTCATTAATTGCCGAACTATAATCTTGAGTTGCAATGTAAGATTCACTATCTACATAAACGTTTCCTACCCCATTTAAATAAAGTACACTACCCTCTACATGCCATATTGGTGTTTTAGTTCTTGTACCATCTACATCATAAGGAGTTACTGGAGTATATGTTGTTCTAGCTAATAATGTATTACGATATGAAGAAGAAGTTGTAGTGTTTCCTAAATTATTGTAATATGTATAAGAAGTGCCTGACCTTCTTGCACTATTTGTTGTAGAACCATTTGAACCAATTAAACTAGAAGAAGAATCGACTAAACAATCCGTTACAGTACCATATCTACCAGAAATAGCACCAGTGTAACTTGAAGAACCTATAAAAGAAACATTTGTATAGCACCTTTCGATAGATACGCTAGTTTCTGAATAAGCATAGCCAATTATACCACCCCTATTACCAGTGCTACTAATTGTACCTGTTACATAACAAGCTTCAATTTTAACCCCTGTTCCGTCAGCTCTTCCTGCAATAATACCGGCATATCCGCTACCCGCAACTATGTTTGCGCCTATTACTTGAACGTTTTTAATTGTGGCGCCTTGCCCTAAAACGCCAAAAAGCCCGTAGCCTACTGTGCCATTAAGCGATAAAGAAGCATTATCTACATAAAGCCCGGAAATTGTAAACCCGTTACCATCAAAAGAACCGATGAAAGCATGATTATCCTCCGTATTATACCCGGCAGGAATCCAAATTCTACCGGCTAAGCTAATATTTGCATCGAGTTTATAATGATTATTTGGATCTCCACCATTTATTTGATTTGCCATAGTAGCAAGATGGCCCGGTTCGCTTATTAGGTATGGTTCTTTTTCAGTTCCCTTACCACCACTAAACGGCACGGCTTCTATAGCTAAGGCATCAGCATCTACTATTAAGTCTGAGGCACTATAACTTTCTGCGCCTTGCGATTCAGTGTCTGTGCCTAGCAAAGTTTCTTCTACGGAAACTTCACTACTGTCGGCATAGGCTCTATTTACATTAAAAAGCCCAACACCAACAAAAGCAGCAAGCAATATAAGTATTATGCCCACCTTTAAAATTACGCTATTTAATTTTCTATTCTTTTGCATACAATTTCCCCTTTATTTGGAATGTACAATTCTACAGATATAGTATACATAATTTCGGCACGAATATCAATTATTTTTAGGTATTTTACAAAAAAAAACAAGCTTTTTTAAAGCTTGTTCCAGCTTTTAGAAAATTAATCAGGCTGTTCAAAAACAAGCGAGGCAAGGCTCGGAAAATGCCTAAAAGCAGGAGTTTAGTTTCCTAAATGACTGTTTTTAGGCGTTTTACAGTAAACGCAGCAAGAAAAATTCAAAGAATTTTTCGGTCGCGCAGTTTTTGGGCAGCCTGAAACAAGCTTTTTTAAAGCTTGCTTTATATGTAATTAATAAGGTCAATATTTTCAGAAGAGCCGGCTATAAGCGTGCACGCTCCGCCGCCCACTAAACTTCTATTTATGCTGAAAAGTTTTCTCATGATTAATATTGTATTGCTATTTATTGAACCTTCTGTTTTTTCATTGAAATATATCTTTAATTCTGAAAGAAGTGTTGCTACGTCAAACACAAATAGCACCACCTTTTCCCCAGAACGAGCAAGAGCAATGGAATTATTTATTGCGTCTAGGGCTGTTTCAAAGGATTCTTTTGGACCGTCTTCAAAATAACTTACAAATGCCTTATGTTTAACGCCATCAAAAGCAGACCTAATTCTTAAAACATTTTCAGGAATTAAGCCCACGGCTAAAATATTAATTTTATAGCCTTTACTTTCATAGTTTTTAAGAAGTGGAAGAACTTCTGAAATATATGTTGGGATATCGTTTATTTTATAGAATTTTCTCTGGCTTTCTTCTGGCGAAGTTGGAATTTGAATGTTGATAAAATTTACAAGGTTACGCTTAACTTCTTCCACCTTTTCCCCATTAACTTTTTCTGGGGCATAGAATATTTCGTAAGGTTTGCCTTGAACTTGCCAAGCTCCACCTTCTATAAAATCGCCTTCTACTATGTTCATTTCAGCTGCCAAATTTGGCGAAACAAACACAAGTGCGTTTGAATCTTTAAAGAAATATGCGCCGCTCTTTGTAGACCTAAGATAGCCCTTTCTTTCCACTCTAATTCTATTATTAAAACGTGTAAGGTCTAACTCTTGTTGAAAAACCAAACTTTCACTGCTATAAAGTTTTTCCTGTTCTTCATTAGCATAATCTATAAAATCTTGTGGCACAAATACGTCCATAACCGAAGTGTCTAGTTTGATTTTTTTAGGCGGCCTACCAACCTTCTTTAAAGGAGTGGCTTCCTTTACACCGTCTAAAATATCGTATATAGCCTCTAAAAGTTGCTGCCTTTTAAGCGTAGTGGGAGACGGAACACCCACATTTCTAGCAAGCGTTCTTAGTTCGTAAATTCCCATCATTTCTATTGTTTTCTTAGTAGTTTCTTCCATAAATCTCCCTATAGGCTATATTATAGACTTACATTCTAAATCTGTCAACTTTTTTACATAAATGTCGAAAATTTACAAAAGTAAGTTGCCGTTATCCGTTTGAATCACCTTTAAAATGTTCTCTTCTGCACCATTTACCGCATTTATATACACGTAATACGTGTTGCCATTCATAGTGCAAATAAACTCGTAACAAAGCACTTCTTTATCATATTCAAGCGGAATTAACGCAAGCCTTGCATCTTTCACTTTTAAGCCAGAATAAAGTTTTGCCTTTGCCACACTTTGTGTAATTCTTGTAGGCATTATCTTTCTATCTACATGATTCATATAGTAAGAGCTTGCTTCAAAGCCAAGCACATTGCCCTTAGTTAAATCAACTTTAACTTTAACAAGGTCTGGGTAGATTATAACCCCGTCTATTACTGGCGCTAAGTTTATAAAGGCGTCGTCACCAATAACGTCACTCCAAACCACTTTCATGTTTGAAATATCTGCCTTTTTTGCGAAATCTAATGCTATTTTTTCAGCATTTTCAAGTTCTAGCTTTTTTGTTTTATAAATATTTTGAGAGCTAAGCGTTAAAAGTTTTCCACCTTTTTTGGTAACTTGCGCAAAAGTGTAAGCACCATTTTCATCTTCGTAAGAGAAATCGTAAGTTGTAAAATGACCTTTGCTTTCTCCTTGAAAATCAAAATTATCCATATTTACACCGGTAAGCACTTTACCAAGATTGCTTTTTGCCGTCTCCATACTAACTTCGCCAAAGTTTAAGCCTTTAACTTCCTTATTTACCTGGGAGTCTGAAAAAGGCCCGTCGTATATCATTGTAGGGTATTCTATATCTTCTCCGTTCATAGCAGACATATCTGACGTTAGATTGTTATAGTCGCCGTCAAGCTTTAAACTTGAATCTGTAATATTATAGCCTTCCCACATCTGTTTCGACATACTATTTAAGGATTTTTTAATATTTACTATGCTTTCGTACACTTTTTCAAGTGTTTCTTCATCATTTTTACTTAAATTTTGTCCATTTTCTAGCGTTTTTGCCAAAGTTTCCGTGTAACCACTTACTTGATTTACAAAGCTAATCGTATCAGAAAGCCCGTTGATAGAATATGGAAGCATGTTTAATCTTGTTTGCGCTTCACTTGCATTTTTGCTAATTTCTTTTAAAAGCTTAGATTTGTAACTAGCGCTATTTGATGCTAAAACTTTATTTAGTTTAGTCTCTGCATTGTTCACTTCGTCTACAAGCTCATAGAAGTTTTTTTGATATACGTTTTCAAGCGTGGCTTGATAGCTGTTTAAAGAACTCATGCTTATTCCATAAAGTATTCCAAGCGCCACAACGGCAATGGATAAAATTATTGTAACTACTATTAACGCTTTGTTTGACGTTTTTGTTTCTGCTGCGTCCATTTTAACCTCCTAAATTGCAAATACGTGTTTACCAATGGTAATCACTACTTGCCTTGAATATATCCATTTGCTTGTTGCAGTTTCTGGATTATAGTAATATAAGCAACCATAAGTTGGGTCCCAGCCATTTAAGGCGTCTTGCGCTGCTTGATAAGCTGTGTCGTTCGGCTCTAAGTTTATTTGTCCATCATTAACAGCAGTAAACGCCCAAGGTTGATAGATTACACCAGAAATTGTGTTTGGAAATTCCGGACTCTCAACTCTGTTTAAAATTACAGCTCCAACGGCAACTTGTCCAACATATGGCTCTCCCCTAGCTTCTGCGTGAATACACTTAGCTAAAAGATATAAATCTGAACTAGATTGGCTTGCACTGTTATTTATTCCAAGCGCTCCCAAAGTTTCCGGCCCAATAATACCATCTACACCAAGCCCGTAATCTCTTTGAAAATTTGTAACAGCTTCTCGTGTTAGCAGCCCGTAAATTCCGTCTACGCCACCTTTATAGTAGCCTAAATCTTTTAATTTTTGCTGTACGCTTTTGTTGGTTGAGGAACTTGCCACTTCAATAACTTCGTTAGACTTATTGTACATTAAGTATGTAGAAGTTCCACCAAGTAAAGCAAATGCAAAAATTAAAAATGAAATTAAAATAATTTTTCCTTTTTCCATAATACCTCCATTTTTATTGCTATTTTTACAAAAAAGTAAATTTTTTATTCATTTTTTTAGAAATTATTATTAAATTTTGACAACAATTAACTAAGAAAGGAGATTTTATGAAATACATAATTGGAATTACATCTATTTTAGGCATTATTTTAATTTTAATTTTTTGCCCATTAAATACCAGTGCAAACAGTGAATATTTAAGAATTCATATAAGAGCTAACTCCAGTTCTGAAATAGACCAAGCGGTAAAATATGAAATAAAGGACGCCGTTGTAGACGCCCTTACACCCCTGCTAATAAACTGCTACACAAAGGAAGAAGCAAGCAAAGAAATAGAAAAAAACTTTGAATATATAGAAAATATTGCGGATAATATACTAGAAAGACATAATTTTAGCTATAAAAGCAATGCAAAATTAAGTTATGAAGAATTTCCTACAAGAAGCTATGGAGATTTAACCTTAGAAGCCGGATTTTACGACGCGCTTATTTTAGAGTTAGGCGAAGCCAAGGGAGATAACTGGTGGTGCGTAGTATATCCGCCACTCTGCTTTGTAAATGGTTCAAATAATGTAAACGGTTTTAAAAGTAGAATTTTAGAAATAATAAATAATTTTTTTAATAAATAAATTAATGTTAAAAATACTTAATTAAATAAAAATTACTTTAAATAAATAAAAAAATGCGTTTTTAACGCATTTTTTATCAATTTTTATTTAATTATTCCGCTCTTTTATTTTTTTGATAGTAAATTGTTAAGTTTGTATTTCCTTCTAAAACTTCTGGCACCATGGAATTTTGTTCGCGTAAACTATCAAGTGATATATTAAGAGATTTTGCTATATCCCATAAAGTGTCACCTTCTTTACCAAAGTAAATTTCTATAGCGCAGTCTCTTTCTGGAAGTTCTTCGCCTACGGCAACGTCTGTGATAACTGCATCATTTTCGTTATTATAATAACAAACATTAGCCTTTACCTTAGCATCGAAATATAACTCTCTTCCTTTTTTAACAATAACGTCTACGTCGTCTAGCACTTCACTTGCGAAAATTTCTGAATTTTCAAGTCCTGATGTTTTTTCTGAAATTGTGAAAGGCACTTCTATTTGAATGGAATTTGTCGTCATTTCTTCGTCGTTTAAGTAGATTACGTTTGTGTAAGCTACGCCTTCTAAGAATATCTCTCCGTCTTTAATATATGAATTTGTGCTAATAATATATGGCGACGACGTGGCAATAATCTTATCTACTCTGGGCTGAGTTTCATTTAAAGTTAAACTGCCTTCAATTTTGCTTTCAAAATAATCTAAACCGCCAAGAGATAATTTTTTAAACGACTCCGTTACAATTTCAATATTATTGGTTAAAGAATAAATATCTTCCGCACAATTTATGTTAGTTTCGTCGTAAGCTAAAACTTTTGCTTTAATTGTAACTACGTAATTTAAACTTGTGCTATTTTCTTCCTGCAAAGTTTCAACTTTAAGTAAATCCTTTCTAGGAATAGCTTCTACTTCCACCATAGAAGTTTGGCTTACGCCTGTTACTTCAAGTTCTCTTTTAAAACTTTCCGAAGTAGAAAGCGTTACAATTTTACCTGTTTCGCTATCGGATAAAAACATTGTTTTTGTAATAATTTCTCCGCTTACGGATACAAAGTTTGAACCCGCGGTTATATCTTTTACTATAACGTCCGCATCCGTGCTAATTACCCTTTCAAATTTGTCTTTTATAGGAACTTTAATTTCTTCTTCAAATTCCTGGCTTTCACTTGCCGCTAAGGTTGTTACTTTTACTTCTGAAAGCTTTGTACAAAAGCTCTCGTCTGCACTGGATAGATATGAAAGCTCGTCATGTTTGATGCCCGTGTAAACAAGCTCCACAATTGAACTTATTTTAACATTGTTTTCACTTAGCACCACGGCGCTAGCATCTATAAGCTTTGCACAGACGTTAATTTTTTGTGAAGGGTCTATTGTACTTGCTAGAAACTTACTTGAAAAATCACAAATACTATCGCGGCAAACAATTTGATTTTCTTGCGTCATGTACGTAAGTTTAACGGCTAATTTGCCTGTAACGTTAACCTCCCCCACTAACACTTCTTCGCTTATCACCATTGGATAAACGCAGTAAGATAAAAGCTTAGAAATTTGCTCTTCCGTAGCAATATTGCACTCTACCGGCACTTGCTCCGAACCAAGCTTAAACTTACTAACAACATTCATCGCATTTTTTTCTATTGCCATAAACCCTCCCTTTTCGTGTTCCTTATAATGTATAAAAAGTTTTTCGCGTTTATGACAATTTTTTAAAAAAATTTTTCAAACGTTTAAAAATTGCTCGTTTTGGCAATAATCTTTTCGGGTGAAACTATGAAAATTAATTTAAACGCCTTAGAAGAAGTAAAAGCAAAAATAACTTCACTTAAAGGCAATGCTATAAAATTAAAAATAAATAGGGGTAGAAATAAGATAGATAGCTTTGAAGCTATTATAGTTAGTGTATACCCCAGCGTGTTTACAGTTAAAGTAAACGAAGAAAAGCAGCTTCCATCTCAAACCTTTTCCTACTACGATGTTCTATGCGGTGATGTTATAATAGGTTAAAAAAAAGTGCCTTTTGGCACTTCAATACTTACATATAATACTACAATCAGGCGGTCAAAAACAAGCGAGACAAGGCTCGGTTTTATCGGGCTCCCAAAAATTTTTAATTTTTAGGGAAAAGGAAAAAGCTAGCGTTAACATGAAATTTTGCTTTTAGCAAAATTCATTAAAGCGCAGCTTTTGACGTAGGCGCGTACTCAAGGCTCGTTTGACGAGCTTTCGCAGTATCGCGTAGTTTTTGGCTACCTGATTTATTTGTCGTCATCGTCATCATCATAGTCGTCATAATCATCTTCGTCGTCATCGTCATAATCTTCGTCTTCGTAGTCGTCAAAATCGTCAGACTCTTCTTCGTCTATTTCTTCGTCGTCTATGGGCGTATCTTCGTCTAAGTCGTCGTCAAAAGTAAGGTCGTCGTCGCCGTCTAAAAGGTCAGCTTCGTCTAAGCTGTTTACTACTGCCATATCGCCCGTTTCTTCGTCCGGAGAAATAATCTCGTCTTCGTCACGGTTGATGTATGCGTCCCACTCGTCGTTTTCATCTGTAATGCCATGGATATCGTTATCTAACGCCCTTTCTTTTAAGCAACTCTGGCACATAACTTCGTCAGACTGAATATAGTTCGTTTTACAAACTGGGCAAAGTTCTAGGTCAAGCTCGTCTACATAGTCGTCTTTTGCGCTAAGTTCAGCCTTGCAGACGCTGCAAAGTTTATCCTTCTTTTGTATATAGTTTAATTCACATCTTGGACATCTAATGTATACTGGTTTTTTATCTGCCATAATTTTGTCTCCTTAAATAGCTAAAACTATTTAGCCACAAGCAAAAACAAACTTGTTTTGCTGCGCTTATTATATTAAAACTAAACCCTATTGTCTACTAATTTAATAAAAAAATTCAAAAAATTTTTTACTTTTTTTTGATCCTTAAATTCCCCTGCTTATAAACATATATACGAGTCTTAAAACTAATTTGTTACAAAAATAAAAGCGCCCTATTAAATTAACATTATTTCACCTTTTAAAAATTCATTTCTATTAATAACAATATTTAAAATAAAACCCCAAGCGGAATACCGCTTGGGGTTAAACTTTATATAATTTTAATTGCTAGTTGAACTATCTGTGCTTGTGTCTGACGTTTCTTCGTCTTCGTCAGGCATATCGTCTTCATGTAGTTTTGAAAGCAATTCCGTTTTGATGCCTGTGCCATTTTCTGCTGCGTTTACGTCCGCACGATACATATAATAATTGCCCGTTGTGTTGTCTTCATTCTGTGCATAAAAGTATATATATCTGCCGTCGAACGTTACGTTTGTTTGGAAATTTGCTAGGTCTGATATTTGCTGAGATACCTTGTCTTTATAAGATACTCTATAAATTCCGCTTGAAGTTGAATAGTAGATATAATCTCCGCTTTCGAAAAGCACTGTTACGTCTTCGTTTAATATTTCATTTACTACTAAACTTCCAAAGTTGCTGTATACTAGCCTAGATTGATATTCAAACACTATTGGAAGTACATTTCCTTCTTGGTCTAAACCAAGTGGTGTGAAGCTTGTAATATCTGACGTTATTGCACTTGTAAGTTGAACTTCGCCTGCTTCAAAGCTAGACGTAAAGTTGTTTGCAAAATAGAAGGTGTTACCGTTATCCGTTCTTGTATAATATAAATAACCATTTTTCACTGTATTAACAGTTATTGTTTCCCCATATTGCTGGCGAACTTGTGTTTCTTCTTCACTTACAATATTTACTTTCTTCAATATGTTGCCAGTTAGCCCAATAGAAGTATCTTCTTCACTGAGATTCACTGTGAAATAAACATCTCCGTCGAATGCGCTAGAATAAGAGCTTGCAAAAGCCGCACTTGTTACGTCTGTTGCTAGAACTTTACTTGCCTTTGTGTTTACGTTAATTTTTACTATGTTTGTTCCGTCGTATACAATTATATATGGCACGTTATCAATTATAAGGAGTGCCTGGCTTTGAACTGCCGCTTCCGTTGTGTAGAGCTCTGTTAGCCCTGTGCCTACGTTTGACATTTTGAAATACGTAGTTCTATCGAACGCCGTTTGGCTTTGCTGTGTAAGCTTAACGTTAGGTGAAGCAAAAACAATCTCATCACCAACTGAATACATAAAGGCGTTTTCCGTTCCTACAATTTTGCCCACAACCCTTTCTAAGTTCTGTGGATTGCCGTCTTCGTCGTAAGAAATTTTGCCGTCTTCAAGTTTTATGCGCCATAAGCCTTCTAGGTCGGCATTTCTATTGTCGCCGTTTTCCATGTCTGCATTAGAAATATACATACCGCCAAAATAGATGTAATCGTCGTAAACGAGCACTTCGCCGTGTTCCACCATATTTCCAGTGCCAGTTGGCGCAGTTAAATTATTCCCGCAGGCTGTAAAGAATACCGTGCAGAAAGCCATACATAAAAATAATGCTAGTACTTTAATTTTTTTCATTTTAGTCCTTCTTTTATAAAATTGCTTTTAAAGTTTATCAAAAAAAGTGCGGTGTGTCAATTAAATTCTTGACCAAACTACACTTTTTTAATCTATTTTAAGTTAGTATAATCGTCTTTTAAAAATTCTTTTACAATTTGCGTGTATTTTTCTTCATTATACGGAAGGCATTCCGCATGTCCGGCATTTTCAAAAGTGTAGACATGCCTTAAATTTTCTGGCGTAGCATCGTAGAGTTTTTTCAAATTATCGTAAGGCACAAATGTATCTTTTTCTCCATGAATGAATAGAATTGGAACCTTACAATTTGGAAGCTTAGTTCTAGCGTCGGCGTTTTTAATTGAATAGCCGCAGCGGATTTTTGCATATATATTTAAAATTTCTGTAAGCCCGGCGGCTGGAAGCTTGGTATTAGATTCATAAACGTATTTAAACTCTTCATAAACGCTTGCATAGGCGCAATCTGAAATTAAATGTTTAACGTTACTTGGAAGTTTTTCTCCGGAGAGCATACACACTGTTGCTGCGCCCATAGAAAGCCCAAAGATATCAATACTACAACCTTCACCAAACTTTTGAATGCACATGTTTATAACTTCAAGCATGTCCAGCCTGTCTAACCAACCCATACCTATGAACCTGCCTTCACTTTTGCCATGCGCTCTGTTTTGCGTTAGCACAACGTTATAGCCAAGGTTATAAAAAAGTTCGGCATACTTATTCATTTCCTGATATTTTGCGTTATAGCCGTGAATGATAATAGCAACCTTGTCCGTTTCTTTCTTTGCCTTTAAAATCATTGGATAAAGTTTTTTACCGTCGTAGCTTGTTACGCAAACTTCTTCTAGGCTATAATCTTTCCACCATTTTAGGTCTATTTTATAGTTTGGATAATTTTCTCGCGTTTTTTTGGAAACTATTTTGCCTATATATGATTCACGCTTTAAACTTATTTTTAAAAGAATTTCGCCTATTGAGATAAGCAGTAAAAACAAGAATAATAGCACGGCTACTACTGATAAACAAATTACTTCTATTACACTTAATCCTAGAAAACTCATATAGATATATTATCACTCTTTTTGAAATTATTCAACCATTTATACAACTTCTATTTTAATATTTTCTCCATTTCCTGCATCTTGATAGGAAAGCCAGTAGCCCCTGCCTTCTGGGTCGTCTTCATTTAGCGGCAACCATTGTGAAAGCCCGTTTAGTTCTTTCGGGCAGTCTTCCGCCCAAACGCCCGGCACGCCATAACATATGTATTTAATTTCGTCGTCTTCATAAATTAAGCCAACCACGTAAAATTGTCCATTTTCATCGTAATCTATTTTAACAAATTTAGAATTTGGAATTATGTCTTCCAGGTCTGTTGCGTCTTCATATTTACTAAAAAGAAGGCCTAGCTGTTCTTTAATTTCGTCGTAAAAAGAAATTTTCTTTTCTTCTTTTTTAGGCTCTATTATTTCTTTATTTTCAAAATTTTCTTCATTTTCTAGCACTTTTTGGCTAAAAACTTCATTATTTTTAGGTTTTTCCGTCATTTCTACTTCATTTTCTTTTAATTTTTCTTTTACTTCTTTTTGCTCATCGTTATAAAACGCCTTTTTATAAGGGCATAAAAAACAATTTTCGTCGCAAGATTTTTTCATCTCTTCGTCAATTATCTCTTCCGCATCATCTTCAAGTTCTATTTTGTTTTCATCTAGAATTTTCTTAACGGCGTCCATACTCTTCTTTTGAAGCACACCTAGCGAAGAAGCAAGCCTAGTTTCTGCGCTTTGTGAACTTGCGCCATTTGAAGAGCCTAAAAGTAGCGGCTTTATTTCTCCGTTATAAGAATTTACAAGCGCGCACGTAAACTCACCTATTGGTTTATTTACTGCGGACAAAAATTCATACTGATTATTCCCCACCCTTGTAAGCCCAGCTTTATATACTTCGCCGTCGGATAGAATGCCAAGCGTTAACACGCCGTTTGGTTCCGTTTTAAAATTATATAATCTTACCGAACCTTTTATTTCATTGCCATTTTTTTCTAAACTGACAACGGCTTTATTTAAATTGTTTTCAACTGAATTTAAAATTATTGTTCTTTTTGTAAACATATGTACTCCTTATTACTTAAATATTATACGAAATTAGAGTACATACGTGTTATTAAATAGAATTAAAAAATTAGCGGATTTCCGCTAATTTTGTCGAAAAGTTATATAGAGTTTTTCAAAATCTTCAAGCAGGAGTTCTTCCGCTCGAACGTTTAAATTTATATTAAAACTTTGTAGAACCTTTTCAATTTGCTCTTTTTTATAGAGCTTAGAAAGATTATTTAAAAGCGTTTTTCTTCTCATGGAAAATGCAGTTTGTACAAAATTTTTAAAGCCTTTATCAAACGGCACGTGTTTGATATCTAATTTTACAATGCAAGAATCTACTTTTGGTGGCGGTGTGAACATATGTCTTTTTACAATTCTTGTTATTTTTACATTTGCATAATGGTTAACCATAACGCTAAGCACGCCGTAATTTTGAGATTTAGGAATCGCAAGCATCTTCTCGCCCACTTCCTTTTGCACCATTATGGTAAGCGAGTCCACTTTTTTAGATTCTTCTAAAAATTTAAATATAATTGGCGACGTGATATAATAAGGCAAATTTGCAACTATTTTATATTTTTTTTCAAAAAAACTATCAATTTCTTGTGTTTTTATTTTTAAAATATCGGAAAAAATTAAATTAACATTATTAAATTCTTTTAATTTTTCCTTTAAGATATTTTCTAAACTTTTATCTATTTCAAAAGAAATTAATTTTTTACAGTTTTTTGCAAGCTCGTAAGTTAAAGCTCCAACACCTGCACCTATTTCTAAAACTTCATCTTCCGGCGTAATTAAACTATCGGATACAATTGCTTTTAAAAGATTTGTATCCGATAAAAAATTTTGACCATATTTCTTTTTAAAATTAATTTTTTCCATAATTATTTTAATTTTTTAAATAGATTTTTTGCATTTAAAGTTGTTATTTTTTCAATTTCGCTTACATTTTTATTTAATATATCAGCTATTTTTTGTGCAATTAACGGAATATTTTTAGGCTCATTTATTTTACCCCTAAAAGGCTCTGGGCATAAATATGGGCAGTCCGTTTCAAGTGTAAAACTTTCAAGTGGTATGTTTTTAATAAGTTCTGGCGCGTTTTTAGAATTTTTGAAAGTGATAGCTCCGCCAAATGAAACTTTTAAACCCAGCTTTAAAACTTCTTTTAAAGTTTCCAAACTTCCGTTAAAGCAGTGCATTAATCCGCCATATTTTAAAAGATTGCTATTATTTTTTAATATTTCTAGCATATCGCCCGTTGCGTCGCGGCTATGAATTACTACGGGAAGTTTTAGTTCATTTGCTATTTCAAGTTGGCGGATAAATACCTTTTTTTGTAATTCCTTATCGTAACCTTCATAGTGATAGTCTAGCCCAATTTCTCCTATTGCTATCACTTTTTCACGTTCGCCGTTTTCCATTAAAAAATTTTCTATTTGATTGTCAAAACACTTCGCGTTTTCTGGGTGCACGCCTATGCAGGCATAAACTTCTTTATACTTGTCTGCAAGTTCTATTCCTTTTTGAGAAGAAGCAAGGTCACAGCCCGCGTTTACAATTCTTTCCACGTTAAATTCTTTCGCGCGAAAAATAACTCCGTTCACATCGGGAAGAAGTTTTGCGTCGTTTAAGTGTGCATGTGTATCTATGAACATAAGTTTTTCCTTTTCTTTAATATATCACATTTTTAAAATTTTGCAAATAAAGACGTGTATTAATTAAAAATTTTTAACATATAAATTTTACTATGAACAAAATTTGGGCGCTACTTATGCTCGCTTCCATAGTTTTACTTATTTTTAATAACCCCTCCGCGCTTGTTACGGAAATGACAGAAAGTGCAATGGGGGTTATAACTCTTTGTGTGGAACTTGTAGCCGTCTATTCAATTTGGCTTGGAATTTTGGAAATTGTGGACAAGACGGGTTTAAGTGAAAAACTAGCAAAGCTGCTTCGTCCGCTAATTCGGTTTTTGTTCAAAACGGACGACCCGGAAATTATTAAAATGATTGCTATGAACATGTCGTCTAACATTTTAGGTGTAGGAAACGCCGCCACACCTTGTGGCATTAGAGCTATGAAACTTATGGACGATAAGAGTGGAAAGGCAACTCCCGCCATGATTATGCTGCTTGTGGTTAACGCCACGTCTATTCAACTTCTTCCCACAACTACAATTGGTCTTAGAACAGCAGCCGGCAGCGCTTCCCCTACCGACATAATGATTCCTACCTTAGTTGCCACCTTTATAACTGCAATTTTTGGAATATCGCTTACTCTTTTAATTCAAAGAGTATTTAAAAGGAGAAAGAAAAAATTACTATCTCAAACTACATAATGCCTGTTTTAATTGCGGCGCTTATGCTTTACGCTCGCTTTAAAAAGGTAGAAACTTATAATGTGTTCGTAAAAGGTGCAAAGGGCTCCGTGAATTTGGTGCTTGACATCTTTCCTTTTATTGTGGCAATTATGGTGATGGTGGCGCTAATGCGTGCAAGCGGCATAACGGACATGCTTATAGACTTACTTGCTCCGCTATTTAACGCACTTGGAATTCCAACGGAAGTTAGCGAGCTTGTGCTACTTCGCCCTTTTACCGGTAGCGGCAGCTATGCTATATTAAAAGATATTTACACAACTTACGGTGTGGATACCTACGTAGGCAGATGCGCTTCTGTGATAATGGGCACAAGCGAAACGTTATTTTATGTAGCTACGGTATATTTTTCTCAGACGTCTGTTAAAAAATTATCTTATGCAATACCGCTTGCTCTTGTTTGCAACATTTTTGGAACAATTGTGGCGTGTTTGGTTTGTAGAGTGTTATAGCAATAAAAAACTATTAAAAAATTAATTTTTAATAGTTTTTTAGTATATTTTTAATCATTTTTTAAATTTTTATATGGGTTTTTTATTTTTCTGTCCTTCCCCACTTTTTTTATTGCATCGTTTTTAGTTAAGCCTTGCGCTAAATAATAGTTTATATGTTCTTCTATTGTAAGCGAATTTAAACTATTATCTTCTATTTCTTTTGCCCCTTCAACTATTAAAACATATTCGCCCTTTGGCTCAATTTGCGGCGGAGAAGAAAGATTAAAAAGAAATTTTTTCTCAAATTTTTTTGTTATTTCATTTACAAGACAAGCTTTTCTATCTCCTAAATTTTTATTTAAAAATTCTATATCTTTAAATAAATTGTGCGGCGAAACATAAAAAATTAAACTTCCAACAAAATTTTTTACGTTTTCAACTTGCTTTAATTTTTCTTTACTATTTTCGCTTAAAAAACCAATAAAACTAAAACTTCTGGAATTAAATCCGCTTAATATTAGCGCGGATAGCCCGGCATTTGCACCCGGAATAACAGTGAACTCTATATTTTCTTCTACAAGTAATTTTGCAAGAGTTTCGCCCGGGTCTGATATGCAAGGCATGCCGCTATCTGAAATCACTGCCACGGTTTTACCTTCGTTAAGTAAATTAATTATGCCTTTGGCGCTATTATTTTCATTGAATTTATGGTATGTTATGAGCTGCTTTTTTATATTATAATGGTTTAAAAGTTTTAAAGATACCCTCGTGTCTTCACATGCAATAACGTCTACGCTTTCTAAAACTTCTAACGCTCTCAGTGATATATCCTTTAAATTCCCTATTGGAGTAGATACAAAATATAGCATGCTAATCCTCCACCGTTAAATTTTCTATATATTTGCCGTTATCATAATTTGTAATAAGCGGCGGAAGCACTTTTATTTCTTCTCTGCCACCTTTTACTGCTTCAATAAACACAATACTTGCAGTTTTTTTAATATTAGAATAAGAAAAAAACATTTTTTTTGGCTCTAATTTATAGCACTTTAATTTATAAATTAATTCCGCAGTTCTATTTGAATCGTAACAAATATATAGCCTGCCGCTTGTGTTTAAAATTTTATTTATAGTTTTTAAAAGGTTATCTAAATTAATTTCCACTTCGTGCCTTGCTATTGCACGAGATGAATTTTGATTAGTTTTTGAAGCAGCTTTTTTATACGGCGGATTTGTTATAACAACGTCGGCATTTATATTTACGTCTAACATATTTTTATTAATTATTTCAATAATATTATCTAAATTATTTAATTTTACGCTTTTTTCAGCCATTTTTGCTAATTTTTCTTGAATTTCTATTCCATATATTTTTTTAGGATTAAATTTTTTTGCTAAATAGAGCGCTAAAATTCCACTGCCAGTACCTAAGTCCACCACAGTATCCTTAGCTTTAACCTTTGCAAATTTAGCAAGCAAAACAGCGTCACTTGTAAAGGTGTAAAGTTCGCTGTTTTGATATATTTTTAAACCATAATCTAAATTTTCTATTCTTTCCATTAATCTTCTAAATCTTCATTTTGAGTTATTTTATTAAATTCTAGTTCGCTTACCGCATATTCCTTTTTATCGTCTTCAAACTTTACTTCCACCGTACGCTTTAAAAGGTTGTTGTATAGCACTGTGCCAACACCGTCTGGTGTTTTTACTTCGCTGCCCACTTTTGGCATAAGCTTCAAAGCTTCCGCATAGTGCTTATTTTCATAACTTAAACAACACATAAGCCTGCCGCACAAACCGCTTATATTACTTGGATTCAAAGAAAGCCCTTGATTTTTTGCCATTTTTATTGAAACATGTTCAAAATCTCCTGTGTTTTTCGTGCAACAACAAGGTCTTCCGCATGGGCCTAGCCCGCCTAATATTTTAACTTCATCTCTTGGCCCTATTTGGCGAAGCTCTATTCTAGTTTTAAATTCACTAGCAAGAGTTTTTACAAGCTCTCTAAAATCTACACGATTTTCAGAGGTAAAGTTAATAAGCATTTTAGATTTATCTAGCGTTAGCTCTACGCTTACTATTTTCATGTCAAGCTTAAAGTCGTTTACAATTTCTATAATTCTTGTTTTATCTTTTTTAGCTTCTAAAACGTTGTTTCCCTTCGCCTTTATATCTTCTTCCGTAGCAAGCCTAATAACCTTTTTAAGTGGCTCGTTCCCTTCTTTTACTTCTTCTTCCTTTATTGGCGTTGCTACTTTGCCGAGTTCTAACCCCCTAGCTGTGTCTACAACTACGTAGTCTCCAAGCTTCAAATTTAAACCCGCCGGATTAAAACTATAAATTTTGGGTTGACCTTCAAAATTTATTCCAACCTCTTTTATTTGCATATATATTTAACCTCCAAAATTCCAAGTAGTAGCACGTCTGCTATTAAATTTAAATTGCAGTTTGCTAAAAACTGTTTTTTTGCTTCGTTTATCTTTTCAAATATCATGGCTATACCTTCTTTTGTAAATTCGCAAGGCTCGCCGGCTGCTATTTTAGTTAATAGTTTATCAAAAGCGTGCTCCAAAAGGTTTAACCTTTCTTCAAAACCTTCTTTTATAGAAAATGTACTGCTATAAGTAATTACGTCTTTACTAGACTTCATATTTTCAAGTATATTTTCTATAAAATTAGAGTTATCTAAAAATGTCTGATTTTCATTATATTTTAGCGTTATACCAGGATATCCTGCGCCTTCAAGTATTGCATTTTCATTAACTTTGCCGTCAGCTTCTATAATGAACTCTCTTAGCTTTTGTAAATCAATAGGTTCAAGTTCTATTTTTTGTGTTCTAGACTGCACGGTTGGCAAAACAGTTTCCAAAGTAGTAGCGTTTATTAAAAATATTACGTTCTCTGGCGGCTCTTCTAAACTTTTTAAAAGTTTATTTTGCGCTTGAACCGTTGCTTTATTGAAATTATTTATTATAAAAATTTTATAATTAGAAAGCATTGGTAAAACGTTTAATTCTTCTATTACACCTTTGGCGTCGTCTACTACGAAATTTTTAGTTTTAGGAAAAGTTAAAACGTCTGGATGTGTGCCGCTTAATATTTTAACGCAACTTTCGCAATGCCTGCAAACGCTAGCACAATTTAGCCTTAACGCTAAAAGCGTGCAAAAAGCTTTGTTGTAGTCTTCATCGGGGCTAACAATTAGATAGGCATGAGAAAACTTTCCAAACTCTATAAGTTTGTTAAAATTATTATAGCTATTTCCTTCCTTTAATAAACTAATTATATCCACTATTTTAGATTAACACAATTTGCAAAAAACTTCAAGCAAGTTTTAACTATTTCCTTTTAAAACTAAGCAGCATTTCTTTATCTTCACTAGACACCCTAAAACTATCTCTACATTTTTGCACTGCCTTATTAATTGTAAAATTATTTAAAATATTTTCCTTTAAAAATTCAAGCGTTAAATTTCTATTTTTAACAAAACACTCAGCCACAAACCAAGCTATGCACATATTTACATAATATTCCTTTTCATTTTTAAAATTATTTAAAATTTTAAATATTTTATTTAAATAATCGTCATTTTCAATAAATTTAAAGAAAATATTAATTCCTATGCGCCTTGCAAACGGTTTTTCACTTTTAGTTAAAAATATTGCAAGATTAAAAAAATCTTCCCTATTTTTTTCATTTACATTAAAAGTTAAAACGTCGCAAGCTGCCCAGCAATCTGCAAGGCTAGCATATTTTAAAAGATATTTTTTATAGACATTAAAATCTTTAATTTTTGAAATTAAAGTGCCGTTAAGTGCTGTATTTTCGTAATAATCCCAAAGCCATAGGTCTAAAAAAGATATAAAATTACCTTTTGATATTTCCTTAGCTATTCTTTTAACTTCGGGCGATGTGATTGCAAGAAGGGGCATTTTTGTATTTAAAATATTTCTAGTCCAGTCTATTTTTTCTAGCCTTGCTAAACTTTTTAAATATTCTTGGAACTTTTTTCCGTCTTCTTCCGTCCAAATTTCTTTATTTAAGTTCATAGGTTTTTCCTTCATTCATACTAAAAATTTTATTATCTGAAATTATATAGTGGTCCAAAAACTTTACGCCTAAGGCGTCGCATATCTTTTTAAGTTCTGTTGTGGAAACTATGTCCGTTTTAGAAGGAAGAACATCGCCATTTGTATGATTGTGCGCAAAAGCCAAAAAATTTGGCTTTAAAGAGTTTATAAAACTTAAAAGCTCAAAACGCGGAATAGATACGCTGTCCACACTTCCACTAGCAAGTTTTCTGCTGCCAAGAAGTTTTAATCTTGAATCTATACCAAACACAAAAAATTCTTCCGTTTTCTTTTTGTTTAATAGTTCTAAAATGAATTTTCTTAAAGCCGGCAAGTCGGAAAAATCCTTTTCCGCTCCACTTTTATAATAAAGTTCAAATATACTTGGAAGCGTTTTTATTCGCATAGCACACTGCTCTCCCATACCTAAAACGGAAGTTAAATCTTCGAGTGAAGCATTTAAAACATTTGATATGGTTTTAAATTTTTTAAGCAGCCTGTGAGCAAGTGGATTTGTATCTCCGCGTGGCAAACCGAAAAATAAAATAAATTCAAGCGCTTGAACTTCGCTTACGTTTTCTATTCCGGACTTATAAATTAATTCTGTAAGCCTTTTTCTATGGTCTGAATGAATGTTTTCTTCCATAAAAGTATTTTAACATAAATATAGTTTAAAGACAAATAAAATCCGCAAGGCAAGCCTTACGGATTTTATATTTTATAGTTTTAAGCTATATCAAACAAGCCTGCGTAGATAAGAATTCCTGAGAAATCCCCCATAAGTGAACTGTTGATTTTTACTTCTAAAAGTTCTAAATCTGTTTCCTTGTCTTCTTTTATGTTATACGTACCAACATTGCAAGATATTGCAACCGCTGCTGAAACTGCCGTTGTATCCGCAGAAGCTGCCGTTCTAACCTGTTCGAAACCTGCAACAAGCCCTTGTAATAGCTGAGCCGCGCCTGGCACATCACTTAATCTTGGATCTTCAATAAGCGAGTTATAGGTAGCAAGATTTGTAGTAATTAACGTTAACATTTCTTGGTCGCAAAGATATAGCACTTTTTCTATATCGGATAAGGTTGTAGCAAATACTCCTAATCCATTTGTTAAATTTCCATTGCCTAAATTTTCAATTTTTTCTATAATTTTAGCTTTAATTGAAGTAAGTGTAATTCCTAATTTGTATCCGTTTATAGTGCTTACAGCTGTATTTTCACTTTCAACTAAGTAAGCTGGTGTACCTTCCGAAGGAGTTCCGCCTGTAGTAATGTATTGAACAAAGTTTGCATCTTGTATATAACCTGCAACTAAGCCAGCCATTAAAATTGCATCACTAATATTCACGCTGCCAACGCCGCTTAAACCAATGCCCTCAAACGCATTCACTACTGGGTTGTTATCAAAATAACCACTCTTTCTTTCATGAACTGCATACTGTTCTTCTTCACCATTATATCCCGTAAAGAATTTTAAAGTAATTTGGCTGTCTACTGTTTTGTTTATTGTGCAAGTTGTACCTGTGATAGCATAACGTTCATTAGAGTTATTTACGTTAACTAAATATTCTCCTTGTCTTTCAAGATACATACCAGAAACATAAGTTTGCCAACCATCTTCTGCGCCTACGTTGTGTATTACATGATCTGTTAGCTTATAATTATTATTTTCTCTACCAAACTGAATTACGAAGTTGAATACTGAGTAGTTACCTGTGCCATCCGAAGCCGTTTCTTGTTTTAAAACTGTTTTATTCATTGCTTGAATTCGTGGATTTAAATCTGCTTTTAACTTAGTTGCAACACTTGCCATGCCATTAACAATGAAGTAACCTTCTGTACCTGCTACGTAGTTATCTACAATTACGTTTGGACCAAATGTTATTGTAGCGTCCATCCAAGCTGGGCTGTAAGCATCAGTTATAGTAGCGTCGGTTACGTTTACAGCTGCACCGCCAGCTCTTGAAATAGTGGTGTTTCTAAGTTCTAAACCTGTTGTTCTCCAGCCGAATACACCAATCGCCCAAGAGTCGTTTATAAGAGTGTAATCTGTTTTAGCACCGCCACAAGAACCAGTTACGTAAACACCAATATTTGTTTTTAAAATAACCACGTTATTTGTGTTAATTTTTACAGCGCCCCTTCCCATAAAGCCAGCACTTGATGAACCTTGGTCTGCTATGATTGCAGCTTCATCATCTGGAACAATTGGGTTGCCGTCGTCATCTACTGGATAATCTTCATCGTATAAAATTCCCGTAGATGTGTTACCTTCAAGCCTCAAATTGTTAATGTTAAAGTTTACTACGTTTGTTTTTTCAACGCCCGTGTTATAAGCATCAGCCGTATTCTCTTGAACTTTAAATATTGCCGTTTGAACACTTGCACATGGATAGCCACTATTTTCCGTCCATTCAAGTGGGTCGTAATTAGAATAACCGCTTCCATTGCCTAAAACTGTAAGATATGGTATATCACTTGCATCTATACTAAAATAGTTACCTGAAATTGTTATACTTAAATCGTCCGCGTGTGAAACAAGTGTTTCTTCTGTGTAAAGTCTTGTATAAATATCGCCTGTTACACCGTTGTTTGCGGTTAGTGCATCAAAGTTGATAAGTCTGCCATCTGGGTCTAATTGATTTTCTTCCACTTCTGCAACTATTGTAGAGTGAAGAATTATGTTGTTTACGTCTAATTTAGCAAAGTTTGTTTTAAGTTCGCTATGTGTGTAAACGTTTACACCTTCTACAACTTTAAAATTGAATGTAATAGGTTGCCTATTTAAGAAGTTATATTCTGGAACAACAGATACTTGATAGCTCTTGCCAACAGTTTCTGGTTTAAATTGAAGTGTTCCATCTTCGTTTACTGTAAATACTGTGGAGTTGTCTGCCACTAAACTATTTTCGCCGTCTATTACTTCATAAACTGTGTACACTAGGTGCGCATTCGCTAGGCTTACAGACTCCATATCTTGATTTTGCACTGAAATATCGAAGTGGAAAGCGTTGCCTGCTCCAACTTCATATGGCATAGCTTCCGTGTTTAAGAAGTTTAGTGCCACGCTATCGCTGCCAAGGTTTGCAACCGTGTTTAAGTAAGCAGAATAAGACGTTCCCATTTGGAAGTTATTGATATATTCCACAACTTCTACGTTTACTTCTTTTGTAACTGCTGTGTCACCTGTGCCAAACACAAAGGTTAACGTAAAAGTTCCTACACCAGATGTTGTTAATGCGCCGTTTTCAAAATCTGCAGATGTAGAATCGGAAAGAGTGATAACTGCATCTGTATCAAACGCATAGTTCATACCTGAATAAAGTGTGAGCGTGTTACCTTCAAAGTTAAAGAACTGGCTAGCACCTACGTTTGTAAAGGTTATATTGTTGTTATCGTCTAAACCTACGGTCATTCCGCTATCTACTTCAGCTGGCCAAACAAGTTGAACTCTTGTGGTAACGGCACGCTCATCTTTTGCCGTAAGTGTTATAAAAACAGCTTCGTTTCTTATAAAAGTAACTAGTCCGTTTTCATCTACCGTTGCCACTTCTGTGTTTGAAGACGTGAACTTAACAGTTTTCTGTGTAGCATTTGCAGGGCTTACGGTATAATCTAATTTAAAAGTAACTCTGCCGTCTACAATATTTGTGTTGTCGCCAGTCATATAAAAATATTTAATTTCTTCGTTGTTATCTTTTATAGTTCCATTGTGCTCTGTGGTTACAGTGATGGAATTAACGTAAATATCTCTATTTCTAAGGTCTGGGTTAGAGCCAATAATTGCAATTACTATAATTGCAACAACTGCTATTATTCCAGCTATAATTGGTATGTATTTTTTTGCCATGATTTAAACTCCTTTACATTTGAATTTTATTAAAATATGTTTTTAAGTTGATTTGGAATAAGTATACACGAAGGGCGAAGAAAAGTCCAGCGATTAGCGGTAGTTTTAGCATATTTAAAGTATTCATACCTTGAAAACAGAAAAAGCCAATGAAAGCTACCAATATTGATATAACAAGCCCTATTAAAACACACTTACCTATGTTTTTATTATCTCTTAAATTTCCAGAACTTGCGTACTCCACAAGATACGGGTGAAGCAAATCTTCTTGAAGCGACCAAAACATGTGCGCCGTGTTTGCAAGAAGGAAAGTTACAAAAAGAATTATTATGCTAAGCGCGTTAAACTTAGATGTTATTGCAAGCACTATTACTGTGGAAAGTATACCAATGAGAGAAAGCACAAAGTTTACTGAAAATTTTGCATAGCAAATTTTACTTGTATCACTGGGTGCCGTTTTAATTAGCCCGAACTCCGAACCTTCGCTTGTTATAGCCGATGCGCTTATAGAGTTTGTTGCTGTTAGGAACATTAGCCCTATAAGAAGATTTACCGCAAAGGCTATTGCTATACCGTTTAAGTTTACGTCTATTGCTGAAATTACTTCGTTTACTACAAATAAGAGCACTGGCAAGCTAATTACGTAAAGCAAATGTGAAATAAACGTTTCCGTGTTTCTTATGTTTAAAATTACTTCTTTCTTTACAAAGGTTAAGAAAGTGTTTTTTGAAGGCTTGTTTTGCTGGTTTTTCTTAGGCTTAAAAGCATGTTCAAAACTTTGACTAGCAATTTTAAAGTAAAGGAATGCTATACCTATTGTAAGACCAATAAGCCCAGCTAGTACGGCAATGAAGATTAAAAGGTTTATCCAAATGTTCACACCAAGCATTATATTTGCAATAACTTCGTATAAGCTTGAATACTGGTTTATTGAAATAATCAAGTTTTTTAAGAAAGCAAAGAATTGGTCGTAAATTGCAACTAAGTTTAAAGGCCTTGGAATAATGCTTGTAATGTAAACAAGTAGCCAAATTACTAGCCCTGCAATTACTAAACTTAAAATAACCTTTAAAATTGGAACTTTCTTTAAAAACTTCTTTATATACATAAGTGGAAGTGAAAATATTGCACCCATAAACACTGGAATAAATGGAAGAAGTACAATCATGAACACAACAAAGATGTAAAAAGTAAAACTTAACTTTAAGGCTATACCAAAGGCTATAAAGAATGGAATTAAGAAAAATAAGTTCTTTTTAAATTCTGTGATATAAAAAACTGCAAGTTTACTTATAAATATCTCCGCCGGCCGCGCTGGAAGGCTAAAAATTACCGTGTTGTCCTTTTCCATATAAAGTACGTTTGTTAGCCCGAACACGCACGCAATAATACTTATTGCCTGAGTGATGAAAAGCATTAGTAAAAAGAAATTTGTATCTATTGGAAGTATGGCAAGATTATTTAAATAGTTTAAAACAAAGTATAAGGCTACGGTCATTAACAAGCAAACGGCAACTTGAATTATAATAGAGATAGAAGTGCTAGATTTTGTTCTAGCCTTCCTATTTTTTCTATTTTTTAACTGCATGGCAGTTAATATTTTAATTCTTTCTACCATAAAGCCCTCTATTTTTTATTTTGAATTTCAAAAGCAAGTTTTTGAACTTTCTTTAACTCTTCTTCGTTCTTATCTTTCTGGTTTTCCACAAAGCTTAAATATAAATCTTCTAAATCTACGCCGGCATCTGTTAGTTTTTTAACATCAAACACGCCTTGAAGCACACCCTTTTGAATTATAGCTATTCTATCGCAAATTTTTTCCACTACTTCAATTACGTGACTAGAAAAGAATACAATGTTACCATTGCTCGCATGTTCACGCATACACTCTTTAATTTGATAAGCACTACTTGGATCTAGCCCAGTAAGCGGTTCGTCGAGAATCCAAACTTTTGGATTGTGAATAAGAGCAGCAATAACTACAAGCTTTTGCTTCATACCATGGCTATAACTTTTAATTTGATTGTCTATGGCTTCTTCAAGTTGGAACATTTTGGTATATTTTTCTAACCTTTCGTCTCTATCTTCTTTGGATACCATATAGAGATCTGCAACGTAGTTGATATATTCCCTGCCCGTTAGGTTTTCGTAAACTGCGTGATTATCGGAAACATAACCCATTTGTAGTTTTGCTTGAAGGGGTTGTTTTTCTATATCAAAGCCGCAAATTTCAATGTTGCCTTCTGTTATGCTCTGTATGCCAACCATACACTTTATAAGCGTGGATTTACCTGCACCATTGTGACCTAGGAAACCAAACACTTCGCCTTCGTGAATTTCAAGGTTAAAGTTGTCCACTGCTTTATGCTTGTTTAAGCCATAGGTTTTAGAAAAGTTTGTTATTTTAATCATATCTACTCCTTCTGGATTTATAGGCTTTGTTACGTCGCCCATTTCGCGTTTTAGTTTAGCTATGTTAAGTTTATCTATCTTTCTTAGTTTGAATAACTCTTTATAGTGGTCTTCGACGTTATAAGAAAGTTTATATAGTCCCCAAATTACAAACATTATGCCAACGTAGCCAATGTAAACTAAAATATCGTATAGCCAATAAACTCTGTATAATGTTCCACCAATGTTTATTAACCACTGGAAGTTTAACCTGATATCTTCAAGGAAGCCAATATAATTTGAAATAACGTCGCCGTATAGGAAGAAGTAGTCAACGGAAGCAAAGGTGTTTATCCAAGCGTTAGCAATTACCATGGCAATAAAGTAGCCCGTAAATATGAAAATTGCATTTCGCATATATTTAAAGGTTGGGCGTTTATAGAGCCCTAACATCATGGCAAGTATTGGAAGTATTAGCACATATGCATGCGTAAACCAAAAGTGTATGCCGAAATAAGAAAATAGTGTTGCAGTTGTGTCTGGCATAGAAAGCGCAAAGAAAGAACCCACAACGTTAACAAAATATGTGAAATAGTAAACGCTTTTTAAGTTAAAGGCAAAGGCTATAAAAATTAAAAATACAGCGGTATTACAAAGGTGCAGCGGAAGGTCGGAATAAGAGAACGCAAGCACATTCCAGTGGTAGCAAAATAGTAGTAAGCAGTTTGTGCTTGCCGTTAGAAGCATTGTTTTCTTTGTGGCGTCGTCCTTCTTTCTGAACACAATAAAAAGTATTGCAAGTGTTAAGAACATGGCATATAAGAACATTCTGTGCGATAAATTAAAGTCTTCAAGTGCCGTTCCAAAAAAGCCGAATAGAACTTGGAAAGTGGAAAGTGGAAAACAACCTATTGTTACCGCTCCATAAACTAAGAACATTATTCCAACCTGTTTTTTTGTTGGAAGTTCCTTATTCTTTATAATATTAAAAAGCTCGTAAGCTGAAATTCCGCCAAGTATTCCTAATTCAAACATGAAAAGTATATTTCTATAATGGAAGAAACTTACTTCTGGCGTGCCCACAAAGGCTACTACATTTTGTTTAAAGAATATTAAATTTAGTACAAAGAAAAATAGAGAAATAAACGCTACAATATGTTTATAAGATTTAGCTTTTGTAAACGCAGACAAACATGTTAACGTTATTGCAGTAAAGCTGAACCACCTAAGAATAGCTAAAAATGCCGTCATAGGTTTAGAAAATAGCGTGGTTTCTAGCGCTAAAATGCTATCGAAGGCGTCGGCAAAAATAATTCTTACTGCAAAAAATACAATAAGAAGTAATACAAAAATTTTATATATTAAACTTTGCTTATTTGGGAACTTTCTAATAAGCAAAAACATAGATAAAAAAATTAAACCTGCTAAAATTAGTACTGTAACGTATTCCAAAATTCTACACCTTCTTTAGTAGTTTCTCCTAACTATAACATAAAATTCCATAAAAGTCATTAAAATACTGTTCGTTTTGATAGAAATTTTATATTGTTGGTTGAATATCCCCTTCTTCTGGTAGTTTTTTAATAGTTTTTTTATAAAAAATTATCATAAAAACACCAATTAGCATAGAAAGTGCACCAAAGCACACTCCGGAGATAGCATTATAAAGGGCTGCATCTATAGTTGAAGTTATAGATAGTAAAGAGATTTGTGTAAGCACAATAGCTATAAGAGCTGAACTTAAATTACAACATTTAATACCCATCATTAAATAATCGTTTTTCTTAGTGGCACTTACAAGCCCGCCAATAGATATACCTAGTTCGGTAAAAGAGAAGGCAGCAATTGTAATGCCAACTATCTTATTATAGGTGTAAGTATAGTCCATAAAGAATAGTCTAGACATATATATTACAAAGATAGCGCTTGCAGCAAGTATTAAAATTCCCATTTTGCAAAATTTCTTTAAGCTATCTCTTGTTTCAACCTGCCTAAAATTATTATGAAATACGCGCTTTGTAGATGCAATTAAAATTGTATAAATACCGCTTAACACGAAAAAGAAGGTTTCAAAAAACACTCCAAAAATAATTTTCGCAGTTGCCCATATGTAATTATAATACATTGTAACATGCGTAATTTTTGAAGTCCTGAAAGCCTTATCGTGAAAAAAGTTGTGAATAAAATCCTTAAATTTCAATTGCTCCCCTATAATAAGGTTATTATTATAACAATAAAGCTATAATTTTTCAACCAAAAAACCAAAATTTGTAAAAAAGCAGTATTGACAGCAGTAGCACTTAATGGTAAAATATTGTTAACAATAGAGGTGAAATTATGAAAAAATTTAAAACAAAAAAACAAATTTCCACAGAAACACAAATTTTATTTGCTAAAAATGCTGTTATTCAGGATGTAGAAAAGGCTAAAAAGCTAGCTAAGTTTATAAACGACTCTAATGCTATTAATCCGAGCTACGAAAGCTTACACTTTAACGACGGAACAAGTTTAGGGACTATTCTTCCAGCTAACACCTTTTACTACTCACTTTTAAACATAGCATTTTTTGACTACATAGATAAAAATGATAGTAAGCTAACAAAAGCTAAAAAAATAGCAAAAGCTGCTTTATTTAGTCCGCTTATGGCAGTTGGCGCTGCTGGTGCAATAGTTCTAGATTTAGGTTTATATGTTTTTGAAGGTTTAAATGCCATTATAAAAGCTCCAAAATTTTTAATTAGAAAGCTTGCATATAAAAGATTAGAACATGCAAAGAAAAAATTAAACATTTTAAAGGCTAAAATAAACAAAAATGCATACTTTATAGAACTTAACGATAAAGAAGTATTAAATGGCGTAAAAACTAAATTTTCTAATCCTGAATTTATGCTAAAACGATTAAAAGCATTAAAAGAGGAAAAAGAAAAAAATGCGCTTGTACCAGTAAACAACACCCTAACCTTAGCACAAGAAATGTAGGAGAATTTATGTATATAGAAAAATTAAATAGTCAAGATTTTATTACTTTTACAGAAAGCCTAGGTTACATGGTAAACAACGCCATAACAGACATAAGAGTATTAAAGGGCAAAAAACATACTATAGTATTAGTAAACTATGTAGACGAAGACATGGAAAAGTTAAAGAAAACTTTTAATAAATATAACGCTAGTGAGCATATTAAAAGAATATTTGATACAGCTAGCGCCTACGGCATAAATAACACTCTAGTATTTGAAGATTTTAGTTGCCATAACTTTAATAAAGATTACTCTAAACCTTGGCAAGAATATATGTCTAAAAAATTTCCAAATTATAAAAGAGTGCTAAAAATGCATGAAGATTTAGAAAAATGATAAAAAAATAAGTAAAAAAACTATATTTTTTTTAAATAATATTAAATTTACACTTTAACGCTTGTTAAAGTGCTTTTTTATTAATAAAAATATTTTTAAATATTACTATATAATTTTGACAAATACCTTACTTCTTTGATATCTTATATTTAAGGTGTTATATGAACGATTTTATTATAGAAATTAAAAATCTTAAAAAATATTTTGGCTCAGTTAAAGCCGTTGACGATATATCCTTTTCAGTAAAAACAGGAGAGCTATTTGCTTTTTTAGGGCTTAATGGAGCCGGCAAAAGCACTACTATAAATATATTAGTTGGAGTGCTAAGCAGAGATAGCGGCGAATGTTTTGTTAACGGGTCATCAGTAGACGACATATCTAAAATATTGCCAAATATTGGCATAGTTTTTCAATCTTCTGTACTAGATAAAAATTTGTCTGTATATGATAATTTAAGGTATAGAGCTATGCTTTATGGTATGGATAAAAAGGAGTTTGAAGAAAATTTAGAATATTTTATAGACAAGCTTGACCTTAAAGAAATTTTAAATAAACAGCTAGATAAATTGAGCGGCGGACAAAAGCGAAAAGTAGATATAGTAAGAGCGCTTTTACATAAACCTAAAATTTTAATTTTAGACGAACCAACAACTGGCTTAGACCCAAAAACTAGAAAACTAGTTTGGAATATGATAAATATTTTAAGAAAAACAACAAATTTAACCGTGCTTCTTACAACTCACTATATGGAAGAAGCAAGCATAGCGGATAACGTTGTTATAATTGACAATGGAAAAATTGTTGCCGAAGGTTCTCCGCTTCATTTAAAAAATAAATACGCAAGAGATTTTATTAAAGCATACAAATATGATAAAAAACTTTTAGAAATTTTAGAAAAAACTAAAATTCCATATAAAAAAGATAAAACGTGCCTAGAAATACAGTTTAAAAATACAGATGATGCAAAAAACTTCCTTGTTGAATACAGCACACTTTTTAAAGATATTGAAATTGTTAAAGGCTCTATGGACGACGTGTTTTTATCTGTTACCGGAAAAGAGTTAAAGGAGAGCGTATGAAAAGACAATCTGAATTCAAAAAACTTACCTATTTAACTTTTAGAAATATAAAACTATATTTTAAAGATAAAATAACGTTCTTAGTTTCATTAATAACTCCGCTAATACTGCTTGTACTTTTCGTTGTTTTTCTTAAATCAACTTACGAAAATAGCATATTTTCCATTGTTGAAGGTTTTAATTTAGACCAAAAGCTTATAAACGCCTTCACTGGCGGTTGGCTCTTTTCATCTATTCTTGCAACTTCATGTATAACTGTTGCTTTTTGTTCCGGAATGATGGTTATAGATAAAGTAAATAGAGCTAATATCGACTTTATGGTATCCCCAGTTAAAAAAAGTACTCTTCAATTAAGCTACGTGCTTGCTAATTTATTTTCTACGCTTATTATTGCTTTTGTTTTACTTCTTGTGGGCTTAATTTATCTTGCCTTTGTTGGTTTTTATATTACTTTCGTAGATTTATTACTAATTTTATTTGGCATTATAATAACGTCGCTATTCGGCACAATCCTAGCTAACATAATTTGGACTTTTACACGCTCACAAGGTGTGGTAAGTGGAGTTTGTACACTTGTATCTGCACTTTACGGTTTTATTTGCGGAGCATATATGCCAATATACACAATGGGAAAAGGCATGCAAGGCTTTGTGTCCCTATTGCCAGGAACTTACGCAACAGTTTTATTTAGGCAAGGCTTTTTAAACGGAGTTTTAAAGGAAATGGGCAAAACTTTACCAAATGAAATGATAGAAGGAATTTCAACAAGTTTTGACGTAAAAATGTCGTTCTTTGGGCACGAAGTATCAACCCTTGGTTTAATTTTAGTGATAACTATTTCAACGCTAGTTTTACTTGGAATATTTTTACTTATAAATTTAAAAAGGCATAAAAAAATTAAAAAAAGTGTAATAAAATAAAATTTATTACACTTTTTAATTTATTTAATTAAATGCAGATTTTATTACAACGTCTATTAAATCTTTTACCACAGGATTGTTTAAAACGGAATTTATTGCATTCATTTCAGATACATCGAAAACTGGCATAGCAAAACAAAACGTACTCTTTTCTATCTCTAACATTATTTGAAGAGTGTAAACAAACTCGTTGTAGTCGTTCCTAACTTTAAGTAAGTTCACAAATGCCCTTTGCCCTGATACAACCATAAAGTCATAAAATTTTGGAATAACAAAAGCGCTTTCCTTGTTTCCAATAAGCGCGTTTTTTTCTTCTATGCTACTTAAATTCTTCTTTAATTCAGATATAAGTTCCGCGCCTGCATCGCCGTAGTCGTTTATAGTAACCACGTAGGTATTATTGTTGTTCACAACTTTAAAAGCAAATAGGCAAGGCGCAAAATCTGACGAGAAAATTTTATAGTCTGGATAGCGTTCCTTTTCTATTTTAACCCAATCTTTTGGAAAATTAAATTTAAATTTTGTTTCAAACATAACTAGCTCCTATTAAAATATATAAAAATACATGAAAATTGTCAAATTAATATTAAAAAAATCCGCTTTAAACGGATTATTTTAATAAACTTAATAATTTTTCTTTTGGCACAGCTAGTAGAAATATTCCAAGCTTTGGACCTTGATTTTTGCCAAGAAGTAAATTATATAAAATTTCAAAATAGTGCTTTTGCATTTTCTTCAAAGCGTCTGGCTCTAAATTTAAATATTTTATTACGGAGTAAAGTTCTGTTTGAAGCTCGTCGCTTGTGGAATATTCTCTATTTAAAAGTTCTATTGTCTTTTCTACCCAAGACTTCTCTTCTTCCGTTAAGGAATTATAATATTCAACGTTTTTATCTTCAAGTAAATTTACTTGATATTCTGCGCCGTAATTCTTTACCCAATAAATAGCTCTTTCTAAACGTTCTTTATAATATGTTGAACTCGGATCCGCATTTTCCTTTTGCATTAAGGTTGCTAAAAAATCTAGGTTAAAGTTTACAATAGGTAAAAAAGTAGCCAAGTAACTAAAATTAGGATATTTTAAGTAGTCTTCATGAACGTCTGTAAAAGATAAAATTTCCTTATTGCCTTCATCAAGTTTTCCTTCAAACATACTTTTAACGTATCTATCAAACTCGCTATAATACCTTATAACGTCGTTGTCAAGCGCTAGGTTAAAGTTTTGCATAGGCTTATACTTTGCATAGAACCATAGTATTTGATGTTTGTCATAAACTTTTAAAAGGTCGGTTAAGGTTAAAACGTTTCCTGTGGACGAGCTCATCTTGCCACCCCCGCCCTTTATACCAATAAAGTTATACGGCTCGTAGATTGGTGGCGTAAAGCCAAATATTTCTTTAGCTATTCTTTCTGCTACGTCGTGGCTTCCGTTTGTAGTAGAGTGGTCCATTCCGCCAGATTCAAATACAACATTTTCTTCCTGCCATCTCATTGGCCAATCTACTTTCCATTGAAGTTTAACATTTCTAGCACTAAATATGTTAATTTTGCCCACATGCCCACATGCGCACTTATATTCTATATCGCCTGTTTGGCTATCATAAGAAACAATGTCCTTAGTTTCCTTTTTGCAGCTGTCGCAATATATGCTTATTGGATAGTAGTTTTCTCTTTCCCCATCGCTAGCATCCTGCGTTCTAAAACTATCTATTATATCAAAAATTTCAAAGCGCTTATCCATGGCAAGTTTAATTTTTTGTGCATATCTTCCGCTTCTATATTCCTTTGCTTGATAAATGCATTCAGGTTCAATTCCCACAGCTTTAAGTTCACCCAAAAAGCGCTTTTCAAAAAACTCTGCATAACTCTCGTTTTCAGAAAAAGGGCTAGGTATATCTACGTATGGCATACCTATATATTTTGAATATTCGCTAGGAATATTGCCCGGAACTTTTCTAAATCTGTCAAATTCATCTAACGACAAAATAAAACGAACGTTTTTGCCCTTGTTTTTTAGCGCCTTTGCAATAAAAAATGGTGTTACAATTTCTCTAAAATTTCCTATATGCACAAAGCCAGAAGGGCTAACCCCGCTTGCTATTGTGTAGACCTTTTCATTTGGTCTTTCTCTTATTATTCTATCTGCAATCTCATTTGCCCACATAATTTTCTCCTATTTTTTCCATGGTATTTTAATATAACTAGCAAATATTGTCAAGGCGTAAAAATTAATTTTTAAAAACTAAAATTGCGCCAAAATTTGGCGTAGAACATACAGAAATTAAATTATAGCCTTCACTTTCCATTAAATTGCATTTTTCTTCAATTAATTTTGCTCTCTTTTCAATATTCGCTGTTTTTTTAATAATTTCCGTTTTATACATATTTTTCTCCTATTTTTTATTATTTTCAAGAATTAAATTAGATATTTTTTCAATATTTTTAATTCCATATTTTTCATATATTTTAGTTACATCTTCAAAAATTAAATTTTTATAATTAATTTTTAATAATTCGCATATTTTTTTAATATTTTCTTGCTTCGTATTCTATTTTTATTTGTACCTCAAAAATTTTTGGAAATGTAGTCTATTATATCCACAGATGCTATTGCCCCGTCGCTACACGCAGTAACAATTTGCCTTAAACGTTTTTCTCTTACATCGCCAATAGCATAAACACCATCAACATTCGTGCACATATTCTCATCTGTTATAATGTAGCCATTTTTATCTAAGGTTAATATATCTTTTAACAAAGCTGTATCCGGTTGCCTACCTATTGCAACAAAAAGCCCGTCAACTTTAATTTCCCTAACTTCTTTGCTTATTTTATTCTCCACGAGTATAGAGTTTAACTTTTCTTCCCCTTTTAACTCTTTAACCACGGAATTTAAAACAAACTCAATTTTTCCATTCAAAGCAAGCGTTTTTAATTTTTCTAAGGTGTGAGCGTCTCCCCTAAACTCGTCGCGCCTATGAATTAAGTATATTTTTTTAACTATATCAGATAAATACAAACAATCTTCAAAACTAGTGTTTCCGCCACCTACCACTGCAACAACTTTATCTTTAAAAAAATTTCCGTCGCAAGTGGCACAATAGCTAATTCCTTTTCCAACAAACTTTTTCTCGTTTTCCACATCAAGTTGCCTAGCCACAGCTCCAAGTGCAAGAATTATAGTTTTTGCTTCAAACTCTCCTTCATACGTTTTTACTTTTTTAATTTTGCCAGTAATATCATAATTTAAAATGTCAGAATAAACCACTTCAAGCCCTAAATCCGACGCCTGTTCAAACATTAGCCTAGAAAGCTCCGCACCTTCAATGCTTTTAAACCCGGGATAGTTTTCAATTTTGCCCGTTTGAACAACTTGACCACCCGGAGAAAATTTTTCAATTAAGAGCACGCTTTTTTTAGCACGTAATGCATATATGCTAGCAGTTAATCCTGCTGGCCCGCCACCTACAATGATAATGTCGTACATAAAATCTCCTATTAAAAATAGGATACCATATTTTAAATAAAAATAAAACTAAAAACATTAAAAAATTCCTAAAGAATTTTAGGAATTTTTATAAATAATTAAAAATATTTTACTATGAGGTATTACCACCTGAATGTTGATATCCTTCAGACCCTACCATAATAACAAAATAGCTTCCTTCTTCAAAATTTGGCACTATAAAAGAATTAGAGAAATTAGTTAGTTCTAAGGTATATATAAAATTTTCACTTGCTTTTGGCTCTATTAAAATATTTTTTTGAAGGTTGAGCTTATATGTTTAGGGTTAATTGCGAATCTCGGTTACTAATTAATTAGAGTCTCGCTAGCTCGGGCAGCAAGGAGATTCTTCGCGGATTGTCGCATCGCTAACGCTTAGCTCGCCGCTCAGAATGACGCAACGGAGTTGGGCTTCGCAAGTGTCTTCGAAGATATTTTTCTGCTCGTTTGGGTAAAATGACCTTGCAAAATTATTTTTGCTAGACCATTACAAGGAGCAGAGAGCCAAGCGACGCAAACATCTTTGCGGCATTTGGCTAAATGCGACGCAGCCTAAAAAGCTCGGCAAAATATGAGCGTTAGCGAAACCTATGCGTTAGCATAGTAATTTTAGCGATTAGCTAAATTTATTTTGCCGAGCTTATTTTACCCCCCCCCGCATTTTTGTCAAGCGAAATTAAGTCATATTTTAAAAATTTTTCTTTACTATTGAAAACCACCTAAATTTATGTTATCATAATTATGTGGGTAAGTTTATGAAAAAAATTGGGATAGATTTAGATAAAACTATTTTTACTTTGAAAAGTCTTGCATATGATATTTTAAATAAAATTCAATTTTTAAAAAACAAAGACAAAATTAAATATAAAGAAATTAAAATTACAGAAGTAAAAGATGTAAATCCTGTAATAAAAAAAATACATAAGGTGTTTAAACCTAAACATTACAAGCCTTTCCCAGATGCTATTGAAACTATAAATAAATTTCACGATGCTGGCTATGAAATATATTTTATATCAAACAGACCTAACGTTCCAGCAATAGTAAAGGCAACAGTAGCTTGGATAAAGGAAAATAACATTCATTGTGACAAACTTATTTTGGGTTGTAATAATAAAGGCGAATACGCCAGTCAAAATGGTATTGACATTATGATAGATGATATGCTTGAAAACTGTACTAGCCTAATAAAACACGGGGTTAAAGCCATTCAATTTAATAAAAACCAAGAAGAATACGAAAATGATATTGTTATGCTTAATTCTTGGAAAAAAATTGGACAATATGTTGAAAATTTTTTTGAACATGAAACTTTAAACGAAATAGAAGAAATTATGGATAGATAAAATAAAAGCACAAGATTTTGCCTTGTGCTTTTTAAAAATTTTGCGAGTTGTCTATTATTTTTCTTACGTTTTCAGATGGTTTTAATTGAATGTTCGCCGCATCTTTAATTCCTAGCAGAAAAATGTTGCGTATGTTTGTAAGCTCGTTCTTAGTTACAATTGTATTCTTCCCGTAAGCGTCTTCGTGCCTAAAACCTTTGTAATTAATCATGCGTTTTCCACCATATACTACCACCATTTGCACGGAAGATGTAACAAAACACTTTTCTTCATTTATAAGATTAAAAAAAGTTTTGCTATCGTAAATTTTTTCGTTTAAAACGTCTTTAACCTTATTTTTATCTTTATTTAATATAAATGGAATCATTATTTTTCTTTCATCTCTTGAATATGCCCATTTAATTTCACCAAATACGTATTTTTCTTTCATAATTTTCTCCTATTATAGTGCAACTGTGGCACTTCCTGTTAAATCTAGCCCAGCAAGCCCTTTACCCTTTTTTATATAATAGTACCCTGCCGACGCTATCATTGCCGCGTTATCCGTGCAAAGTTTTAGCTCTGGCATGTATAGTTCTATGTTGTTTTCTTTGCAAAGCTCTGTGAGCCTTTCTTTTAAATAGCTATTTGCGCTAACTCCGCCCGCTACAACTAGCTTTTTTAGACCAGTTTGCTTGCATGCTGAAATAGCCTTTTCTGTGAGTTCTTTTACAACAAAACTTTGAAAGCTTGCCGCAACGTCTGGAACGTTTACACTTTCGCCTTTTTGCTCTAAGTTGTGAACGTAATTTATAACCGCCGTTTTAACACCGCTAAAACTAAAATTCAACGTACCCTTTAAAATATCGTGTTTTATGAATTCGATATTGCTTTTGCCAAGCTTTGCAAACTTATCTACGTTTGGTCCGCCTGGATATTCAAGTCCTAAAATTCTAGCAACCTTATCAAAGGCTTCACCAACGGAGTCGTCGATAGTAGTTCCAAGCATTGTATGTTCTAAATAATCTGAAACCTTTAATAGCGCCGTATGCCCGCCGCTGACAAGAAGACAAATAAATGGCGGCTTTAATGCTTTGTGCGTAATATAATTTGCCGAAATATGCCCTTCTATATGCGAAACTGCAATTAGCGGAACGTCTAAACCAAAGCTGAGCGCCTTAGCAAAATTTACACCCACTAAAAGCGCGCCGATTAGCCCAGCGCCATACGTTACAGCCACAGCATCTATATCTGAAAGCTTAATTCCTGCTTCTTTAACCGCTTCATTAAAAACGTTTTCAATTGCCATAACGTGATTTCTAGACGCCACTTCGGGCACAACGCCACCAAAACGCTTGTGTATATCTATCTGAGAAGATACAACGTTTGATAAAAGCTCTGTGCCATTTCTTACAACGCTTACACTAGTTTCGTCGCAAGAAGACTCTATTCCTAAAACTATAACGTCAGTTTTATTCTTTAAATTTTCAAACTTTAATTTTGCACGCTCGAAATAACTTTCCATGCAAAAATAATATCACTTTTTAAGCTTTTATGCAAATATTTTTTTATTTTCACGTTTTTTAAAGAAATTTTAAAAAAGTATTTGCAAATTTTAAAAAATGTGGTATTCTTTAAAGGCACGGAGAGGTGTCAGAGTGGTCTAATGTGCTCGCTTGGAAAGCGGGTGTGGCGTAACAGTCACCGCAGGTTCAAATCCTGTCCTCTCCGCCAAAAGTTTAAAATAAAGTGATAAGCTAAACTTATCACTTTTTTATAAATCATTTTCAAATAGTGCGGTGCGGGTGAAGGAATACGGATTATATTTTTTCTTTCTTGTGTCTATCTCACCTGCAAAGGCGTCAAAGTCTGCATCGCCTTCCGATATTATAATTAAAACTATAAATAACACTATAAGCACCACAAAGGAGCATTTTGCAATATTTTCCATGTGCTCTTTTTCTAAAAACGCCTTTTTTACTAATGATATTAAAAAAGCTAAAAACACTATGCTCATTAAAGCAGCAACTATAAAAACTGGGCTAGACGTTAATGCAATGCAAGTTATGGCAGCAGCTAATATTAGAATGAAATAAAGAGCTATACAAATTATGAAATGTTTTTGAAAAAATATAATTCTTGCTAAAAGACAATACAAATAAAATAAAAAGGAAAATACTGTAAAAAGAATTACAGTGTGCCAAATTAAAGGAAAAGCTTCTAAATATACAAAAAGGCTACTTAGAGCAAACCCGGAAGCTAACGCATTTAAAATAATTACAAACGGAAAAATTTTAGAGTTTTTTTCATGTAATGTAAAGTATAAAATGCAAGCTATAACTATAAGCCCGGCACTAATGCCTACCCCTACCCATTTGGATACTATAAAAAGTTCCATAATATGCATTGTAGCAAAGCTTAAAAATAGCGTTAAAATAAAATATAATAAGGAAATTAAGCATTTTTTCTCTATCATATATTTATTATACTATAAATAGTTAAATTTTCAATTTAAATTAAAATAATTTTAATTAATTTTTATAAAAAAATAGCATTTTTCTATATTTTTACATTTTTTGCGCTTAATTTTTAAAAAAGTAATTTTTTATATTTGACGCAAATTTTTTATTTTGCAAAACTAAAAAAGCAAAAGGAGAATTTGTATGACAAAATATAAAACAATTTCATTTAGTTTAATTAGCGCATTTTTATTATTAATTTTATCTACCCTTGTTGGTTGCGGACAAAGTTTTCCTATTACATACGGCACGTATAATTATTGGGGAACTAAAAGCTATAATGGAAACACCCAGCAAGTTATAGAAACTGAAAACGCAAAAGTAGATTTAAATGGCATAGGCATAACCGCAACAAACTTTGAATTTAAACAGGACGGAACTGTAAGGGTTACAAGAGGAAATGAAATTTTTGATTTGAATTACACAGTAGATAGTAATGGCAACGTTAACCTAAGTGGCAATGGTGTAAAAATGCTTACCGTGTACGTATACGGAAGTTTTAGCAACCATGGCTACTTTGAAAACAACAAATTCTATTTTAGATATAGCTATAACGAAAACAGTAAAATTGAAACCTATATTGTGGCGGAATTGAATATTTAAAAAAGAGATGGCTAAGCCATCTCAAACACTTTAATTCAGGCTGTTTATTTAAACGAGCGAGGCAAGGCTCGGCAAGTGCGCCTAAGCAGGAGCGTACACAAACGTACGTGACTGTTTGGGCGCGCTTGACAGAAACACAGCATCGCGAAGTTTATAAACAGCTTGATTTTATTTAAATGCCCTATTTCTTATTACCTTAAATAATTCTGTTAATGGGAAAATTACTGCTGATATTCCTATTACAATTAACCACTGCGTTAAATTAAGGCTTGTAAGACCAATGAAAGTATGAAGCGGAGTAAAGGCTATTATTGCAAGAAGCCCTACTGCAAAGGCAACGGCAATTACTGCCCATTTGTTTTTAAAAATGTTACTTTTAAATGCCGTTCGTTTTACCCTCATGGATACGAAATAGAAGAACTGAATTAAGTTTAAAGTGTAAAAAGCCATGCTCATAGCAACTTCTGCTGAAAAGAATTTTATGCCAAGCGTGTAACCTATAAGCACAAGTTCTGCTTGAATTATGCCAGACGCTGCCACCATATAACCCATGCCACCGCCAAACACACTTGTGCCGTTTTTCCTCGGCTTTTCACTCATAATGTCCGCTTCCGCAGGTTCAAGCCCTAGCGCTATGGCTGGAAAACTATCTGTAATTAAGTTTACAAAAAGTATCTGCACAGGGCTTAAAAATATAAAGTTTGGAAAGGCAATTGTAGCCACAAATATGGAAATTATTTCTGCCAAGTTTGCAGAGAACAAAAACTGTATAGTTTTTGTTATGTTTGTGTATATCTTTCTTCCTTCTTCTACGGCTACTACAATTGTGGCAAAGTTGTCGTCCGTTACAATAATGTCGGCAACTTCTTTGGTTACGTCTGTGCCCGTTATACCCATGCCAACGCCAATGTTGGCGCTTTTTATGCTTGGCGCATCGTTCACTCCGTCGCCCGTCATAGCAACTATTTTACCTTGACTCTTTAAACCGTTTACTATTCTAACTTTATTTTCCGGGCTAACGCGCGCAAATACGTTTATTTTAGGTAGAATTTTTAAAAATTCTTCATCGTTAAGACTATCAATTTCTGCACCCGTTAGAACTTCACTTTCCTTTTTAGCTATGCCAATATCCTTAGCTATGGCAAAAGCGGTGTGCTTGTGGTCGCCCGTAATCATTATAGGTCTTATGCCTGCTTTTAAACATTTTTTAACGGCATCTTTAACTTCTGGCCTTGGCGGGTCTATCATGCCAACAAGACCTACGAAAATTAAATCTTCTTCCGTTGCCGTTTTAGGATTTGAACTTCTTAATTTTTTATACGCTAGTGCAAGCACTCTTAAAGCGTTGCCGCCCATCTTCTTATTTGCTGAAATAATTTCATTTTTCTTTTCCGTAGAAAGCTCACAAACTCTTCCGCCCGTCATAATTTTTGTACATCTATTTAGCACGATATCTGGAGCACCCTTTGTGTATTGAATTAAACTGTCTTCCTTTTTATGTACCGTGGTGTGCATTTTTCTAACGGAATCAAATGGAATTTCAAACACTCTTGGAATTAGCTTTTCTTCTTTACTCTTATTAAACCCATTCTTTAATGCATAGTCGCAAAGTGCGGTTTCAGTAGGGTCGCCAACAAACTTATTTTTATTCTTTTTAGAATCGTTACATAGCGTCATTATTTCTGTGCAAAGTTTGTATTCAATTCTATCGCTTGCGTCTGGTGAAAGTTCTGTATTGCCGTCGTAGTAAAGCGCGGTTATCGTCATAACGTTTTGTGTAAGCGTTCCCGTTTTATCCGAGCATATTACTTCGCAGCTACCAAGTGTTTCAACGGCGTGTAAACGCTTTACTATTGCCTTACGCTTTGCAAGCCTTGCCACGCCCAAGCTCATAATAATTGTAATTACCGCAGGCAAACTTTCCGGAATTGCAGCCACGGCTATTGCTACCGAAGTTAAAAAGGCTTCAAGCGGCTCGTCTGGCCTAGCAAACATTTCCACAACAAAGGTTATAGCCGCAACTACAAGCACTATAATAGTTAGCACTTTGCCCACTTGCTTTATACTCTTTTGAAGCGGCGTTTCTTCCTTTTTAGACTCTTCTAACATTTTGGCAATCTTGCCAATTTCCGTATTCTTGCCCGTGCCTACAACTAAGGCAAGCCCCCTTCCATTAACTACGGTACTGCCGCTAAACGCCATATTTTTTCTATCTCCAAGTGGAGTAGATTCTTTTAAAATTAAATTTGCGTCTTTATTTACTGCCTTGCTTTCGCCGGTCAGCGAGCTTTCGTCGCACTTAAATAGCGCCGTTTCAAGTAGCCTAACGTCTGCCGGAACTATATCGCCTGCTTCCAAAACTACAATATCGCCCACAACTAGTTCCGTGCTAGGAAGTTTAACTAGTTCGCCATCGCGAAGCACCTTAGCTTCCGGTTTAGTCATTTTCTTTAAGGCTTCCATTGCGCTTTCCGCCTTGGCTTCCTGAACAAAGCCAATAATTGCATTTAATAGAACTATTGCAAGAATAATAAGCCCGTCCACAAGTTCACTTGTAGACTTCTCCGCTATGGATATTCCAATAGACACCGCAGCAGCTATTAAAAGAATTATTATCATAACGTCTTTAAACTGCGCGAGAAATTTAATAATCCAGCTTTTCTTTTTAGCTTCGCCAAGCGAGTTTGGGCCGTTTTTTTCATAAACGCTTTTAGCTTGCTCTGAATTAAGCCCGTCTAGCGAACTATTATATTGTTTTAAATTTTCTTCAATTGTAGAACTGTAAGATTGTTTCATAGATGTATTATATTAAGAAAACATCACTTTTAGCAAATTTTTTTCAAACTTTTAAAATTAAAATTGCAAATTTTTTTATTTTGGTATATAATTCCTTAAAAAGGAGGAGTTATGCAAGAAAAAGAAAGCCGCACAGTGCTACTTGAAAAGCCAGTTCAAGAAACTAAAATAGAAAAAGCAGTAGAAGAAAGCACGCAAAAGCAAGCCGAGCTTAACTTAAAAGAACTTAAAAAAGAAAAACTTTTTACCTCCACAGTTATAGAAACACCTAACTACGATTTTATTGAAGCCACCGCACCAGCGCCAGAAGTTAAAACCCAAACAGAACCTAAAAAAGACCCAAAGTTTAGGTTTAGATTAATTGTAGCAGTATACTGTATTATTATAGCTATATGCGGAATATGGGTTATTAGCAATGCAGTTGAAATGAACAGTTTAAACTCTAGCATAAATCAGGCTAACAATGAATATATGATAAATGAAGCACAATATATAATGAAAATCGAGGCTTTGGGCGAAGCAATCGAGCCAGACGACGACGGAAGTTTGTCCCCTATTGCACCAGAAAATATTTTTGGTGTGCAGGCGGAACCACTTGCCGAGCCTACGGACCCCACAGTTAGTACAAGCTGGTTCGATAGATTTTGTAATTGGCTATCTGGAATTTTTGGAGGCTAAGTGTTAAAAAAATTTAATCTTCACTCACAACAAAAGAGGATACTTGCATTAATTTTGCTAGTATCCTTTATTTTTTGTGTTCTACTTATAAGGCTTGGCGTAGTGCAATTAATTAACGGCAAGTGGCTTCAAAGTAAAGCCGCAGACCAGTGGACGCGCGACCTCCCGCTAAAAGCCGAGCGTGGAAAAATTTACGACATAACAGGCTCAAGCCTAGCAGTATCCTACACTACGTACAACGTCTACACGCGCGCGAGAGAAATAGACCACCCAGAAGAAACAGCCACCTTTTTAAGCAGCACCTTAGGGCTTAACTACACTAGCGTTTACAATAAGGTTACTAATAGAAATGCGTCGGAATACTTAATAAAAATGCAAGTGGAAGAAGAGATTGCAAAAGAGATTATAGATAAAAACTTGCCGGGCGTATACCTTTCACAGAACACCAAGCGCTACTACCCTTACGGCGACCTATTAACTCAAATTTTAGGCTTTACAACCATAGATAACGTTGGGCAAGCCGGCATAGAACTGTATTATAATGACATATTAAAAGGCACGGACGGCAAAAGCCTAGTTCAAGCAGACATAACAGGCGAAGAGCTCGAAAATACCCTTTCCTATTACATTCCGTCTATACCGGGCTACGATATAACGCTAACCGTAGACGCCAAAATTCAGCTTATTGTAGAGCAGGCGTTAAATAAAGTTATGGTAGAACAACAGGCAAAAAGCGCTACTGCCATAGTTATGAAAGCAAACACGGGTGAAATTGTAGCCATGAGCACCAAGCCTAGTTTTGACCTAAACGACGTTCCGCGTGACGACCCAAGTACGCTTTTAGAAAACGTTAAAAACAAGGCAGTTGTAGACGTATACGAGCCGGGCTCTACCTTTAAAATTCTAACCATGGCTGCAACCCTTGAAGAAAGCAAGGCAAACGAGAATAGCCGATTTTACTGCGGCGGGTCTACCACTGTGGACGGTCAGAGAATTAAATGTTGGAGAAGCATAGGCCACGGCAGTCAAACGCTTTCCGAAGGGCTTGCCAATTCCTGCAACTGCGTGTTTGTAGATTTAGCGCTAAGGCTTGGGCTAGACACCTTTTATAACTACTTTTCTTCCTTCGGCTTAGGGCAAAAAACTGGCATAGAGATTAGCGGAGAAAGTTCTGGAATTATTATGAATAAAAGCACGGCTAAACGCGTAGACCTTGCCCGCATGGGCTTTGGCCAAGCAATTGCGGTTACACCGCTTCAACTAATAACCGCAGTTTGCGCTGCCGTGAACGGCGGAACACTATATAAGCCATATTTAATAGACAAAATTGTCTCCCCCGACGGCGTTACAGTAGAAGAAAGCGCGGTAACACCAGTAAGGCAAGTTGTAAGCAAGCAAACGTCAGCCACCCTTAACGCAATGCTAGAAGGCGTTGTATCTAAAACTGGCAAATATACCTTTGTACCAGGCTATGAAATAGGCGGCAAAACAGGAACGTCGCAAAAGTACGAAAACGGCACCATTGCCCGCGGCAAATATGTATCTAGTTTTATTGGAACTTATCCAGCGTCAAACCCAGAATACGTATTACTTCTAATGGTAGACGAACCCGGCACAGGTGCCTACTACGGAAGCGTGGTAGCATCGCCGTATGCAAAAGAAATATTTTCCGGTATGTTTGAATACTTAAACATAAAGCCCGACGACCCAGCCCTAGCCAGCGCAGAAGTAGCCACAGTAACCATGCCAGACCTAATTAACAAAACACTAACGGAAGCGGTAACCACACTTGTAAGCTTAGGTTTAAGTTATGAAATAGACGGCGAAGGTTTAACCATAACGAACCAGCTCCCGCCCGCCGGCACAAAGGTTAAGGTTACGGATACAGTGGTTATTTGTGCAGAATAAAATAAAAAACAGCCAAATGAATTTAGTTTAAACTCTGCAACTTGAACAAAAATTCGGAGATTAAGCGGCTGAGATTTCTCCACTGCACGAAAAATTTCTGCGCTTTGGTCGAGTTTGCTATCCGCAAACGCTCGCCTTTTACGCTTGAAATTTTTCTTATACCGACCAAACGCAAGTTCCAGCCTAACGGCTTGGGAACT
>DVOJ01000011.1 GCA_018713725.1 Candidatus Caccopulliclostridium gallistercoris | reverse complement strand
TTGCCTAAACTCAATAGAGTAATGCTTCATACCTTTTTTACCAGCCATATTAAAAAACCTCCTGTGATAAATTCATTATACCACAGAAGGTCTTTTTTTTAAACTGTCTACTTTATTGGGTGCTGTTCATTTAGTTTTGTGGTGTTTTTTTATTTAAGTTAGAGTAAAATTTACTATTTAATCATTAAATTGTTTATATTTTATAATTCTTCGCCATTTCTGTTAGTAAACTTCCAAGCACCTTCAATGTATTCTATAAACATATCTAAATCTTCATAATTATTTTCTAATTCAACTTTAAATTTATTATTTTCGATTTTTTTAATTTCGTATTCAATTTCGTTATTATTTTCTTCAATTTCTATTTCAAGCGTTTCTTTGCCGCGTTGATTTTCAAAACCTATAGAAGTGCTTTTTTCTTCGCCATTTAATTTTGTTGTATATTTGTAACCAATTTCGTTATTTTCAATTTCTTGTTCAATTTTAACATAGCTATTTATAGCATTAAATTTAATATCATCAAACTCGTCGTTTGTTGGAATTTTTAATTCTTCTTCAGATATTATAAGCTTTACTTTTGTTTCTGTTTCAGTAACGCCATTTTCTTCTTCTGTTTCTAACTCTCTGCCACCAATAACGTTAAAGGTAGAGTTTTCTAAAACAACAATTCCTTGTAAAACAGATTCCGTTTCAGTTTCAGTTTCGTTATCGTCGTATTCAACTTCTGTACCTTTAACAGTTTCGTTGTAATACATTGTGTAGGTATCTTGACCCAACGTTATACTCATTTTTTTAGAATAATCTTGAAAGTTTTGTTCTTCAGAAGTAACGTCCGTAATTACTGGATGTATTCCACCATTATTAAGAACGTTATCAAACATATCAACATAAGTTAAAATTGTTTGCTTAGATTCACTTGTAAGGTTAACAGAAAATTGATTTGCGCTAGAAGGTTGATTTTCCGTTAAAAAGTTTACGCCTGTAACCATACTCATAGCGTATATATCATTTACCGACATTGTTGTAGATTGTGGTTCACCGCAACCAGTAAAGGCTAATGCAGTAGCAAGCATTGTTCCAGCAATGCCAAGAGAAATAAAAGATTTTTTCATAACATCCTCCTAAAGTATTTTCAGTATACACTGCAATAATAAAAAAAACAAAGCGATTTTTATAAAAAATCTTCTAAAAAGGCACATTTTTGTTCAAGCTGCAGGTTGGCAGGAAAGTGAAGTAAAATTTTTTGAAAAAGCTTTTAATTTCGCTTGACAAAAATGCGGGGGGGGGTAAAATAACCTTGCAAAAATAATTTTGCAAGGTTATTTTACCCAAACGAGCAGAAATTACAAAAATGTATGTAAAAAACAAGCAAGAAAGAAAATTATGGTAGCATTTTTGTACGGGGTCCCCAAAAATTTTCAATTTTTGGGGAGAAGGAGAGAACGCGGAGCGGTATGCGCAGTTGCGAAGAGTAACTCGCCTAGCGGAGCGAGTCTCGACGCGGGCAAGGCTATGCAAGAAAAAAATTTCTCAAATACCTTTGGGAAAAGACTACTTAAAATATTTTTTGACAGAGTAAGGAGAAAAGCAAAGGCTTCGGAGTAGGGCTAACGAAGAGTCTTCGAAGCCTCTTGCAGCGGCTTTGCTCCGTTGCGGAGCGAAAAGGAAGAATCCTTTTCGCGTCATTCTGAGCGGCGAGCTAAGCGTTAGCGATGCGACAATCCGCGAAGAATCTCCTTGCCGCCCTAGCTAGCGAGACTCTAATTAATTAGTAACCGAGATTCGCAATTTACCCTAAACTCATATAAGCATTTGGATACATAAATTAAAGAAAAATGTAAAAGATAACAAAGGAGAATGTTATGAAAAAGAAAACTAGGATAATAGGAAGTGTATCAGCATTAGCAATATCTATGGCAATGCTAACAGGTGGCGTACTTGCGGCAAGCACGGTAAGCCTAAGTGTAAATAGCACGGTAAGTTTTAATGCTACAGGTGTATACTTAAAAGCAGAAGGCAGTGTGCTTCGCGGTTCAAGCACGGGAAACTTAGCAGCATATGACGGAAATGAAGGTGGCACATATACATACACAGGTTATTCCTACACACCAGTAAACGCAGGAACAGACGATACGCCAAACGGAACATCGTCACATAACTTAACTGCATGGACAATAGGGAATGTAAGTTTTACAGAAACAGGTAGTTATTTACAATATAAAATAGATTTCACAAACTATTCAGAATTTCCAATAGCAGTAACAGTAACTAACACAACGGGAACACATGCAAATATAGATGTGGTTTCAGATGAGGTTGCAGTTGAATATATTGAGACAAATGATTCGCAAACTTATACATTAACGTTGCATTTAACAAATTTTAGCACGTCTATACAAAACTTTAATGTAAGTTTAAAATTTGATGCAGAAAGAACAGAAAAGAAAATAGATTTATCAACTTTACCAGAAGTTTCAACAAGTACTGGTGGAAATTCTGATGGTGCCAATATTACTTTTAATAATTTACAAATAGGTTCAATATTAGAAATAGAATATGGTGGTGAAGGAGCTTCTAGAGGGGAAGTAACCACAGGTTCTGGAACAAAAACGTTTAATATAACAACAGAAAGTTTATCAATAACTTCTGGAGGGGATTTAGATTCCGCATTGTGTGGCGGTGGCGGAACAATGGAATTTAGAATTAGAATAAAAGATGCAGATGGCAATTATTCTGCTTGGTCTCAGTGGTATACTGGAGATTGGACCTGCCTAACCGGTGATACTTTAGTAACAATGAGTGACGGAAAGAAGAAGAGATTAAGAAGCGTAAAGGTTGGCGATAAAGTGCTTTCAGTAGACCCATTAACAGGCAAGATTGTAGAGAGTGAAATATTTGAAAGTGATATAAAAGAAGTAAAGAAACATAACTGCTACGACAAGTGGACATTCTCAGACGGAACAACAATAAAAACAGTACACCGTCATAGATTCTACAATATAGAAACAAAATCTTATATGCACATAGATGAATGTAAGATAGGTGACCACTTCTTAAAAGAAGATGGCAGCATTGTAGAGCTTGTAGAACATAAGAGAGTAAATAGAACAGTACGTCACTTTGCAATCACACCAAAACTTTACAACTACTTTGCAAATGGCTTACTAAACGGCACAAAGAAAGCCATAGACGTAGATTATAAAGCTATAAAATTTAATAAATAAAATTTAAAAAATCACTCAAAATTTTTAATTTGAGTGATTTTTTTAAAAAAAATTGTTGATTGAAATTTAAATAATAATATATAATGATTTTAGGAGAATTAATGAAGGATATTGTTTCTATTATTTTAACAGCAAAGGATATTGAAGGTTTTATAGCAAGGTGCTTAATGTCTCTTGTGAATCAAACCTATAAAAATTTGGAAATAGTTGTAGTAGATGACGGTTCTAGCGACAAAACTTTGGAAATCATAAATAGTTTCATGACAAAAGACAAGAGAATAAAATTATATTGTTCAAATAGTTCAAATAAGCAAATTGCAAGAAACATGGGTTTAAAAAATGCAAGCGGTGACTACGTATATGTTATAGATGGTGATGATGAACTTCCGCTAAATGCCGTTGAAGAATTTTTAAAAACGCTTAAAGAAAAAGATGTTGACGCTGTGTTTGGTTCAGTTTTACAAATTTTTCCAGACAAAATTAGAAAAGAAAGATATTCGCCGAAAGAAGGGTATTATTTTACAAAGGATAAGCAAAACATGATAGACTTTTTAGCTTTTATAAATAGTGGCGAATTTGTATCTAAAATGCTCGTAAAAAAAGAAAAGATAGATTGCACCTTTCAAGAGAACATTCTTCTTTGGGATAACAATTTATTTATTTTAAGAGTTTTAAAGAACATAGAAAAGTTTTATTGTAAGGATATTTTGGTTTATTATTACTATTATCGTCAAAGAAGTAATTCTTCTATGGTAACACTACTTAATGAAAATATGTTTTTGCAAACAAAACTTGCGTGCCCGTACTATTTAGAAATTGCAAAAGAGCTTTTTCCAAACGATAAAGAAATGTGGTTTTATATTTGTTCAATAATATTTATTGTTTTAAGTGCATATATAAGGCTAGCGATATTAGAAAATAAATATTTAGATATAATAGAAAAAGAAATTAACGACGATTTTTTAATTAAAATAATTAATTATTTTAAACCTAAAAATAATATACAAAATGAATTAAAAAATGCATTTTTAACAAAAAATATAAATAAAATTATAGAAATTATTAAAAATTACGATAAAAATTTAGAAATTAATGCATTACCATTTGGCTTTCATAAATCTATAGAATTTCAAGACATGATAAATAGTTCTAAAAAATAAAAAAATTCCTTTAAAAAATTAAAGGAATTTTTATTTTTACTTCTCATCTTCTTCTACATCTTTTATGCTTAAAGAAATTCTGTGTTTTATTGGGTCTATGCCAATAACTTTAACTTTTACTATGTCGCCAACTTTTAATACTTCGCTTGGGTGTTTTACATAACCTTTTGAAAGCTGAGATATGTGCACAAGCCCGTCTTGATGCACGCCGATATCCACAAAGGCGCCAAAGTCTATTACGTTTCTAACTGTGCCTGTTAGCACCATGCCTGGTTGTAAATCTTCAAGGCTCATTATGTCGCTTCTAAGTATTGGAGCAGGTAAGGTGTCACGTGGGTCGCGCCCCGGCTTTAAAAGTTCGTTTGTGATATCCTCTAAAGTAGGTTCGCCAACGCCGCAAATTTCAGCTACTTTCTTAGAGCCTTCACTTTGAATTTTAGCTGGAAGTAAAACTAGATTGTTATTCTTTACGTCTTCGTCGGTATAATTAAAATGTTTTAAAAGCTTTTCCGTTGCTTCGTAGCTTTCTGGGTGAACTGCGGTGTTGTCTAAAATGTTATCTCCGCCAACTATTCTTAGGAAGCCTGCGCACTGTTCAAAAGCTTTTTCGCCGAGCTTTGGAACGTTTATTAGTTCAGCCCTGTTTTTGAAAGCTCCGTTTTTAGTTCTGTAAGCTACAATGTTTTTAGCTATGCCCATATTTAAACCAGACACATAACTAAGTAAGCTATACGACGCCGTGTTCAAATCTACGCCAACGCTGTTAACGCAATCTTCCACAACCCAGCCAAGCACTTCGCCAAGCCTGTTTTGTGGCATATCGTGTTGATATTGTCCAACGCCTATGCTCTTTACGTCAATTTTTATAAGTTCAGCAAGTGGGTCTTGAAGACGTCTTGCAATGCTAACCGCGCTACGCTGAGCTACGTCAAAATCTGGGAACTCTTCCGCGCCAAGTTTTGAAGCGGAGTAAACGCTGGCACCGGCTTCGTTTACAACTATATATTCAACTTTTCTAGTTTGCTTTTTTATAAGGTTTGCAACGAATATTTCAGATTCCTTGCTAGCCGTGCCGTTTCCTATTGATATAATGTCTACTTTATATTTGTTTATAAATTCCGTTAATTTTTCTTCTGCTTCTTCAATTTTATTTTGTGGTGGAGTAGGGTAGATAACGCAGGTATCTAACACTTTTCCAGTTGGGTCTACAACGGCAATTTTGCAGCCTGTTCTATAAGCTGGGTCTAACCCAAGCACAACTTTGCCCTTTACTGGTGGTTGAAGAAGTAGGGGGCGAAGGTTGGAGTCGAACATTTTAATAGCTTGTTCGTTTGCCATATCCGTAAGGCTGGAACGAATTTCGCGTTCAAGACTTGGGAAAAGAAGCCTTTCATAGCCGTCGTCTATGGCTTCTTTTACAAGTTCACTGCATCTATTTTCGCCCTTAATATATTCTTTATATATTATTTGAAGGGCTAGTTCTGGGTTAAGTTCAATTTTAACTTTTAAGCACTCTTCCTTTTCGCCGCGATTTATAGCTAGCACTCTGTGGCTTGGAATTTTATTGATTGCTTCGCTGTAATGTGCGTACGTTTCGTAGGTGGGTGCATTTTCTTTAGTTTCATCTAGCTCGCACGTGATTTGTGCTTTATTATGAATAAGCTCTCTTAAAAGCTTTCTAAGTTCTGGGTCGTCGCTTACAATTTCGGCTATAATGTCCTTAGCGCCCTGCAAAGCTTCTTCAACGGTTTTCACTTCTTCTGTGATGTAATTTTTAGCAACTTCTTCAATATTTTCTTCTTTTTGCGCTAAAACTATGTCTGCAAGTGGCTGCAAACCTTTCTTTATAGCTTCGCTTGCACGCGTTTTACGCTTTGGTTTATATGGCCTATAAATATCTTCAAGCTCCGTTTGAGTTACGGCGTTTTCAATCTGGCTTAATAGCTCGTCCGTCATCTTGCCTTGCTCTGTTATGCTAGAAATAATTTCAGTTTTGCGTTTTTCCAGATTTTTAAGGTAGGAATAGCGGTCGGCTAAATCTCTTAACACTTGGTCGTCGATTGAACCCGTCATTTCCTTTCTATATCTTGCTATGAAGGGGATAGTGTTGCCTTCTTCAATTAGGTTTATAATATTCTGAGCATGAGCTTCGCGAATATTAAATTCATTTGATAATTCTTGTGCATAATTCATTTTTTATTCTCCATCGTCGTTAATTTCGTCTTCTCCAGACTCTAGTAGTATATCACTTTCTTCTTCAATACCGGTAACGTTTTTAAGTTTTCTTTCAATTGTTCTAGATTTTTTTGTTGCGCTCTCTATGGTGTTGGAAGCTTCGGCAAGCTTTTTCTGCGTTTTTGCAAGAAGGTCTACAAATTTTCCAAACTCTTGCTTGAACACGCCAAGTAGTTGCCAAATTTCAGACGAGCGTTTTTCAATAGATAGCGTTTTAAAGCCAAGTTGAAGGCTGTTTAAAAGTGCAGATAGCGTTGTTGGCCCGCAGATTACAACCTTGTATTCGCGTTGAAGTTCTTCAGCTAAGCCTGGCATTCGTAACACTTCGGCATATAGGCCTTCTAGTGCTAAATACATTACTGCAAAATCCGTGGTCTTCGGAAGAAGTATGTATTTTTCGCTTATCTTTTTGGCTTCTTCCTTTACTCGTTTTTCTAAGCCTTTTTTAGCGGCTTCCGTTTGCTGAACGTTTCCAGTTTCGCTTGCTTCCACTAAACGCTGATAGTCTTCTATTGGGAATTTTGCATCCACAGGAAGAAGTATGGTTTTGTCGTCCTTTCCAGGTAGTGCAATAGCAAAGTCCACGCGCTCTTGGTTATCTTTAATTGCCACGTTTGAAGAAAACTGGTCAGGGGAGAGCATCTGTTCAAGTAGATTAGCAAGGCTCACTTCGCCCCAAACGCCACGCGTTTTAACGTTTGTTAATACCTTCTTTAAATCGCCAACGCCGGTAGCCAGTTGCTTCATTTCTCCCAAGCCTTCGTAAACGGATTGTAGCCTATTGTTTATTATGTTAAAACTTTCCGCAAGTCTCTTTTCTAGGCTAACGTTTAATTTTTCATCAACCGTTTGGCGCATCTGCTCTAATTTTTTTTCGTTGTCCGTTTGAAGTTTTGTAAGACCGGAATCTAGTATTTGGGTAGCTCTAGCAAGCCTATCTTCATTACTTTTTAAAATGCTTTCTAATCTGTTTTGTACAACTATTAATTCTTGTTTTTGAAGTTGCAAGTTTTGTGAAATGCCGGTTAAAACTGTTTCGTTATAGTTTTTAATTGCAGAAAGTAGCATTTCATTTATTTGTTTATAAATTTCATTTTGTTTTTCAAAATTTAAATTAATATTTTTAATTAAATCGGAATTATCGTTAGTTTTTTTATTTTTTATTATTAAAAATATATTTAAAATTAAAATAATAACTATTAAACTAATACAAATTATTTCTAATGCCATCTTCCACCTCTTTTAAAAGGGTTTCCTTATCGTTTGCAAGCCCGTCGAACACCTTATCTAAAAGGTCAGCAAGTACTAGGCTATATTTTTTTGCGGGGAGCTCTTTAATTTTCTTTAAATCTTCGCCGCGAATTTTTAAATCTTTAATATGCACTGGAATTTTATGTTTTTTAATATAATAATCGAAAAAATAATATTTATTATATAAAAATTTGGATTTTATCTTTAATAATTCAGATATTTTAGGAAAATAATTAAAATATTTAAAGAAATATTTTTTATTATTCATTTTATTTAAAGCGTCGTAATATCCGCAAATTATTTTTGTAATTGTTTCAATATTTGCCTTAGGGAGCATAAACCCGTCTTGCCCTAAAAGATATTTTAAATAAAATTCAATGCAATCTGGGTTAACTGAATTTATGATGTCTATAAGCAAGGCAAAAAATTTTGTTTCGCCTTCTGCCTTTTTAGAGAGCTTATATTTTACATAAGTTGAATGCACATATAAAAATGGCCAAGCGTGTAAAAAGTTTAAGTAGTTTAACCCGCGCATATCTGCGTTTTTATTGGACACGGAATATTTTGTAGGAGAATTTAAAATGTGAACGAGTTCTGAAAATTTTCTTGAACCCACAATGTCGTTAAGCCTATAAGACATCTTTCTAGCCATGTTAAGCGTAGCTCTATCTATTTTAAAATTAAGCTCGCAGGCAAAACGCACCATTCTTAAAATTCTAAGACCATCGGAATTAAACACGAAGTTTGGCGTTTCCACACATCTTAAAATTCTTCTTTGAAGGTCGTATACGCCAGAGTATACGTCCACAAGCTCGTCCTTTAAAATGTTGTAATATATGGCGTTTACTGTAAAATCTCTACGTTTTGCATCTTCTCTTACGTCTTCCACGAAGTCCACGTTTTTAGGAACGTGTCTGCCGGTGGAATCGTAGTTATCTCGCCTAAAAGTTGTGTGTTCCCAAACTTCTTTTCCGCATCTTATGGTAATTGTGCCAAGTTTTTTAGAAATTTCCTTTACTTCAAACTTAGAGCCGGCAAGAATCTCAGCCAGCCTTTCCGGTGTAAGTTTAGAGGCTAGGTCTACGTCAGAAGGCGTTATTCCAAGCAAGCTATTTCTTACATATCCGCCCACAATATATAGCGGCGCGTATTTTTTAAGTTTTTTAGCAAGTGCTACTAAATTTTCTGATACTGTTATTTTCATAACTTTTATTATAGCAAAATAAAAAGTAAAATGTAAAGTAAAAAACTTGAAAAGCTTTTTAACCGCGTATGCGCAGATGCGGCGTGGAGTAGGGCTTACGCTAGAGTCTTCGAAGACTCTTGCGAAGGCTTCACTCCTCTGTCATTCTGAGCGGAAGTGCTTTGCACGAAATCGCGAAGAATCTCTTCCCGTGACCCGAGCTAGCGAGTCTCTAACTAAACAAGTAGCCGAGATTTCTCCACTACACATTGGGTTTAGTAGTAAAAAAATTTAACGTCTGGCATTAAGAATATAGAAAGTATAAACGAAAATTTCTTCCGGTCGAAATGACGAAAGCAGGGCTTCGTTATTTTAAAATCTCCAGCGCACTCCAAGTCGTCATTTCGACCGGAAGGTAAACTTCCTAATATCTTCGAAGCGTTTACTTCGCAGAGAGTACCGACCAAGTTCCCAAGCCGTTAGGCTGGAACTTGCGTTTGGTCGGTATAAGAAAAATTTCAAGCGTAA
>DVOJ01000010.1 GCA_018713725.1 Candidatus Caccopulliclostridium gallistercoris | reverse complement strand
CGTTATAGTTACGGCCGCCGTTCACTGGGGCTTAAATTCAATGCTTTGTCTTGCGACTGACATCTCCTCTTAACCTTCCAGCACCGGGCAGGCGTCAGCTCCTATACTTCATCTTACGATTTAGCAGAAACCTGTGTTTTTGATAAACAGTTGCTTGGGCCGTTTCACTGCGACCACCATTGCTGGTGGCACCTCTTCTCCCGAAGTTACGAGGTCATTTTGCCGAGTTCCTTAACAAGGGTTAATCCGTTCGTCTTATGATTCTCTCATCGTCTACCTGTGTCGGTTTGCGGTACGGGCACCTTTAATCTATCTAGCAGCTTTTCTCGCCAGTGTGAATTCGCAAGCTTCGTTACTAATTTTCACTCCCCATCATCACCTAGGGCGTGCTCTAAACGTACTTCACTATTTAGACCCCTCATGATTTGGCCACGACTTTCCATCTTCGTGTTCTTGCTATCCTACTGTGTCACTGCCTCGACTCTTTGTCGATTAACGGTGGTACTGGAATATCTACCAGTTGGACATCGCCTACGCCTTTCGGCCTCGGCTTAGTTCCCGACTTACCCTGGGCGGACGAACCTTCCCCAGGAAACCTAAGACTTTCGACGGCAAGGTTTCTCGCCTTGCTCTCGCTACTCATGCCGGCATTCTCTCTTGATTACAGTCCACAGTTCCTTACGGTTCTGCTTCAGCCCGGTAATCATTGCTCCTCTACCGATTGTGTAAACACAATCCCTAAACTTCGGTGTTAGGTTTTAGCCCCGTTGAATCTTCGGCGCAAAATCACTCGACCAGTGAGCTATTACGCACTCTTTTAATGAGTGGCTGCTTCTAAGCCAACATCCTGGTTGTTTTAGCAATTTCACATCCTTTTCCACTTAACCTATACTTTGGGACCTTAGTTGTAGATCTCGGCTGTTTCCGTTTTGACAATGAAACTTATCTCACACTGTCTGACTCCCTGTGAACAATTGTTTGGTATTCGGAGTTTGATAAGGTTCGGTAACCCGTGAAGGCCCCTAGCCTATTCAGTGCTCTACCCCCAACAATCTATTAACAGAGGCTAGCCCTAAAGCTATTTCGAGGAGAACCAGCTATATCCAGATTCGGTTGGAATTTCTCCGCTAACCACAAGTCATCACCGACTATTTCAACAGGCGTGTGTTCGGTCCTCCACGGTGTGTTACCACCGCTTCAACCTGCTCATGGTTAGGTCATCTGGTTTCGGGTCTACTTATTGCAACTATATGCGCCATTTTCAGACTCGCTTTCGCTTCGGCTCCGTGTCTTAAACACTTAACCTCGCTACAACAAGTAACTCGCCGGCCCGTTCTACAAAAAGTACGATATCGCTTTCGCTCTATCTGCTTGTAAACATACAGTTTCAGGTTCTATTTCACTCCCCTCCCGGGGTTCTTTTCACCGTTCCCTCACGGTACTGTGCTCTATCGGTCACTAGGTCGTATTTAGCCTTACGAGATGGTCCTCGCGCGTTCACACCGGATTACACGTGTCCTGTGCTACTCTGGATACCCCTAGGGTTCATAACAATTTAAATTACGGGGCTATTACCCTGTTTCGCCTACCTTTCCAGATATGTTCTTCTATTGTTATTTCGTCCCATGCCGGGGTCCGAACCCCTTAGATATTACTACCTAAGGTTTGGGCTCTTGCAATTTCGCTCGCCACTACTTTCGCAATCGTTTGTTTACTTTCTTTTCCTCCAGGTACTTAGATGTTTCAGTTCCCTGGGTTCCCCTCATTACACTATTTGATTCGTGCAATGATACTTGCGTATTAGCGCAAGTGCGTTTCCGCATTCGGATATCTACGGATCACAGTTCATTAGCAACTCCCCGTAGCTTTTCGCAGCTGGTCGCGTCCTTCATCGGCGCCTAGTGCCAAGGCATCCTCTATATGCTCTTTGTAGCTTAATCAGATTCTTAGCATTTTTGCTTAAAGTCTTATTTCGAAAGATTAACTTCTTCGTTAAAATTGAAATATACCAAATTACGCATTACTTACTAATATTAAAAGTTTTAATACTCGCAAATACTGATATTTGATATTTGTTAATTATGCAGTTGTCAAGGTTCTATTTACTCCTTAAAAGCTAGGCTAACTTGCCTCCTTTCTTTCAAGGCTTGGTCATGATACCACACACAAATACCCCTTGTCAACACTTTTTTCAAAAAAAATTACAAAATTTTTAACTTTTTTTTGGCGAAAATCAACACCCTTCGGCGTGTTCACGAACACCCCGCAAGTAGTAAGGACAAAACGCACCAAAACGCCCACAAAAACGCTAAAAAGAAAATAAAAAATTTTTTAAAAAGGTTTTAAAAATGCCTGCAAATTTGGCAAGATTTTAAAAAAATTTATCTTGAAAACAAAATTTTGATAGTTTAGTTTCGTGGGATAATCCACACACTGTGCCAACCGATATAATAGTTTTTATTATATTGTTATATATAGCTATATAAAAAACAGCTCTAAATTAGAGCTGTTGAAAATTTTAATATGCACTCATTTGGTGATAGTAGCCGCCATTATTTGTAGTTGGTATTTCAGTTACCACATTTTTAGTCCAATCCGTAGGCTCGTACGGGCTATCCGTTCGAACCCAAGTAGAACCGCCCATCATATTCATTTCCAAATTCGAAGCAGCAGTTAAAGTTCTATCGCCGTCTATATGAATATACTTTAAAGAACTAATATAGAACTAATAAACACATTAAAAAACTTGCTCCAAAATAAAAGAGCAAGTAATAGTATAACTATCTAATTAAAAAAAAGTCAAATGATTAAAAATTTTAATTATTAAAGCTTTGTGCACTATCTGTCCAATAAAAACAACGAAGATATGGGTTGCCGTTGTTAATTAAGGAGTTTACTCCCCAAATGCTACTACTAAAAGTAGAAGGCACGGAAGTTAAAACGCCTGTGTCAGCATAGCTCGGTTTTCTCACAAAATTATTAGTTATCGTTATTTTAGCCTTATTCCCGTCATAATCCTGATCTCTTTTTTGTTTGTCAAGTTTAGTATCGCTTCCACCGAACGGAATTACATCTGCAAAACCCAAATCATCATCTTTATCCGGAGCTGCAGGTACTTCTATAATATCGTATCTATCATAAAGTAAATTAATTATTATAGACCTATTTGATCCTGTTTCATTATTTGTTATAGAAACTCTACAATTTTGCAAACCTGCATCTCTAATATTTTCTCCACCAAGAGATGGAGCGCAATAATAATATGTATTTACTTTTTGAGTGTAATTGGCACTTGAAGTATTGGAAAAACTTTTTGAATATTTACCCGTTGGATGCGGATTATTTTTAGGCGAGTGAAAACCGTGTGCCCCACAGTTAAAAATTGTATATTTATTATCTAATATTGCTTGTATATAGTTAAATGTGTTTCCATAAATAGTATCTCTCGGGCTTACTTGTATAGCTTCTTGAGTTACATTATAATTACAAGTATAAAAACTATTCCCTGAAGAATCCGTATTTTTATTTGCATAACAATAATTAAAAGAGCAGCCATTTGCTATGGAATTAGCAAAACTTACGTTTTCATTTATAGTTGTTTGATAATAATCTCCATAAAAGTACGTTGACTGCAAAGATTGCGCACCAAACACATAATGTATAGTATATTTAATATTTGAATATCCGCCGGAAATGTTGGCAAAATTGTAGCAATAATTTATTGTTGTACCCGTATAACCCGAAATTCCCCCTGCATAAGCTTCTCGTTTGGTTCCATAGGTTGAACCTATTTTGTCTTCTACATAAGTAATAATCCACTTGTATTCCGTTTGTCTTCCACCCTGATAATAACCATAACCTTCATAAAGGTATTGTACCGTATCGCCTGCATTTATTTCATGTTTATTTGAATCCGTTATAGTATTCGACTTAGCCTGCGCCGTAACTGAACCTTTATTAAAGCAATTTTTTATAGTTCCACCTTGCCCCGTTATGCCGCCAGCATATGTAAGTGTAGCGGAGGTCGATCCAGATGTTATTGTGCCATTATTAAAGCATTCCGAAATGTTTCCAAGTGCGCTACCTACTATTCCGCCCGCCCTAGCGGTTGACCTTCCGTTATTATCCACTACACCAAGGTTGTAACACTGAGTTACCGTGCAGCTAGAAGAATCTTGATAGCCAACTACTCCGCCTATATTAAAAGAACGAGCGCCGCTATACGTATAAACTTTTGTACCTAAATTATAACACCTTTCTACTTTAGCTGAGCCATACATGGAACCCACTATTCCGCCTGCACTTTTATCCGTGGTAGATAGATATATATCACCATAGCATATAGATAAATTTTTTACTGTACCGTTTAAATAGCCAAAAATACCTAAATCGCCTGTGGCGTAGGTGGACTTTGTATCTATATTAATATTTAAAAGTGTATAACCTTGACCGTCAAAAGTGCCGTCAAAGTAATAGGTTTTGCCATTGTATATAGTTCCAATTGGAATAAAACTTTGGCTTTCCATATCTATGCTATTTGTAAGTTTAAAGGTTTTGCCCGAAGTAGAACCGCCAGTGTATACGTATTCAGATAGATGCTCTAAATCTTCAAAACTGCTTACAAGATAAGCTCCGCTTGAATCCGTTTCTAGTCCTAAGCTTATGGCAGCCTTAGTTTCTGTGGGCACAAAAACAAAACTTGCACATAAAGTTATTATTAGTGCAATTATGGTTACAAAATATATATTTTTAAACCCCTTGCTTTTCATTTCATTTATAGTTTAATAAATTTTTAATAAATTAGTCAAGGGAATAAGGTTATATTCTATCTTTATTTAAGTTTTCAAGCCATGTGGGCGAAACTTTAAAGGTTTTATTATTTAAATAACTTAAAAAGCCTGTTAAATTGAATTTAAGTTTGCTTGCAGTAAGCGCTTGATATTTCATGGAAAAAGCTTTATTTATTTCTCTATTTCCATATTTGTCGTCGCCAATTACGGCGTGACCTATAAAAGCTAAATGTGCGCGAATTTGATGCGTTCTGCCAGTTAAAATTTCAACGCTAAGCAGTGACGACGTTTTTAAATCTTCCATCACCTTATATTTTGTTATAATTTCCTTAGAATTCTTCTTTTCTTCTGAAAAAACTTGCACTCTGGAAGCGGCAGCATTTTTTATTAAATAGGCTTTTAATGTATCTTGCTCTCTTTCCATATGTCCGCACACCCAAGCGGTGTACTCTTTATGCACGGCATGATTTTTAAATGCCTTTAAAAGCTCTTCTTCCGCTCTTTTATTTTTAGCAAGCATTACTAGCCCTTCCGTGTTCACGTCTATTCTATGACAAGCAAAAACTTTTACGCCTTCACGCAACAAAACGTGCTCTAAATCGGACGCATTGCCCACAACTTCTATTCCCCTAGGCTTAAACACAATAAGCACATTTTCATCTTCATAAATTCGCTTTATTTTGCTTTCAAGCTTATCAAAATCTATATACACGCTAACTTTTGTGCCGACGTTAACCAAAACGTCTTTATTCGTTCTAACGTTATCAAGCCTAATATCCTTATTTTTTAGCGCAGTAGAAAGTTGACCAAAACTAAGTTCTGGGTACTCTTTTAAAACAAGTTTTGTAAGTTTAAGATTTTCTTTTGCAATAAATTCTTTCATGATTTCCTTTTTAAAAATGCGCCAAAATTTGACGCATGTTAGAGCAGCTGAGATTTCTCCACTTCATATTAATTTTTAAAAAAATACAAACCCTATGTCTAGCATTAACTATATTTAAAGACCAAAGCCAAATTCCTTTCGGTCGAAATGACGAAGGCGTGGCTCTGCTATAATTATTTATAGTCAAACACAAAAAGTTATAAGACAAGGCTCGGCAAGTGTGCCAACAATCTGCTTATTCAAAGAATTATCAAACCGCAGAAAAGCGAGCGGAACAAGGCTCGTAAAATGCCACAAAGCAGGAGTTTAGTTTCCTAAATGACTGTTTTAGATATTTTACAGAAAAATATCTAAAAATTTTTTAATAAATTAGTTTATTCAAAGAATTGTCAAACCGCAGAAAAGCGAGCAAGACAAATTACTAAGATAGAAACGCGTCATAACGAATAAAAGCGAGCATAGCAAGGCTCGGCAAGTGTGCCCAAGCAGGAGTGAACCTACGTTCATGACTGTTTGGGTACGCTTGCCAGAAACACAGCTAGGCGACGCTTTTATTCGTTATGATTTGCCGCAACAATTCTTGTATTTCTTACCACTCCCACAAGGACAAAGGTCGTTTCTACCTACCGTTTTATCACTCTTTTTAGAGCCTTCTACAACTTCTACTGGTTGATAAACGGGCTGTTTGGGCTCTTCCCTTCTTTCTACGTTGATTTTTGCGTTGAGTAGGATTGAACAGGTATCTTGCCTAATTTTGTCTATCATGTTGTCGAACATATCAAAGCCATCACGCTTGTAGGCTACAATTGGGTCTTGGTTACCATACGCACGAAGACCTATTTCATTTCTAAGAATGGTCATTTGGTCTATATGGTCAATCCAAAGCGTGTCTACCACTTTTAAAAGAATATATCTTTCAAAATCTGCGTAGTTTAAGCCAAGCTTTTTAACTTCTTCAACTTTATCTTCATATTTGGTGTAGATAACTTTTAAAATTTTGTCTATAACGTCTTGAACTTCACATTCATCTACAAACTCTTCGGTAATTAAATTGGTGCCTTTTGGGAAGAGTTTATCTTCTAGCGCGTTATTAAGCGGGTCTAATTTCCAATCAAAATATGGTTTGTTTACGTCTAGATAGTTGTTAACAAGATCAGTAACGTAATCTGGGAACATTGCCATAACTTGCTCGTGAACGTCTGCGCCGTCTAGCACTCTGTTTCTTTCCGAGTAAATTATTTCACGTTGCTTGTTCATAACGTCGTCGAATTGAAGCACGGTTTTTCTTGCTGAATAGTTCTGGTTTTCAATTCTCTTTTGCGCCCTTTCAATTTGCTTAGAGAGCATTCTCATTTGAAGTGGCGTGTTTTCGTCAACTCTTAAAAAAGCTGCTACTTTCTTTAAATAGTCGCCGCCAAACCTGCGCATTAAGTCGTCTTCAAGTGATACAAAGAATATGCTTGAACCCGGGTCGCCTTGACGTGCAGCACGACCACGTAACTGGTTATCAATACGCCTAGATTCGTGCCTTTCTGTGCCAATTATGTGTAAGCCACCAGCTTCCACAACTTCCTTTTTCTCGGCGTCCGTCGTCTTTTTAAACTCTGCGTATAATTTATTGTACTCTTCCTTTGCAGCCATTAGCTTTTTATCGTCTGAATTTAAGTAAGACGTAGCAAAGGAAATTTCTTCGTCGGAATAGTTCTTTTCACGCATCTTTTTGGTTGCCATGAACTCTGGGTTACCACCAAGAAGTATATCCGTACCACGACCTGCCATGTTTGTAGCAATTGTTACTGCGCCCTTTCTGCCTGCCTGTGCCACAATTTCACTTTCCATTTCGTGATTTTTAGCATTTAAAACTACGTGATTTATCTTTTCTCTTCTAAGCGCCTTAGATAGCTCTTCACTCTTATCAATGGTTATTGTACCAATAAGAATAGGTCTGCCTGTGGCGTGAACTTCCTTAACCTCTTCTAATATGGCGTTAATTTTACCATTTATTGTGGTGTAAACAATGTCCGTTTCGTCCTTTCTAATATTTGGGCGGTTGGTTGGAATTGTTACAACGTCTAGCTTATATATGCCGTTAAATTCTGCTTCTTCCGTTTTCGCAGTACCTGTCATACCGCTGAGTTTTGTATACAAACGGAAGTAGTTTTGGAAGGTGATTGTTGCAAGAGTTTTATTTTCGTCGCGAATTTTAACGCCTTCCTTTGCTTCGATAGCTTGGTGAAGTCCGTCCGAATATCTTCTGCCCGCCATCAAACGACCTGTAAACTCGTCTACGATTATAATTTCGTCGTCTTTTACAATGTAGTTTTCATCTCTTTTCATTATATAGTTAGCTTTTAAGGCGTTCATTATATAGTGGTTAAGTTCAATGCAGTTTACGTCGGAAAGGTTATCTACATTAAAGAACCTTTCTGCCTTGGTTGCACCAGTTTCCGTTAAGTGAATGCTCTTTTGCTTTGGTTCAATTTCGTAATCTTCTTCTGCTTTTAGGCTCAAAGCAAACTTTTGTGCAGAATAGTAAGATTCGCTAGATTTCATTCCCCTACCACTAATAATGAGCGGCGTTCTAGCTTCATCTATTAAAATGCTATCCACTTCGTCCACGATTGCAAAATAGTGCCCGCGCTGCACACGGCTATCCTTTCTAACAACCATGTTGTCACGAAGATAGTCAAAGCCAAGCTCGTTGTTTGTGGCATAGGTGATGTCGCAGTTATAGGCTTCACGTTTTTTGTGTTCTTCCATGCCGCTGAGCGCAACGCCAACGGTTAGCCCTAAGAACCTATGAACTTTTCCCATCCAAGCCGCGTCACGCTTTGCTAGATATTCGTTGACGGTTACAACGTGCACGCCTTTGCCGGCAAGAGCGTTTAAATATGCCGGAAGAGTTGCCACAAGCGTTTTACCTTCACCTGTTGCCATTTCTGCAATTCTACCTTGATGAAGCGCAATTCCACCCATAATTTGCACTGGGAAATGACGCATGTTTAAAACTCTTGCTGCGGCTTCGCGCACTAAGGCATAGGCGTCCGGCAAGATATCGTTTAGCGTTTCGCCGTTTTTAAGGCGCTCTTTTAATAGGTTTGTGGTCTCCCTAAGTTCTTCATCTGTTTTAGCTTTATAGTAATCTTCTTTTTCTAAAACCTTGTCTGTAATTTTCTTTAACTTTTTTAAACTAGATTTGTTTTGCGATGTAAATAGTCCCATATTCACTCCATAAATTTAAAAATACAATTAACTATATACTAATTACAAAAAAAAAGCAAACAAATTTTTGTCTGCTTTAAAATATTGTATATTATTTACGCCTTTTCGACGTTTTACTTTCATTTATTTCATCTTCAAACATCTTTATCATCTTATCTATGGAATTATCTATACTAAACTGTTTGGAATAATACACGTACTTTTTAGAAAGCTTTTCTTTTTCCATGGGGTTTTCTATAAAATAATCAATTTTGCTTGCAAGGTCTTTACTATTTCTATTTTCAAATAAATTCTTTTTAGAAAGCGCGAACTGAGTTGTAGCCGACCTTTTACTATTAGATATAACCGGAACAAGCCCGCAAGACAAAGCTTCCAAACAAGATATTGCTTCTATTTCAATTTCGCTTGGGTGCACGTAAAGGTCGGAATAGTTTATAACTTTCGCCAAAGTTTCCTTGTTATAAAAATTAAGTTCCAAGCTTACATTATGAGTTTTGGCATAAGTTTTAAACTTTTCTTTAAGCGGACCGCAACCTGCAAAAATTAAATGCAAATTTTCCTTATATTTTGAAAGTGCTGCCGCCTTTAAAAGAATTTTATGCATCTTTTCCTTAGAAAATCTTGCAACGTACAAAATAACAAATTTATTTTTCAAATTTTTTGGCTTTTTTACGTTCATTTTTTTAAAAATAGGAATTACACCGTTAGAAATTACGTAATTTTTAGTTTTATAGCCGTGTTTTTTAAGTTCGTTTGCAATAAACTGGCTTGGGCAATGCACTCTGCTTGCCCTTTTATATAGTTTATTTTTAAATCTAAAATATAAGTATCTATTTAAAAAGGGCAAATTTTGAAGTCCGATATTTCCGGAAAAATTTTCTGGCTGACAATGAAAAGCCGTGGTAAAAGGAACGCAAAGTTCTTTACAAATCTTACTTGCCAAAACACCTGTTTTAAAAGGCAAAACTATGTGTACGATATCGCTATTTTTTATAGCTTCGGTTAGTATTTTTTTATCTGGTTTTGCTAGTTCTACATGGTTTTTATTTGTAATGTAATTATCAAATATTCCAAAATGCCTTCTTTCTAATGTAATGTACCCCTTTTCTTTTGTTTTAAAAGTGCTTACAAGCGTAACATTATGCCCGCGCTTTTTAAGGCCGTCTATTAACCTTCTTATTGTAATAGTCGTGCCGTTATTTTCCTTTCCAAAAACATCTGATATTATTGTAATATTCATAAAAAATAAACCCTTAAAAAATTTTATTTATAATTTTATTTTTTGAAAATTACGGCTAAATATTATAAAATTAGCTATTTTTTTGCAATTTTTTATAAATTTTAAATAAAAAACTAATATTTTTACATTTTTAAAAAAATAAAATTTAATTCTTGATTAATATTTTTTAATGTGATAAAATTAAAACATGAAAAAAGTGCTTATTGTATACGACGCCAATACGGACGAAAAAAGTTTTGAAGTTCAAACAAAATTACTTTTCGACGCAGCCAAAAAACTTGGTATTTCAATTACGGCTAGGTCTAATGTTCAAATTTACACTATGCTTAGCAACACCAAAGTTAAAAGTTTTGAAAGCTATGCGAACTTCGACTTCGCCCTATTTTTAGACGACGACGTTTGGCTTGCTAGAAATTTAGAGATGCTTGGCTTGAAAGTTTATAACAATTCAAGAGCAATAGATATTTGCGAAAACTGCGCAAATATGTATCAGCAACTTATAAAGTGCGGCGTAAATATTCCTAAAACTGTAATACTCCCTTCCGCACTTTCGGAATATAAAAAGGAAACCATACACCCTTTTGTAGACCAAATTATAGACGACCTAGGGCTTCCAATAATAATTAAGCAGTGGTTTGGAGATTTAGGCCGCGGCGTCCACCTAGCCAAAACCCGCGAGCAAGCCTATGAAATTGTGGACAGATTTGAAGGCAGAGAGCTACTATTTCAAGAGTTCATTTCAGAAGCCAGCGGAACGGATATAAGAATGTATGTAGTAAGAAACAAGGTGCTTGCATCGCTTAGAAGAACGGCAGGAAAAGAAGATTTTCGCTCTAACACAAACTTTGGCGGAATTATGGAAAAGCATATTCCAACCTTCGTAGAACAAAAACTAGCCCTAGATGCCTGCAAAGCGGTGGGCTGTGAGTTTGGCGTTGTGGACATATTAAAAAGCATAAACGGCCCAGTGGTATGCGAAGTTAACACCAGCGCGAACATTCAATATTTTCAAGAAGTATCCGATTTCAACGTCGCCGAGCACATATTAAAAATGCTTAAAAAGTAAAAAAGCTACAATTTCTTGTAGCTTTTTTATTTGACAAATTTTTTTCACTTTGCTAGCATATTTTTATGAAAGAAAATACTAAATTAAATGAAACCGCAAGTATTAAATTTGGTAAAATAGACGACGCATATTCTAAATTTTCTACAGACACAAATAAAGTTTTAGATGAAAGTGCTGGAGACTATATCTACGAAAGCTTTAAAGATTTGCAAAATAAAAGCAATAAAACTCTTGAAATATATTTAGACGAAAGCTGCTCGGAAGAAGAAAAAGAAGAGTGTAAAACGGTTATAAAGCGTTATTTCTCAAACGATTATAACGACTATAAAGAAGAAAATTTAAAACTTACCATAGTTTCCTTAACTCTTCTTATAATAGGCATTGCGTTTGTAGGCTTGCTTGTACTTTTAGAAAGCTTGAACGTGCCTTACGCCATATCTATAATTATGGAAATTATTGCTTGGGTGTTTGTTTGGGAGTTTGTAGACGTGTTTGTATTTTCAAGATTTACAAACAGAATTAAAATGAGAAGAATAAAAAAAGTTTTAGATGCAGAAATAATTTTTAAAGAAAATTTCATAAAATAGAGAAAAATATGGGTAAAATTAACAAAAATTATTTAAATTTAGATAAAAAAATAGAAAATATTGAAAATTTACTTGCCGAAGATGAGAAAATTCTTTGGCAAGGCAGTCCGAATAAATCCGCTTATTTTTGGACTAGATTTTTAAATAAATTGCAATTTGTAATTATTTGGCTTGTGGTTGATATAACCTTTATTGCTGTGCTTATAGCTTCAAAAGTAACCTTTCCTATTCCCGTTATAATTGCTCTTTGCGCTTTTTTTGCTCTCCACTTAATTCCCGTTTGGATATGGATATACGGGCTAGTAAAAGCTAGAAAGAACTCTGAAAACTTAAAATACTATATAACTTCGCAAAGAGTTATAATTTCTGACAGCACCGCGGGATTAAATATATATAGCATATATTATAAAGAAATAACTTCAATAAATGTAAACATTAGCAGGCTTGATAGAAAATATAACGTTGGTGACGTGTATATAACTAGCACTAAAAACACAAAAATTCTTGAAGATATCTTAGAACCTTACGAAGTTACGGCTACTCTTCAAAAATTTATTGGAAAACTAAATACAAACTTTAATAAAGATGCAAATTAAACAATAATTTGCATTTTTTAAATAAATTTTGTTATAAATTAATAACTTCTATAAAATTTTTGCCAAAAAAAGTATTTTTTTGTTAAAAACGTTTGATAAATTTACTTTAAATACGTATACTAACTAAGTCATAAAATATATGTTTAGGAGGTAAATTTATGAACAAATTAACAAAAGGTTTAGCACTTGGCACCATGGCGCTTGTATCTTGTGCCACACTTGCAGCTTGCGGAGGCCCTAGAACGCTTTGGCAAGCAGATTTCTCAAACGGAAATAGTGAAGTTTTCGGAATGTATGGAGAAATAGTAAACAACAACGATGATACAATCACTTTAAAGCCAGACACAAGCTACGGCGCACAATCTACTGCTGGCAGCACTTATTTTGGAGAAGCAGATAAAAACTACGATTGGAAAGAAGGCGGAATGAGCGTTAACTTTAAAGTTTACGTAGACGAAGACGTTATTCAAGAAGGAAAGCATGTAGTTTGGACGTTGGCACTTAACGAAAAGTATGCAGCTGACGAAGACGCAGGAACAGAAGAGAAAGTTGAATACTTAACAGAACTCCCAGTTTTCTTTGTAGGAACAGCTGACGGCGTTAAGTTTGTATACAATTTCACAGCCGTAGACCAAGACGATTACACTACACTTGTTAGCGGCGAAGATGCTGCATCACTTTCTACTGGCTACTACACAGTTGGTTACGACTTTAACACTGAAGAAAATGGCACTGTTAAAGTAACTGTTACACTTAAAGATAACGCTGGTAAAGAAGTTTACAAATCTGCTGACAACACTTTTGACGTTATAGACTCCACACAATATAGCGGCGAAGTTAAAGAAGAAATGATTGCAGGTTTAAGATACCTATGGTGCGTAAGAACTACAACTGATGTTAAAGTTGCTTCTGTTCAAATTACTGAATAATTTAAATAAATAAAAAATCCACTAGCTGTGAAGTTAACCCCACTAAGCTGGTGGATTTTTATTATGCCTTATAATCAATCTTATTAAAATCAAAATTGTTTACGTCATTTGTACCTACTAAGAAGCCGTTAGCAAAATAGTTATGCAAAGTTGTATCTATTTCAAAATGGTGAACGCATCTATTATAAAATTTTTTCTCTATTAATTTTACAATGCTTCCGTCTTCCTTTAAAAAGCGGTCACGAGTGTTGCAAGAGTTTATAAATTCAAAAACCTTTTTATCTGTGTTATAAAATTTGTGGTCGGCAACAATTTTTATAAATTGTCCGTCTGAAAACGTATATTTATTAAATGAACCGTAAGTTTTAATATCTTCTAACGTATCGCTCTTTATAACTTTACAAGGAACAACCTTATTTGTTTCTTTATCAACCCCTAAAACCATGTCGCCTACTTTTATTTTATCTAGCCTTCTCTTTTTTCCATTAGCTAGCGTTATTTTGCACTCTCCAGTTAAGCTATAATTTGGCGGATTTTTAGTTAAAATAATCTCTTTTGCCTGTTTACTTTCTTGCATGATATTCTCCTTTTATAATTTTACCTAATTATAACTTATAAAAATCTATTATTCCTAACGGACTTTCGTATTTTAGGAAATTTGTAAAAAAAATTAAAAGTAGCTTAAATTTGCCACTTTTAACTTTTAATAATACGTTTAGACTTAAAATAAATTTTTTATTTCTCTTTCCGCAGACGCTGGGCTATCTGACGCGTGAAGCACGTTAGCCGTTTTTGTAAGTTCTTCAAAGTCTTCGTTTGAAAGGCCTTTAAAGTCTTCTCTTTTTAAAGCAAATTTTGGCCTTATAACTTCCTTAACAAGCGCACGCGTTCTTGTGATAAAACTCTCTTCGCTCTCGTTTAAATTTGAAGAAACTTGCATTGTAATTGAAGTAGCATCGAACTTATAAATGCCTTTAACGTCACCTTCCGTCATGTAGCGCACTAAACCCTCATAAAAACTTTTGCCCTTATGTTCTTCGTAGTGGGCTTCTATCTTATTTAATGGAAGCACGCCTTCTGAAAGTTTATCTATATTTATATTATTCTCTTTTAAAATTTCCTTTAACTCATCGAATTTTTCTATAAAGCCTGGTTTTAAAATAAATAGTGAATATGTTTTCATAATTTTCTCCTTAATTTCCTGCTTGTTCTAGTTTTCTCTTTTGGTCTTCACGTTGAAGCTCGTCGGACATCTCTTCTATATCGCCGTCTAAAAAGTCGTCCATATTATATACGCTATAATTTATTCTATGGTCGGTAATTCTACCCTGCGGATAGTTATACGTTCTAATTCTCTCGCTCCTATCGCCCGTTCCTACCTGGCTACGCCTATTTTCAGCATACTCCTTATCCTGCTGAGTTTTGTAGTAGTCGTAGAGTTTTGCCTTTAAAATGCTCATGGCGCGCTCTCGGTTTTTAATCTGAGAACGCTCGTCTTGACACGCAACAACTATACCTGTTGGAAAGTGTGTAATTCTTATAGCGCTATCCGTTTTGTTTACGTGCTGACCGCCCGCACCGCTGCTTCTATATGTATCTATTTTAATGTCCTTATCGTTGATTTCAAAATCTACGTCTTGAACTTCTGGAAGTATGGCAACGGTAGCTGTGGACGTGTGAACTCTGCCCTGCGTTTCCGTTTCTGGCACACGTTGTACGCGATGCACACCGCTCTCATATTTTAAATACTTATACGCATTCTTGCCCTTAATGGAAAACACCGCTTCCTTTATTCCGCCAAGTTCTGTTTCCGATACATCTATCATTTCAACTTTCCAGTGTTTACGCTCGGCAAAGCGCGTGTACATTTTCATAAGCACGGCACCAAAAAGCGCGGACTCTTCTCCGCCCGCCGCCGCGCGAATTTCCACTATAACGTCGCTCTCGTCGTTTTCGTCTTTTGGAAGAAGTAAAACTTTTATCTCTTCTTCAAGTTTTTCAATATTCTTATTGATTTCAAAAAGCTCGTCTTCAAAGAGCTTTTTCATTTCGTGGTCCTTTTCGTTAGCTATAACGCTTTCCGTTTGCTCCTTTTCTTTAACAAGTTTTTCTAGCTTGTCGTGAGCAAGCGCTATATCTTCAATGCTATTGCGTTCTTTTACAAGTTTTTTCCACTCATTGTTATCTGCAATAATTTCAGGCTTTACAATAAGGTCTGTAAGTTCATCGTACCTTTGTTTTATCTTAGTTGTTTTTTCAAGCATATTAACCCCTTTCAGCTATTATTATTCTCTGGATACCAGAATAGTCTTTTACTATTCTAACACTAAATTTGTTTTTTGAAAACAGTTTTTTTACGCTTTTTTCTTGGCCTAAGCCAATTTCTAGCAAAATTACGCCCTTTGGCGCTAAAAATTCTTCAAATTCTTCGCTAATTTTCCTATAAAAGTAAAGTCCGTCTTCTCCGCCGTCAAGAGCAAGGTGTGGGTCGTAGTCCTTAACTTCTCGATCTAACGTCTTTATATCTTCGCTTTTTATATATGGCGGGTTGCACGTTATAACGTTAAACTTCTTTCCCTTTTTTATGTCAGAAAAAAGGTCGGAGCAAATAAAGTTTATTTTAACGTCGCTAAGTTCAGCGTTTTGTTTTGCTACCATTAATGCGCTTTCGCTTATATCCGTAGCCGTAACTTTGGCGGCAGAATTTTTTGCAATGCTTACAGCTATGGCGCCGCTACCTGTGCAAAGGTCTAGCACTTCAAGTTTTTCTTTGCCTATAATTTTAAGCGCTTCTTCTACTAAAATTTCCGTTTCCTTTCTTGGAGTTAAAACGTCTTTATTTACCTTAAAGGTTAGCCCGTAGAACTCCGTTTTGCCAAAAATTTTATCTATTGGCTCGCCCTTAACCCTTCTTTCTAGCACTCTCTCTATTTGCTTATAGTCCGTTCTAGAAACTTGCGTTAAAAGCTTTATTTCCGCCCTGTTTTTATTAAGTACGGTCGCGATTAGCCAATCTGCTTCGCTAGGCTCAGTTATGCCCGCATTTTTAAGCTTTTCTCTAACTTCACTATAACATAGCGAAAAAGCCACGTTACCACCCTGGCTGTCTTCGCTTATAACCTCTCTTCTTACGTTCTCTAACATTAAATTCCCTTCACTAAGTGCAGTGTTTGCCGTTTGAAGCTCTGTGCTGGCAGGCTTGCTTGTTACAAAAAAGCTAGTTATAAGCACAGGATAGCTATATTTTTTCAAAAATCTATCAAAAACATAGCAAATTTCATAGGCAACCATGGCTGTTAGTAAAAATAGCCCAATATTTACAAAGGCCTTTAACCACACCGACACTTCTATACTTAGTAGTGATATCACAAAATAGTTTAAACTCCAACAAAAAACAATAAAATTTAAATAATTTGTTGCTCTATGCCCGCTAAGCACGGTGTTACCGTTAAGCGCCATATTACCCGCGGAATTGAATTTATATAGTTTTCTCATGGAAGAAAAGGAATATAAAAATAGTAAAATTAGGTAGAACATTGCAACCTTTACTAGTGCAATTACAAGTTTTTTGACAAAAATAGAAAGGCTTGACCCTGCCATAGCGTAGCCAAGATGCGTGGGCACAATTCCTATAAGTACAACTGCAAGTAGTACTGCAATTAAAAATGCCACCACGCCGAAAATATAGCTAGATTTTATATTCAAGCTCTCCGACATCTTTCTATTAAGTTTAGGCACGGGCGTGTTTTTAAAGCTTAAAAAAAGTCCCCAGAAAAAGTAATAAGTGCCAAAAATTAAGTATTCTAGCCCCCTTAACAAAGGAAACTTAAAGTGAATAATTGGCTTATATTTAGTTTTAAAGCTTTGCACAAAAATAGAGCCGTTGTTTCTAACTAAACTTAAAACGGCATTATTTTGAACAAAGCACAAATTTCCATTAAAACACGGAAAAATAAAAGAATTCACATACAAATTATGCCCAAATACTTACTATCTAAACACAAATTATTGCATGCAATTGCTTGAAAACTAGTTAAAACTGTGCTATAATTTATTTTAAGGAGTAGATATGAAAGTTAAAGGCGGATTTTTAATGTACCTATTTATTTTTCTTGGATTAATATTAGGCGCATGTTTAATTATTGTGGCAATTATGCTTTTTAGCCCGGGGACAAGCATATTTGGGCTTGAATGGGTTGGAGAAAATAGCACAGGAACGTATGCCACGTACGATGGATATTTTAAAGAAATATCTGCCTACGATACTGTTACAATAAATGCACTCAAGCACGACGCAAACGGCAACACCATTGGATACGGCTACTACGACGTGGATATTAGAAGAGCTGACCGTGATGCTGTGAACTCTAACGTAGTTGTAGAGAATAAAATTCAAGGGCTTGCTAAAACGGCAGATAAAACGGAATTTAGTATAAAGTTTGAAGAGTCCGAAGACGGCAAGGCGCTTACTATAAACGTAGTTCAAATAAACACTTGGCTAGCTAGCACCGGCGCTTCAAAAATAACTTTAAATATTCCAGACGAGCTAAATACATCTAACGTAACCTTTATAGTGAACACAGGTAGCGGTTCTGTGGACTTTGGCGGAGATATTGGAAGAGATAGCGAAGCTTTCGCCTTAGAGTCAAAAGCTCTTACTGCAACCACGGAAAGCGGTAGCATAACGCTTAAAGAGCTTACTACTGCTTCTAACGCAATAAACTTAAAGACTACGTCTGGCGCTATAAATTTACACGCTGAAAGCTTAACCACAAGAGAGATGAGCATTGAATCTGCTTCTGGGCACATAAATCTTCCAGCTACAATAAACGCAAACACTTTAACGCTTGCCACAGATAAAGGAATAATTGACGGCGGCAACATTAACGCAAACCTTACGTTAAACACACAAATGGGTGTTGTAAGGCTTGGTAACATAAACGGCAACGTTATAGGCACAGAAAGGCTAGACGGCACGGATGTAAAGCTTGGAACTATATCCGGCGAACTTGGAATTCCAAGCGCTAGAAACGTAAATTTAGAAGCATTAAACGTTGGCGGCTTTGTAAATATAGTTACAGAAGGCGGCAGAATATATATCGGAAGCATTGACACTGGGCTAAATTCTAGAACAAACATAACCACAACTTCTGGCGAAATTAAAGTTTACGTTGAACAAGATAACAATCAAATTATAAACCTTACAACTAAAAGCGGAAAAATAACTGCTTTTGTTGCAAGTTCTAGCGGAAACAAAAACTTTACTACGGAAAATGGAAGAATTGAAGTGACTCTTAGCCAGTCTACTTCCCTAGACCTTATTTCTGAAACTAAGGGCAAAATTGTTTTAAACTGGGACGAAACGAACGTTTCAAACAATATTCTATATAGAGAGATTAGAGGAACAGATGCCTTTACGGGAGCTATAATGAAACTTAAATCTAATACTGGCAATATGGAATTTAATAGAATTTTAAACCCAGAATTTAATTAAAACTTAAAAGCGTTGAAAGCGTTGACTGCACTTGTTGCACCAACGCTTTTATTTGTTTTAACTCATCTTTACTTTTACCCCTTGCTAGTTCCATGGCAATAGCCGTGCCGGCAAGGGCTATTTCTTCCGGCTTTAAGCAGTTCATATAATAATTTATATTCAAATTGAATAAAATTAGTTTAAAAGCCTTGATTTTTTATTTTAAATGCGTTAAACTAATTTCAGCATAAAATTGTTTGTAGTAAGCTTTGGCAGCTGCCAAGTTTTAAATATATTTTAAAAGGAAAACATTAGTATATGATGTTTAAAAACTCTTTAAAGCTTTTAATGGCTAATTTTGCCACAGTTTGGAAGCTTTTGGTTTATAAAATTTTAGTTCTTGGAATAATGACCGGGCTATTTTTTATTGGCTTTTCCTTTATTCAAGGAATGGATACATTTGTAAGTTTTTGGGATAGCATTGTAAACTTTATATTTTCCTTCAACGTTGGCGCTAGCATTATGGAACTACTACAAAATGCTTTAACTGTTTTTCAAGAGTTCTTTATATTTGTAGGCGACCTTGCAGTTAACGGAACGGGAATGTTTATCTACTACACCTTTATTTTCGTTTTACTCTTCCCTTTCCTTTGGAAACTTTCCGACCTTGCCGTTGGAGAAACCCTTTACGGCTATATGGCAAGCTTAACTAAATATAGCTTTGTTGGCGCTATGATAAGACTAGTTGGTAAATCTTGCATATATAGCCTACTTACATTAGCTATAATGCTTCCAATAAACGCTTTAATTATAGCCGGGCTTTACGGAATATTAAGTTTAGTTAGCTTTGGCGGCTTTACTGCCATAATGGTACCGTTCTTAATATTTATCTATCTTTCCGCCTTTGCTGGCTTAAAGATAGCCTTCTTTTCCGGCTGGATGCCAGCAATAATAGTTTTCAACTGCAACGCTGTTAAAGGGTTAAAACTTGGTTTTAAGGCAGTGTTTAGAAGGTTCTTTAAAGTGCTTTCAACGTCCGTGATTATAGTGGCGGTAATTCTTGCTATAAACATGCTTTTTGGAAGCTTCTCGTTCATTATAACCATACCTGTTGGCTCTATGATACTACTTGTATTCCAAATGGTAATGTTCTTTGGAAGCCAAGGAATGAGATATTATGTAGACCTTGACACAATTCTCTCGCCTAAAAAGCTTGAAGAAACGGATAAACTTAAAAAAGTTAAAGATTTAATTTAATTTACAAATGAAATTAAATGTTTTTTAAAGCCATTTTAAAAGTGGCGAATTGTTTTATGTTAAAATTTTAAAAAGGAGAAAATATGACAGAAGAGATTAATTTTAATGCAAATGAAGAAAAACAAAATAGAAAAGTGGTAAAACCTAAGCCGAGAGTTCAAAAGGAAAAGAGCGTTAAGCCTGAAACCCAAAAGATAGCGCCAGTAAAGCAAGAAGAGAATGTTATAAAAGAAGTTAAAGGGAAAGGCAAAGTTAAAATAACCTTCCTTGGCGGTGTTGGCGAAATTGGCAAGAACATGACGGCTTTTGAAACTGACAACGAAATGATAGTTGTAGACGCCGGCATGACCTTTCCGGGCGAAGAACTACCGGGGGTTGACGCCGTTGTGCCAGATATTTCTTATTTGATAGCCAACAAAAAGAAGCTAAAAGCCATAATTTTAACGCACGGTCACGAAGACCACATCGGTGCGCTTCCTTTCGTGCTATCCGACCTAAATGTACCAATTTACGGCACAAGATTAACGCTAGCCTTAGTTGAAAACAAGCTTCGCGAATATCCTAAAATTAAAGCTAAAATGGTAACTGTTAAGCCTAAAAACGTGCTTCGCCTTGGCGATTTTACAATTGAGTTTATAAAAGTTAGCCATTCAATAGCAGGAAGCCTTGCGCTTTGCATTGGCACGCCCGCTGGAAACATAATCCACACTGGCGACTTTAAGATAGATTTCCAGCCCATAGACGGCGAAATGACGGACTTAATTCGTTTTGGCGAGCTTGGAAAACACGGAGTAAGCCTTCTAATGTGCGAAAGTACGAACGTTTGTAGAAAAGGCTACTCTATGAGTGAATCGAATGTAGGCAAAGAGCTTGAAAATATTATAAAGGCGCACCCAGACAATAGATTAATTGTGGCAACCTTTGCTTCAAACGTACACCGCTTGCAACAGATTATGAATCTCGCGGAAAAATATAAGAGAAAAATTGCCTTTACTGGCAGAAGCATGGTAAACGTATCTGAGGTGGCACTTAAAATTGGCGAACTTTTCTTTGACAGAAACAACATTATAGACATAGACAAAATAGACAAATACGCAGACAGCGAACTTTTAATTTTAACCACAGGCAGTCAAGGCGAACCAATGAGCGCGCTCACTCGTATGGCAGCCGGGGAATTTAACAAAGTTCAAATTGGAGAAAACGATTGCATAATAATTTCCGCATCTCCAATTCCGGGCAATGAAAAGAGTGTTTATAGCGTAATCAACCACCTATTCAAAAAAGGTGCGGACGTTATCTACGACGAACTTGCCGATGTTCACGCTTCTGGTCACGCTTGCCAAGAAGAAATTAAAACAATCCACGCGCTAACAAAGCCTAAGTTCTTTATGCCAATCCACGGCGAATACAGGCACTTAAAGCAACATAAAGAGCTTGCTATGAGCATGGGCATGAACGCACGCGACATAATTCTTCCAGACCTAGGCATGCAAGTAGAACTTACACAAAACTACATTAAACAGCTTGGCTTTACAAAAGCAGGAATTAGGCTTGTAGACGGCATTGGCGTGGGCGACCTTGAAAGCTCTGTACTTCGCGAGCGTAAACAGCTTTCAGAAGACGGCTTTGCAATTGCCGTTATAAACGTATCCGGCACAGGTGACGTTATAGGCGACCCATTCGTTATTACAAGGGGCGTTGTGTATAACGACGAGGCAGATAGCTTTGTAAGCGACCTTAAAACCAATCTTCAAGTTTTTATGAAGAGCTTAGACGTTGAAAACACGGAACCAAGCCTTCTTAAAAACGAAGTAAGAAAATATATGTCTAACTTTATATTCAAACGCACAAAAAGGCGCCCAATGACCCTTGCCATTGTGCTTGTGGATTAACATGGAACTAAGTGTATTAAGGCAGTATGCGGAAGAAAACTATATTCCCATACTTCAAAAGCCTACGGAAAAAATTTTAATAGACGTATTAAAAAAGGAGCAACCAAAAAGCGTGCTTGAAATAGGCACGGCGCTTGGCTACTCTGGAAGCATAATATTAAATAATTCTAGCGCCCACCTTACCACAATAGAGATTAATAAAGAGCGTTTCGACTTTGCTAAAAACACATTCTACGAGCAAAACTTAAATAAGCGCGTAACGCAAATTTTAGGCGACGCAAATGAAGTGCTAACAACGCTACCCGGGCCCTTCGACTTTATATTTTTAGACGGCCCAAAAGGGCAATATTTAAAGGAGCTACCCTACATTTATAATCTACTTACCCCAAACGGCACGCTCTTTGCTGACAACATATACTATCACGGCTGGGTTAAGGGGGACGCCTACCCTACCCACAAGCATAGAACGGCAATACTTAGGCTTCGAGAATTTATAGCAAAGTGTAAGGAGCTATTCCCAAACGCCACCTTTCTAGACGACGGCGACGGAATTATGATAGCCAAAAAAACTGAATACAAAAAATAAAAGATTGATAAGTGGTTATCAATCTTTTTTAATAAGATTTTTAAATTATTCGTAAATTGTTCAAGTCTTTTTGCTCGCAACGGAGCAAAGTCGTTGCAAGAGCCGTCGAAGAACCTTTGAATTCACTTTTGATAGAATAGGTAACAAATTAATAATTAAAAAAAAGAAAGTTAATTTTTAACCTTAAAGGCTAATTTTAACTTTCTTTTTTATATTTTACTCTTCCGTTGTTGGCTCTAAGCTTGTTGTTTCTAAATTTTCGTCAGCCGCTGGCTCACTAGTTTGAATACTCTCTTCGTCTTCAAGTTGGCCGTCTTGTGCTTGTTCGCCTTCTTCCTGCTCTTCATGTTCAGTTACTGCAAAGGCAACAAGTTTTGCGCCGTCCCTTAGTTTCATAACCCTTACACCTTGGCTTACTCTACCTATTAGGCTTATATCTTTAATCGGCGTTCTTAGGCTTACACCGTTATCTGCAATTAACATTAAATCCTTATCTTCTTCAACGTCGGCAAGGCCTACTAAGCCGCCCGTCTTTTCGTTGAATACGCCCGCTTTAACGCCCTTCGTTCCACGCGACGTTAACCTAAATTCGCTTGCCGGTGTGCGCTTGCCGTAGCCGTTTTCTGAGATGGTTAGAATAACGCTTTCAGGCTTAATTATTGCCATGCTTACCACGCTTTCCCCGCTTTCAAGCGTCATACTCTTAACGCCCATGCTGTCACGCCCTACTTGGCGAACGTCCTTCTCGTTGAACCTAGCGCATTTACCGCTTGAAGAAGCTATTAACACTTCGGCGTCTTCCTTTACGTAGCCCACGCCGATAAGCTTGTCGCCTTCGTTGAGTTTGATAGCAATTTTACCAGATTTTCTGATATTTTCATATTCAGAAACTTTTGTCTTTTTAATGAGCCCATTCTTAGTTGCCATAATTAGAGAGCCTTCTAGGTCGCGCTCTTCTGGGATTGGAACTATTTCTGAAATTTTTTCGTCCTGAGAAAGCTGCACAAGGTTAATCATAGCTCTGCCCTTAGCTTGCCTTGAAGCTTCTGGCACTTCGTACGCCTTTATGCTATAAACCTTACCTTGATTTGAAAACATTAATAGGTCGGCATGTGAATTGGTTGCGTAAACCTTTTCAACAAAGTCTTCGTCCTTAGTTTTGTGCGCCGTAATGCCCACACCACCACGATGCTGCGCCTTATACTCGCTAGCGCTCATTCTCTTAACATAGCCTTGGTGTGTCATTGAAATAACCACTTCTTCCTTTTCAATTAGGTCAGCTACATCTATTCCGCCCATATCTATGCTAATTTCCGTACGCCTTGGAGTGCCGTATTTTTGCTTAACTTCTTCAAGCTCGCCGCGGATAATGCTTAGCACTTTTGCCGGGCTTTCTAATATGCTTTTAAGCTCTGCAATTGTAGCTTCAAGTTCTCTTAATTCTTCATTAAGCTTTTCAACTTCTAAACTTGTAAGCCTTGAAAGTTTCATTTCAAGAATAGCATTTGCCTGTTTTTCAGAAAGCTCAAAATTTTCCATGAGCTTTTGCATAGCTTCCGGCTTATCTGCTGAGTTTTTGATTATTTTAATAACTTCGTCGATGTTTGCAAGCGCTATAACTAGACCTTTAACAATGTGAGCACGCTCTTCCGCGCGAGCTAAATCGAATTTAGTTTTTCTTGTTAGAACGTCTTTTTGGTGCTCTAAGTAGTAATATAGAATTTCCTTTAAATTTAAAATTCTTGGCTCTCTTCCAACAAGTGCTAGGAAGATTATGCCGCTACTTTGCTGTAACATTGTGTGCTTGTAGAGCATATTTAGCACAACCTGAGCGTTCGCGTCCTTTTTAACGTCTACTACAACTCTCATGCCGTCGCGGTCAGACTCTTCTTTAATGTCGGATATACCTTCAAGCCTTTTATTCTTAACCATGTCCGCCATTTGCATGATAAAGCGTGCTTTGTTTACTTGGTATGGTAGTTCTGTAATAATAATGCGCTGTCTATTGCCTTCCTCTACAATTTCTGCTCTGCCGCGCACAACAATTCCGCCCCTGCCCGTTCTATATGCGTGTTTTACAGCCGTTCTACCCATAACTATGCCGCCCGTTGGATAGTCTGGCGCTGGAATTATTTTAATAAGTTCGTCTATATCTATATCTGGGTTATCTATGAGCGCTTGAACGCCGTTTATAACTTCCACAAGGTTGTGCGGTGGAATATTTGTAGCCATACCTACTGCAATGCCGTCCGCACCGTTTACAAGAAGGTTAGGAAATTTTGCAGGAAGCACGCGCGGTTGCATTAAGGTTTCGTCGAAGTTTGGGTAGAAGTCTACCGTGTCCTTGTCTATATCTTTAAGCATTTCTGCCGCTATTGGAGAAAGCCTTGCTTCCGTATAACGCTGAGCAGCTGGGCTATCACCATCCACTGAACCGAAGTTTCCGTGCCCATCTACAAGTGGCTCACGAATGGAGAAGTCCTGCGCTAAACGCACGAGCGCGTCGTAAACTGAGCTATCACCGTGTGGGTGGTATTTACCCATAACTTCGCCCACAATTCTTGCACATTTTTTATATGGCTTATCTGCAAAGTTATTTAGCTCGCCCATAGAGTAAAGTATTCTTCTATGCACGGGCTTTAAACCGTCGCGCACGTCGGGTATGGCACGCGATACGTTAACCGCCATAGCGTAAGATATGAAGGATTTTTTAAGCTCGTCCTCCACTTCTATCTTTTTAACCGTGGTATTTTCAAATAACTCTTCTAAGCTCTTCTTGTCTTTTTCCATATTACACCTTTTTTAAAGTTCTATCTATTTTTTCTTTTCTTATCTCATTAATCTTTTTTTCATTGAAGATAAGCTCTAGTTGCTCCACACAGTTTAATACGTCCGCCGTCTCTTCGTTTATGTTTTCTACAACGCTTTCCGCGTCCTTTTCCTTAAAACCCTTATAGCGAAGATATTTGCAAAGTTCCTTAGTAAGCTCGCTCATTTCTTCTATTGCCATCATAATTTGAGCATCTTCACCCCAAGCTTTTAAAAACTTTTCGTAAGGCTCTCTAAATTCTTCTTTCATTATCTTCCCTTTTATACATCAAGCTCGTCTACAAGCGTTGCGTTTTCTTGGATAAACTGCCTTCTAAGCTCTGGGTCTTCGCCCATAAGTTGATTGAACACGGCGTCTGCTTCAATAGCGTCCTTCATGGTAACTTGAAGAAGCACTCTGTTTTCTGGGTTCATAGTGGTATCCCAAAGCTGCTGAGCCGTCATTTCACCCAGACCTTTATATCTTTGAAGCGTTATGCCCTTTCTGCCAAACTCGTTAAGGTTTGCTTCTAGTTCTTCGTCGGAATAAAAGTATAGTTCGTCTTTGCCACGCGTGAGCTTATATAGTGGCGGTTGCGCCGCATATACGTGCCCCTTTTCAATAAGCGGGCGCATAAAGCGGAAGAAGAACGTTAAGAGTAGTATTCTAATATGCGAGCCGTCTACGTCGGCATCTGTCATACAGATAATTTTATTGTAACGGAGTTTTTCTTCGTTAAAGTCGTCATGAATGCCCGCGCCAAACGCCGTTATCATGGCTTTTATTTCCGCGTTTTCAAGAATTTTATTAAGCCTTGCCTTCTCTACGTTTAAAATTTTACCACGTAGCGGAAGTATGGCTTGGAAACGCCTATCTCTGCCCTGTTTTGCCGTGCCACCAGCGGAATCTCCTTCTACAAGATATATTTCGCAGTGTGTAGGGTCTTTTTCCGAGCAATCCGCGAGTTTTCCAGGGAGTGTAGTACTTTCTAGCACGCCCTTTCTTCTTGTCAAATCTCGGGCGTTTCTTGCGGCGTCACGCGCACGCTGAGCAGTTATACATTTTAAAACTAAATCTCTTGCTTCCTTTGGGTGTTCTTCCAAAAAGTCGCCAAAACCCTCTAATACTGCCTTTTCAACTATTGCACGCATCTCGCTATTGCCAAGCTTAGTTTTGGTCTGACCTTCAAACTGCGGGTTCATGAGTTTTACAGAGATTATAGCCGTTATTCCTTCGCGACAATCGTCGCCAGAGAGTTTCTCGCTCTCTTTAATTATCTTATTTTTCTGAGCGTAGTCGTTTATCGCCTTCGTAAGAGCGTTTTTAAAGCCCACTAGGTGCGTTCCGCCCTCTTCCGTGTTTATGTTGTTAGCATAAGAATGAATTACCTCTGTATAGCCGTCATTGTACTGAAAAGCCACTTCTACTTCGTTTGTATCATTAAACTTGTTAAAATATATTGGGTTTGGAAAGAGTGTTTCACGATTCTTGTTTAAATAGTCCACAAACTCTATAATTCCGCCCTTAAATTCAAACTTTTCGCTCTTTACCGGCTCCGTCCTTCTATCTTCAAGGGTTATAACAAGCCCTTTATTTAAAAATGCAATTTCGCGGAAACGATTGCGCATTAGGTCGTAATCAAACTCCACCGTTTCAAAAATCTCGTCGTCTGGAAGGAATGTGACCGTTGTTCCGCGCCTGTCTACCTTTTCAAGCTTCTTTAAAGGCTCTAAGGCTATTCCGCGCCTAAATTCAATAAAGTGGTGGTAATCGTTCTGATACACGTCCACTTTAAGCCATTTAGATAGCGCATTAACGCAGGATACGCCCACACCGTGAAGTCCGCCGGAAATCTTGTAGCCTTCGCCGCCAAACTTTCCGCCAGCGTGAAGCTTAGTTAAAACAACTTCCACCGCACTTTTACCTTCTGACGCGATTACGCCCGTAGGAATACCCCTTCCGTTATCTGCTACCGTGCAAGAGCCGTCTGCGTTTAAAGTGACGTCTATTTGCGTACAATAGCCGGCAAGCGCTTCGTCTATACTATTGTCCACAACTTCAACAACGCAGTGCATAAGCCCGCGCTCGTCCGTTGAGCCTATATACATGCCAGGACGCTTTCTAACAGGCTCTAACCCTTCAAGCACCTGGATATCTGTTTCGTCATACTTTTTGCTTTTTGTAAGGTCTAATTCGTCCATAAAAAATCCTTTTAAAAAATATAAGGGCAAAGCCCTAATTTTGCTATATATATTATAATATACTTAAATAGAAATGTAAAGGGAAAATTTTAATAAAAATTAGAAAAATTAAATAAACTGTATTTTTTCACCCCAACATTTCACTTTTTGTATATTGACAAAAAATCAAGCAGGTGTTACAATGTCCGCAAGGAGTTTTTATGGATTTCGAAAAAGAGAGACAAAAAAAAATTAAACGTGTTTTAAAAAAATCGGGGGCAATCAAATATTTTTCAAAAAATGAGATAAAAGAAAAATTAATCGATTATGTTTCAAAGGTTAAAAATAACTTTTGTTTATTGGTATTTCCAGATGATTTTTTAAATGATGCCGATTTTATGCTTAAGTTATATAAATGCAACCCAAAAACTTTGTTTTGGTTTAAACCAAATGAGATTCTTGCCCCAGATGTTAATTTTATGATAGAGTATGTAAAATTGATTAAAGAACAAAACGATATTTATTCTAAATATCCTGATTTGATTTTAAATAATTACCCAATAATAATGGAAAATAGAACTTTTATTGAAAAATTAGCTAAACAGTTTCCAGATATGGATATTGTTTACTTAATTAAAAACTGCATTAATAAACCCACAATTAGTGAACATATTAAAAATGAAAACAATGAAAAAATCAAACATGTTTTAGAAAGTCTTCCTGTTCAATTATTACAAGAACAAGCAAAAAGATTTGGATATAAAACTTTAATTCAATTACCCAAAGATATGAAAAACATAGAATTGTTTGTAAGTGCAGGCATTGAAAAAGATGGATTTGAATCGTTAGAAATATTACAACCCGAACAAATACTAAAAAATAAAGCATTAATAGTTAAAGCTTATAAAAAAGACGGAATAGATAAATTATATAATTACATTAATAATTCGCTAAACCCAAACCGTACATTTTATTACATGTGTCACGGTGAGCCACACTCATATAGCAAATATGTTCAAGAATACAGAGACCTTCAATTAACTTTGATGAAAGATCCGACAATAAATGAAATATTTAAAATAGAAAAAGAATTTTTTGAAAAGAAAAATCAAGTTGTACAACACATGTTAAAAAAAGACAATCAACAAAGTTCTTTTGAGAATTCTATGATGAAATAAGAAGTTTTAACCAATAAATAATTCTTCTATAAAAAACTTTTTTAAGCTAAATACTTGCAAAAGTTTTTTTGTTATGCTAAAATTAGCCCGACTTTAATAAAGATTAAAGTACTTCTTGTTTTCGAAAGAAAACCGAAATTAGACCAAAAGGAGGAAAATATGAATAAGTACGAACTCTTGTACATCATTTCAGCAGATGCTAGCGAGGAAGCTAGAGAAGCCTTAATTGAAAAATTTAAAGCTTATGTTGAAAACAAAAAGGGCGTAGTTGAAGGAATTGACAGATGGGGAATGAAAAAATTTGCTTATCCTATCAACTTCAAAAATGAAGGATTCTACGTTCTTATGAACTTTTCAGCTGAACCAAACGTTGTAAACGAGATGAACAAACTTATGAACATAACAGACGGCATAGTACGTCAGATGTTCGTAGCAAAGTAAGGAGATTTTATGAACAGAGTTATTTTAGTAGGAAATCTTACCAAAGACCCAGAACTTGCCACCACGAACAGCGGTGTTTCAGTTTGCAGATTTACCCTAGCAGTATCTAGAAGATATCAAAATGCCGACGGCGAAAGAGAAACTGATTTTATTAACATAGTTGTATGGCGTGGTCAAGCAGAAAACTGCCACAAATACCTTAAAAAAGGCAGTAAGTGCGGAGTTGTTGGCTCACTTCAAACAAGAAGCTACGACGCTCAGGACGGCTCTAAAAGATATATCACAGAAGTTATAGCCGATGAAGTAGAGTTCCTAAGTTCAAGAAACTCCGATAGTGCTGAATACCAAAGCGCTCCAGCACAACCAAAGAAGGCTGACGTTGCCGAACTTGAACCTGTAGACGATGACAGCCTACCATTTTAAAAGGAGAATAATATGACAGAAGTAGTTAAAGAAGAGAAGGCTAAAAAGTTTAAACGCCCATCTAAGAAGAAAGTTTGCGCATTCTGCACAGACAAAAGTTCTGTTATAGACTATAAAGACGCTGCAAAGCTTAGAAGGTATATAACAGAAAAAGGCAAGATTCTTCCAAGACGTCAAACAGGCACATGTTCTACGCACCAACGTGAACTAGCCGTTGCAATAAAGAGAGCAAGAATCATGGCCCTTCTACCATTCAAGGGAGAGTAAAAATAAGATAAATATAAAGCAAAAACCTATGCTAACGCATAGGTTTTTTTGTATAAATTATTATGTAGCAAATTTCCCTGTATATTCAGCAATAATATTTATAGTACAATCTTTATTTATTTCAATTTTATGTGTATAAGCTCCTGGCATTTCAATTCCACTAGTTCCACCATCATTATCTGTTATGGAGTCGGCAAAGTAGTATAAGTAAAATAACATCCTTCCTGAAGTTCTGGAATAATATAAAAATCTTCTCCCGCTTTATTGATTGAACCTCCACCTATTTGTTCGTCTTCCGAATTATATAAATAGAATAAAACCGGAACTGTAGATCCAGGATTGTTTTCATCTTTCGTTAAAACATCTCCAGCTTTCACATAAATCGTATCCCCGTCCATATAATTAGTATTTGGCTGTCCATTAATCAGAAGAAAATCTATGGACAAACCACGAATTTCAGCCATAATTGCCTTAACCGGCTGTAAAAGTATTGTATCATTCTCTTGAAGTTCTGGTATAACTACACTGGTTGTGACAGCATCTAGAGTTCCTACTAAAGTTTGACTTTCGCCATTTTTTACATATAAATTTAAACCATCTAATTCTCTTGGTAAACTTTTTATGCTAATTTGGTCGCCCGTCCTTACTTTAAGGCCATTCAAATTGCTTGAAGATATTGCTTGAGTATCGTCATTTATGTATATTTCATAAGTTACACCCGTAGGTAAAATTACACTACTATCAGCTTGAACTGGAGCTCTTACACCTCCCCTTTCAAAAACAAATTCTGCAGTTAACTGCCTTTCTTCACCCGTAAAGGAAGTTAAAAAGTTATTTAATGTAATGGTTACAGAATATGTAACTGGCGTAGGTGCTGTGCCAGTATAAGCAGGAAGAACTAGCTCTCCGGTAGTGCTTTCCACTACGTTACTTTCTCCAAAAAACGAGCCTAATACAGTTAAATTTATATTTCTTGTAACGTATACCGATTCTTCCGTATAGTTGGTAAAATTAAATTCATATTTTATAACGTTATTTTCTTCATTAAAAGTAACGTCTGTGCCATTTGACCAGCTTGCAGGAGTTACGCCATCATTAGTAACGAACTCAGACGCTTGCGCGCTATCTGGAGAATTATCCGAAGTGCTAACTGGCTTATAAGAATAAGCTTTAATTGTAGAAATATTGGACTGGCTTGAAGCTGAGCCCTGTTTTATAGCCCCTTCAACCATAACGAAAACGCCTTCCGATTTAAAAGATATAGTGCTTGAAACGTTTAGACTAACTGAACTTGCAGCAAACACCCCTACTAAAAATAGCGAAACACACAATACAAGTGACGTTGAAAGTGATAAAATTTTAAATCTTTTGCTCATGGATATTCTCCTTTAAATTATTTTACACAATAATTAGTAAGCAATTAGTTTTAACTAGTATACCATAAATTTTTTAATATTGTAAAATATTTTAAGGCAAATTGAAAACATTATAAAACTGCACCATGCAAGGTGCAGTTAATTATTTTTCCACATTATAACCATCGTAGCGCTTATTGAATTTTGGCTCTAACCATTCCTTTATCTCTTCTTTATAAACTTCAGGTTCGCTGTCTAGCTTTATAAACGTTTCCACATATGTGTCTAATAAAAATTCGTAAGCGCCCATCCAATATGCCTTATCGTGCGGCTTCTCGCCTACACTTTCATTATATTTTTCAAGCACATAGTTATATACGTGCTCAGGCTCTACGTTTACCCCAGCAAGCTTTATGCAACCATATTTATATAAGTTAAAATAATAATATTTGTCCATCTTTTAACTCCTAATTTTACATTATTATATCATACAATTATAAAATGTCAAGAATGTAAAAAGACAAGGCATTATGTGGCATACACTGAAAATAATTAGAAAAAAGGCAAGGTTTGTAACCCTGCCTTTTTATTTAACCTTAGTTATTTTCATTATTATTTGAATCTACTGTAACCGGTTCTTGATTTTCGTTTTCCACCTTGTTTTCAACGTTTTCCGGCTGCGTTTCAGCGTTTTGATTAGCGTCTTCCGCTCTCTTAATATCGAGTTGTGAAAGTGTTATTCCAAGTGCGCTATTTAGCTCCGCTTGCTGACGTTGAAGCTTTAAGTTTTCTTCTAGAATTTGCTCGTTAAGCTTCTTAATTTCGTCTAAGCTGTCCTGCGTTTTCCTTGGTCTGCCACGCTTTTTAGCTGCCGTTTGTGTTTGCGCCGTTGAAGATGTCTGTTTTTTAGGTCTGCCACGGCTCGCCTTTGGTTTTGTTTCAGCTTCCGCAGTTGTTTCCTTTTTAGGCCTACCGCGTTTTGCTGTGGTAGCTGGTTTTTCTTCTACAGGCTTTTCCTGTTCCGTCTTTTTAGGTCTACCACGCTTTGCTGCTGGCTTTGCTTCTTCAGTCTTCGTTTCTTCAGTTTTTCTTGGGCGTCCACGCTTTTTAGGTGCAGTTGTCTGTTCTTCAGTAGGTTCTTCTACTGCTTTTTTAGGTCTACCAACCTTTCTAGACGCTCCCGCCTTAGTTGTTGAAGGTCTACCAACCTTATTTTCTTCCGTGTCCGTTTTCTTTGGTCTTCCTACCTTTTTCTTTTCTTCAGGTTCTTCTGTTTGAACTTTCTTAGGTCTGCCACGGCCACGTTTTACAGGTTCTGCTTCCTGCTCAACAGGTTTTTCTTCAACTACCTTTTTAGGTCTACCGCGTTTCTTTTCTTGTTTTGGCTCTTGCACTTCTTCTGTTTGAACTTTTCTAGGACGGCCACGCTTTTTCGGCGCTTCCTTAGGTTCTTCAGCCTTTGGCTCTTCCACCTTTTCTTCTTCGGCTTTTAACTCTTCTACCTTCTCCTCAGGTTCTGCAAAGAAGTTAAAGTTATCTATATCGTCCGTGTTTTCTTCTGGTTTCTGCTCTTCTTGAACTTTTTCTGCTGGCCGCTCTTGACTTTCTTCTTTAAGCTCTTCGGTTTGAACTTCTGCCGGCTCCTGTACTTGAACTTCTTCTACTGGAACAGTTTCTTGTTCTACCGGTACTTCTTCTACCGGAGTTTCTGGCTCTTGAACAGCTTCAGCTGGCTGCTCGGCGTTTTCTGGTGGGAAGTAGTTGCCCTGTGGGTCGTAGTAGCCACCAAATTCGTCGTGGTAATTGCCTTGTGGGTCGTAATAAGTTCCGTTTCTGTATCTATAATAGCCTTCCGCATCATAGTAGCCGCCGTATTCATCGTAAACAGGTTCTTCGGCTTGATTTTCTGTTTGTTGTGGCTGGGCTTGTGCTTTTTGAACTTCTGGCTGTTCGGCTTGCACTTCTGGTTGCGGCTCTTCTTGCGGCTCAGCTGCTTCTTGAACTTGCGCCGCTTGCTCTTCTACTTTTTCTTCTTTTTTATTCTTCTTTCCAGATTTAATCTTTTTAGCTTCTTCCCTTAGAGCTTCGTTATAGTATTCAAATTCGCCCTGTGGAACGCCCGCCTTTTCAAGCGCTTTTCTTAAATCGGAAATTTCTTTTTTCTGTGCTTCTATTGTGAAGTTTGCCTGTTGAAGCTCGTCTGCAATGCCGTCTTTCATATCAATAATGGCTTGCTTTTCGTTATTTACCCTTTCTTCAATAGACTTATCAATTTGGTCGTAAACCTTCTTAGAGAAAGTTTCGTATTCGGCGTTCATTGCATCTTCTACAATCTTTCTATGTTCTTCAAGCTCTGCTCTCTTAGTTGTAATTTCTGTTTGCAATGATTGAATATCGTTATTAAATCTTACAGTTGAATCGTCGAAGTCGCGCTCTAATTGTTCTTGCTTCTTAACTTCGTCTTGTTGTTGTTTCTTTATGTAGTTGCTTTCAATACGGTTTGTGGACTCTTCCTGTTGCTTTCTAAGCCTATCCACGTTTTCCTTGCTGGCTTGAAGTTTTCTTTGATAATCTTTTTGCGTGTTTTCGTAGTTACGCTTTAAGCTATCCACTTCGCTTTCAAGCTGTTGAATATCGCCTAACGTTCTTTGTCTGAAATTCAAATACGTTTCCGTTTCCTTCATAGCTCTTTCAAGAACTAGGCTTCCGTCTATGCCAGCCTTGGAGAAATCGAAATTCTCGTGTTCAACGGCGTTGAGCCTTGCCTTTTCAAGCTCTTCTTGCTCTTGACGAGCTCTCTTTTCAAGATATTCGTTAAGAACTGGAATTCCGCGCTTAATTTCTTTCTTGGTGAATAGCACTTCAAAGTCTACGTAATCTGGCATTGTTGTAACGGCTTTGTCCATTTTTCTGCCAAAGTAGTGGAAATATAGGTAGAATTTGCTTAGATTTCTATCTTGCCTAGCCCTTAATAGCATAGCGAATATTGCGTTTACTATGAACACAATTGCCGGTATAATTAAAACTTGAGCAAACTCAGCTGCCGAGAAAGTGGACGTAGATATGTATGCAAGCCCTATTACTAGTGCCACCGCAGCTATACAATAGTTTATTATGCTTAAGTTTTTAATGTTAGATGAAAAGGAACTTGTTTTTAGTGGCTTTTCTATACAGTTATATGGAGACATATAAAAGCTTGGGTCCTTTTCCCTATAAAGCATATATTGGTGCCAGTGATATCTAAGTAGTTTTGGTGTTTTTTTCATTAATGAATTAAATTCAATTAAATTATTCTGGTCTATAAACTGATTTGTGTTTAACCAACTATTTAATTTATAAAGAATTCTTTCCATTCTCATTTCATAACTAAAACTAGATTTAATTATGAAGAAAACAATCATAAGAAGTTCAAAGCCTATTGCAAGATAAAATAGAATATCCCATGTGATAGTTCCTGCAAGGCCTATTAAGAATCTTCTTATATCAATTACGATTTCTGCAAGTGATGACATAATTCCCCCTTTTTATCAAAAAAGTTTTAAATTCTTTGTTAGTATAACACACAAAATTTATTTTAACTAATATTTTTTAATAATTTTTAAATATTTTTTTAATTATTTTTTTAAAGGATTATTTTAAGCATTTCTTTTGTATTAAAATTATACAAATAAACGTCGTCTATTTTAATGTTGAACGCCTTTTCGGCAGCAAGCTTATATAGCTTTAACTGAGTTTTATAAAGGCTTATAAGCTTTTCTGCACTTTTTACAGAAGAAAGTTTGTAATCTATTATAATATTCTTTTCACCAAGGCTTAAAAGGTCTATTACACCTTGAATTAATATTTTATCCGGGCTACCGCCAGCATTTATTTCTTCTTGCGGAACGTACATCATGAACTCTTGTTCTTTAAAGAGCTTAACGCACTTTGTTTCATTTAAAAGTTTTTTTACAGCATTTATTGCGGCATTTATTTTTTCTTCTTCAACGTTTGTAGAAAGCTCTAATTTTTCTTGATTTTTGAAAAAATCCACCTTTTGCATAACGCTATGATATTCCGTTCCTATTTTAGAAGCATCGCCGGTTAAATGCTCGGAAAGCTGGAAATTTTTAGGCTGCAAGTTTTGGCTATATCCTTCTTCATCGTGCACAATTCGGCTTACGGAGTTTTTTAAAGCTAGATTAATTTCCTTTGAATATGGATAATTAAAGTTAAAATAATTTAAAAATATTTGCTTTAAATTCTCATCTGATTTAAGGCTAGTTTTTTCTATTTCACTTAAATTAAAGTTGAAATCTGAAATAATTTCCGCGTTTAAGCCCTCTTTTGTTAGTATAGAATTTTTAGAAATTAAGTCGTTCAACTCTTCTTCGCTAAGGCTACCAAGAGTTAAATCTAAAAAACACTTCTTTTTTAAAACGTCGTAATCGTTTTCAATACGTTTAAAATTACATGTAGATGAGCCAACTATATATAAGTGATTTTTTGCCCTTGTAAGTGCCACATAAAATAGCCTTAATTTTTCCGCAAATTCATCTCTCTTTTCTCTTTCAATTAGTGTGTTATATACAATTGGCGGCTCGTCCAACGTATCTTTCAAGCCAAGCCCTAATTTTTCATTTAATACAACCTCATATTCTTTTTTGCCCTTTGTAAAATCTGCGCCACAATTTACTAAAAACACCACTGGGTATTCTAGCCCTTTACTTGCATGGATAGTGGTCACTGTTACCGCGTTTTCTTCCGACGTAAAACTTGGAGCAAGAACTAAATCTTTTTCCGCAAAATTTAAAAAGCCTAAAACGTCGTAGTTGTAACCGTTTTTTAAAAATTCGTTTGTAAACTTTTTAACTTTTAACTTATTTTCTGAACCCAAGTTTTTTAAAAAGCCCGTTTGGTCGTAGAGTAAATTTAAACTTGTAAAAATTCCTAAATTTATTATATTTTCTTTAAAATTATTAAAAATTTGAAGGAAATTTTCTATTTTTTTAGAAATTTCTTCATTCCCACTAAATTTTTGCACTTTTTCATAGAAATTTTCGCCGTCCTCTTTTGCTATTATATAAAGTTCATTCAAACTAAAATTCCCAAAGTTTTTTAATGAAGAAGCAAGGCTTATATCGTCTTGAAAATTTGTAGCAAGTGCTAAAATATTAATTAGCGCTTTTATAATATTATCTGAATAGAGCTGCGCCCTAGAATTTGCTTGAAGCGGAATTCCAAAACGTGAGAGCATGGCCGAGAATTTATCTATATACGAGCCACGAGACGCCATAAGTATTGTGATATCTTTAAAATCCACCTTCTTTATTTCGCCGTTTACATATATTTCTTTTCCAAGTAGCTCGGATATTTCTTTCGCCACCACCCTTGCTTCTAGCTCTGGAAGCTCTTCCACGTCTGCACGTGGCTCATGTTTTTGTACGCTATATATTTTGGGCGGATTTATTTCTGCATTTTTTTCTTCCCTTTTTATAATTTTAATATTCACTGCCGGAATATTTGAACTTGTCTCTTTATATTCCGCCTTGGGCTGAAAGCGCGATGTGTTTTTATAGTCTATTCCGCAAGTTATGGGCGTCATAATTTTATCAAACACTAAGTTCACAAAGTTTAAAATTTCTTTTCTACTTCTAAAATTTGAATTTAAATGCTTACTTTCGCTATTTTCTTCGCTTTCATACTGTTTTTGAATATTTAAGAATATATCCGGGTTTGCCTGCCTAAAAGCGTAAATGCTTTGCTTTACGTCGCCCACCATAAACCTGTTTAAGCCGTTTGAAATTTGGCACAATATGCTTTCTTGAAGCAAGTTTGCGTCTTGATACTCGTCTATATATATCTGTTTAAATTCCTGCTTTAAGCTTTCCTTTATATCTTCATGTTCTAAGAGCTTTAACATTAGCCTTTCAAGGTCATTAAAATCTAAACAGTTTCTTTCTTTTTTTAATTCTTCATAGGTTTTAGAATATTCCGCATACACTTTAAGCACGGAAACCGCAATGTTTTTTGTAAACTCTATAACTTTTTCAGTGTGTTCTTTTGTAAGGTCTGCTTTATTTAAGTTTAATTTATATTCATTTATTTTCTTTCTTAAATCGAAAATTTGCAAATAAACTAAGTTTTCTTCATCTTTTTTTAAATTTTTAAAGGAAATTTGCGTAAAATTTGAATAATTTTCAAAAAAATCTAGCTTATTATTTACAAGCGCAAGGCTGGAAAGAACTTCATTTAGATATTTTACATAAACTTCCTGACCTTTAGCTCTAAACATAATTTTATCCGCTTCCATTTTAAAGCCCTGCACTTTAAAGCATAGGTCTTCGTTCATTAGCGAATATAAATATTCTTTATTATCATAAAGTTTTAATGCGGTTTCGTTTAGCCATTTCCCCGGAGACGCTAGCGACGCACAAAATTCATTTATGCTTTTTATTGTTTTTTGCAGTTTTCTGTCCGTTCTATCATTGCCATAAATTTCTAGTAACTCTTTATACTCATCTGGGCTCTCTTCAAAAAAGTTTTGCATGGCTTGCTCTAATGCCTTAGCTTTTAAGTTTTCGCTTTCAAGTTCGTCACACAAACTGAACGACGGGTCCAGTTTTAAAATATAAAAATATTTTTTTAACACTTTTTGGAAAAAGCTGTGTATGGTTGAAATATTTGCTATGCTAAGGTCGTCTATTTGATTTAATAGGCTAGGGTTATTTTGCGCGTTTTCGTAGATAGCTGAAAGCAAGCGCTGCTTCATCTCTTCTGCGGCAGCTTTTGTGTAGGTTAAAACTAAGATGTCGCGAACGCCCACGCCGTCTTCTATCATGTGTTTTATTATCTTTCTAATCATTACAGTTGTCTTTCCACTGCCCGCAGACGCAGAAACAATTAGGTTTTTATTCGTGGAATTAACAACTTCTTCCTGAGCTTTATCCTTTATCATTCTTCTTCCCCATTAAAAAATTTTTTATCTATCTTATACTCTCTGCGCCTATTGGGCTCTTTGGCTGAAAACTTGCAGATTGCGCCATACTTACAAAAGTTGCATGCGCTATCCGTTGGCTTTGGCTGGTATGCGTTCTGTTCAAGCTCTTCTAATGCCTGAACCGTAATATTTTCAGCGTAACCTGTCAAATTTTCTAAAAGCTTACTAGAAATTCCCGTGCTGTAATATTCAATTATTCCGCTCTCTCTATTTTCTTTATTCGTCTTTATCTTTAAGGATTTTACTATATCGCTAGACGGGTGGTCGAAGCTAAGCGTTGTATCAAGCGCCCTTAAAACGTTAAAGTCGTCTATATAAAAGCCGTTTAGCTTTTGCTCTTTTTCATTGTTTTTAATTTTAAAATAGAAAACGCCGCAAGGAATTAAGTTTAGCTCCTTTTCCGCACTTTTTAAGTACAAGAATAGTTGCAATTTTTCCCCATAATAAAGCTCTGGATAGCCGCCTAAATCCTTGCCACCAGTTTTGTAGTCTATAATTCTAAAATACTTATCGTAGGTATCAATTCTATCTATTATTCCAACTAAGTTATAGCTATTATTTTTAGTAGAAATTTTTAAATTTACCTTTTTTTCGCATAAAATTGGCTTAAAATTAGAAATATTTTGTGTTTCTAACAAAAATTTCGTTAAATTTTCCATTTCTTTAATTAAAATTTCTTTATTCGGCCTATTTCTTTTTATGGAAAATTTATAGAATCTTTCTTCTTTAAATAGTTCGTTTAAAACCTTGCTAGCGTCTACATCTTGAAGATTAAAGATAATTTTTTCTAAATACGCATGAACAAAATTGCCCACGTCTGCCGGCGTAAGTTCTGGTTTTAAAGTTTCCTTTAATTTTAAGTTGTAAGTTACAAAGCGCTTGAACGGGCAAGAAAAATACGTTTCAATTTCTGTTACCCTTATTCTATTTGAAAGAATTGGCTCGGAGATTTTATCGTCCACTACTATTTTGGGCTCTAAACCTAAAAACGTGCCTTTTACTATTGGATTAAAATTTTCAAGGTTTGCAGGAAGTTCTTTGCCGTCTATTGAAAGGTAGGCAAGAAATTTAGCCTGCGCGGGCAAGCTTTGCCCGGCTTCTATAAAGTCGTCCGTTAAAACTTTCAGTGGCTCACCGAAGCGCGTGAACATACTTCTTAAATCTTTTATAATACTTGAAGGTAAGTTCTTTTTTTCGTCTAACGCCACTTCCGGATAGCTTACAATTAGCTTTTTATTGAACGCTGTAAACACGGAAAGCATTTTAAATTTATTTCTTCTATTTATCATGCGAACGGTTGGCTCTATCTTGGCGCGAATTTTAATTTCGTCTATATCCTTATCCGTAATAACGCCGCAATCGGAAATAAAATTTGGCAAGCTATCCGTTGCGCCCAACACAAACATATAGTCTTCTTTAGAAAAAAAGCCAGAGGTTGCATCTGAAATAACAATGTTATCCACAGACGCAGGAACGGTAGAAATTTTTTGAGAAGAAAAAGCCGTTTCAAGTATTTTTATAAAATCGGCTAAATTTTCGTTTACGTTAAAAGCTTTAAAGGTTTCAAGCACACTTATAATTTTTTCATAAATTTGCAAAAAGGTTTTTTCTAATTTAATTTGGTTGTTATTTTTAAATTTTTCTGCAAAAAAGCTTAATTTTTCTTCAAAATTATAAATTTTTAATATGTCTTCTATAAATTCTATATAATTTTTGTAATTTTTAAATTTATTTATTAAAGCTTTTAAATTTGCAAAATTTTCTTCAACGTATTTTTTATTGCAGTCGATATCGTATTTTAATATTTCGCTTATTTTTTCATCTTTATTTTCTATCTCGGAGAGCGGAGATAAAATATAGGAAATTAAATCTTCCTTTTTAAAATTTTTTAAAAATAAATTTAAAATATTAAAAATGAACTTAATTGGAAAAAGATTTATTAAATTTGTGCTGTCGTCTATATAATAAGAAAAATTATGTAAGGAAAATATTCTTTCTATAAATGGCGCGTAAGTTTGCAAGTTGTTTACCGCCACGTTTATATTTTTATAGCGAACGCCATGAGCTATTAAACTTTTAATTTTTCGTGCCAGCATTATAACTTCTGTCTCAATGTTTGGCGCGGAATAAATTTTTACATTTTCACTTTCAATGGTCGCAGGTTTAAAAGCAAATAGGTTTTCTAATATATGCCTATTTTCATTTTCTAGTGAGCAAGAGAGTTCTAAAATATTCATAGGCTCGTTTAAAAGTGTTATTTTTTGCATTAAATCGTGCTCGTACACGTAGCTATTTGGCTGCAAGAAAGGTTCAACTACACTAATCACAGTTTCTTTTGCCAGTTTAGACATTTTAGCCAATATGTTTGTGCCCTGCTTGGTTAAAGAGTCAAACCCCACAAACATAACCGTGGTGTTAGAAAAGTCCACGTTTTCCAGCTTTAATTCAAGTTCATCTAGTAAGCTCGCAGCATCTAGCCTGCCGTTTAAAAGAGTTTCGTATTCCTTATAAATTAAAAAGATATCGTCTAGCTTTGCCTTTAAACTTGGGCTTTTTACTTCAAAGGTGCTATCGTACGCAATACCCGCAGATTTAAGCTGAGATATCGTGTTCTTTATCTCTTCACATAAGCCGAAATTTATATTTTTAAAGCAAGTAAGTTTGCTTTGCACCCTTGTTATTGCTAGACGCACTAAAATTAACATTCCAAGCGAAGAAATATTTTCCTTAGTTTCATCTAGCGAAGATAGAATTTTTTTAGCAAACCTAGATATACCCATAACGGACACATTAAAAAGGCTATCCACGTTTAAAATTTCAAAAATATTTTTTTCTAGGTTTAGTGAATACCTGTCCGGCGTGATTACAATATATTTTTCATGCAAAGAATTGGGAACAATTTCCTTTATTGCCCCAATTTCTGCATCTATAAAATTATTAGCTTTTATAATCTTCACAAAGATATTTTATCATTTTTTAATGTGCTTTGTAAAGATTTTCTACTTTATTTCATTTTCAACGCTAGATATTTTATCAAGCTTATTCATAAAACTTTTAAGTGAACTTAACTTTTCCCCTTTCAACTTTCTACTAAATAGGCTTGCCGTTTGGCTTCTTAAACCGTTTAACTCTTCCTTTAATAGAAGTTTTTCATTTTTTAAAATTTCAAAGTTCTTTTTTAAGTTATCCAGTTCCTTTTGTTTGGCAGATAGTTCCACCACAGTTCTGCGAAGGGCTTCGTTTGCAGTTTCCGCTTCAAAAAGCGCCTTTTCTTCCGCCTGCTCTTCCGCGCATTTTTTTATAAGTTTTACAAGCCCCATAAATAGCGAGTTTATTTCACTATCTGTAAGCTTGCCCTTTTTGCTTGGCATTCTTACCACTTTGCATGGCTCTATCTTCTTTTCCAAACTTCTAAACTTGTTTTGATATCTCAGCATTTTTTTAATATCTCCCCCTGCTACTTTCAAACACGCATTTCTAAGCGAGCAGCCCTCAGATAATAATTTTTGAATTTTTTCAAAAACAGCCTTTTCTTCCTCCTTGGAAAAAGCTTCCGGTCTATTTATTTTATGCACCTTTAAATTTATTTTAAGCCTATTCTTTTTATTTAGCTCTATTTCTTTTAACGTTTTATAGTAATAATTTCTAACGCTATCCGGTTTTCTGTTCGTTTGCATGGCGTAGGCAAAAAAAGCTTCCTTTAAAGGTTTAGCCATATTTTTAAAATCTTCCACTAGCTTAAATAGTGCCAAAGTTTCAGCGTCCTTCCAAGCCCACATACTTCACCTCTCTTTGAACGTAATTTTTGACACCTTTTTAAATATTTATACAGTAATTTTTTAAAGCTTAAAAACGTAAACTATTGTATGAACTATAAAATTTTTTCTAATATTCCTTGCGTTGCAAAAATCAAAGAAGAAGCTTACGAGCTAGACGAAACAAATTATTTAGAGCTTGACGAAGAGAGCACTATCTACTTATATCCACTTGTTAAAGGCTATTTGCCCAAAATTATAAAATTTAGCGACCCTAGCATTAAAAAAATTAGATATAAGGACACTTTTTTAATTTTTCCGGAATTTTTGGTAGTTCCTAGCGGAGAAATATCACTTTGCAAAGCTTTTGGAAACAAAATGGCATGTTTAACAGGAATTCCATATAAATTTACAATTTCTAGCGAAGATAAGTGCTTTACTTATAGCATTCAAAAAGAACTAAAACTTCCGGAAATTATAAGCATAGCCGGCGCGCCCTGCGTTAGCGCGGAAGTAAGCGGCAAAAGCTATCTACTTATTTTTGACGGCACAAGCTTTATTGAACTTTTAGGCGAAATTGAAATAGATAAATCTAAAATAAAGGCACTAACGGACCTTCAAACGTCTTCTCACCACGGCGAGCTTTCAGAAATAAGCGTTTCCATGGGCAAAACGAGCGTTCAAACTGACCTTGTATATTTAGATAGTAAGCCTAGGCTAAAAAAATCTACAGCCGCTAAAAATTATACGTTTTTAGAAGCGGTAAAACTTAAAGACTTAAACTTAGCTAAAACCTTTTTAAGTGACAAATTAAATGAAAAATTAGACGATAAACACCTTGAAAAATTTTTTGGCGAATTTGATAGCATACTACCCCTAAGCCAAAACGAGTTTTGTATAATAAATAAAAGCACCCCTGTAAGAGTGCTAGAATTTAAAAATAGTAATGGTAAAATTGTAGACGTCAACTAGTCTTCTTCGTCGCCCATGTCGTCAAGGTTGAAAAGCGAATTTATTTCGTCTATATCCTTGCTTGTTGGAGCGTCTTCTTGGTCGGAGAAAATCATGTCGCCTTCGGGTTCGCTACTTGCCAAAACTTGCTCGTCGTCTTCTTGAACGCGCTTAGGCACTTTTTTATCTAAGTCCATAAACGTAGTATATTCGCCGTACCACCTTAGTTTTACCGTTCCCGGAGAACCGTTTCTGTGTTTTGCTATTATTACTTCGCAGACGCCGGGCTCGTCTTCGTTCACAACGTCGTTATACATATCTGCTTTGTAAATGAAGATAACAATATCCGCGTCCTGCTCAATTGCGCCGGATTCACGAAGGTCGGATAGCACTGGACGGTGGTCCTTTCTAGCTTCAACGGCACGCGAAAGCTGACTTAAAAGTATAATAGGAACGTCTAGCTCTTTTGCTGCAATCTTCAAATATCTTGTAATTTCGCTTATTTCTTGTTGACGATTATCAGAATTTGAATGAGTTCCGCTATTCATAAGTTGAAGATAGTCTATCATGATAAGGTCTAAGCCCTGCTCGCGCTTTAAACGCCTACACTTAGATAGAATATCGCTTGGCGTGTTCATACTGGAATCGTCTACATAAATGCCAGCTTCGGCTAGCTTTTTATTTGCCTGCCAAAGCGCTTTCCACTCGTTTGTGTCGAGCTTACCTTTTAACGCCTTCGACATACTTACACACCCAACAGAGCAAAGCGAACGCTGTGCAAGTTGAATTTTTGGCATTTCTAGCGAGAAAATTGCACACTTCTTTTTGCTGTTTATTGCCACGTTGTTTACTATGTTCATGGCAAGGCTGGTTTTTCCCACGCCCGGACGTGCGGCAAGAAGAATAAGGTCGGAGTTATGCAAGCCGTTTAAAATTTCGTCTAGTGCCTTAAAGCCTGTTGGCATACCGTTAACAAGCGTTGGGTCTTTTGCTATCATGTCAAATTTATCTATAACACCTTTTAGCGCTCCACCAATATGCTCTAAGGAAGACATCTCTTCGTTTTGTGCTATATCAAAAATTGTCTTTTCCGCAAAGGATATTCCGGCTTTGGCGTCGTCATCATCGTACGCACGCTCTATAATCTTCTGCCCTGCGTAGATTAGGTTTCTTAAAATAGAGTCCTTTTTAACAATGTCTACATAGTGCCCGTAGTTCGCCGCGCTTGGAATTACGTTCGTTAAAGAAGTAATGTAGTCTATGCCGCCAATGCTTTCAAGAAGGTTCTTCTTTTCCAAAGCTTCTGTAACGGTAACGAAGTCTATTGGCACATTCGTTTGATAGAGCGTGAACATAACGTCGAAGATGTTTTGATGTGAATCCGTATAAAAATCAGAAGATTTTAGCCTGTTCATTATGTTTATAGAGCAATCGTTATCTATAAGCAGACAGCCAAGCACTGCTTGCTCGGCTTCCAAACTATGTGGCATAATTTTAATGTTCTTAGTTTCTTTCATAAGTTTTCCTTTTAATCTGCGTAAGGGTCACGCTTTTTAGGTTGTTTTTCCTTCTTTTCTTGCACTTTTCTATATATAAATTCTAAAAGTAGCACTCCAAAGCCGCCAATTATTACAAGTAAAAATATGTTAAGCCCGTTGCTCATATTTAAAAAGTAGCTAAAACAAAATGTAATCACGGCTAAAAATGGAAGCAAAATTAGTAGCCAAATAAATATTCGTTTAACGTCCTTTTTATATTGTTTTTTTACGTCTTTTTGCATATCTAAATATTATCACACCTTTATTTATTTTTCAAAGCTATTTTTCTTTTTTCTTCTTTTTTCTGCCCTTAAAGCCAAAAAGAATTAGTAATAAACTTGTGCAGGCAATAATTAGCGTTATTGCAGTAATTCCCGCCGCGCTCATTCCGTCTGCTGTAATGTTTGACGTTGGAACGTAGTAAGTAAGCGTCTCTTCGTTTAGCTCGAAAGAAATTCTTGTATAATCGGCGTCTTGGTTTAAGCCGTCTAGAAGCTTTATTCTAGTTCCGCTTTCAAGCGTTATGCCCGTTTCAGAAAAACTTGTTCCGTTATATTCGTACACCATAGTTTCCAGCCTTAAACTTGCGTTTGTATCTAGCTTTACGTTACTTGATTTTACGCTTGTGTCTAGCACGTGTGCTTTTAAAATATAGGCAGAAGCTCCATTATAAGAAATTTCATAAAAGCTATTTTCTGCAACGGTTAAACTTAAAACGCTAAAAACGTCGCCATGAACAGCTCTTACTTCTTGCTCACCGTCCATTTTTATATCATCTAAACTTGCAGAGTTATAAATTCTTGTACTAACCGTGATAACCCGAACGCTTTCAGGAAGAGTGTCTTCCGCATGCGCCGGGCTAGCACTAAACGTGCCAAGAATTAAAACCGCACAAATTAACGCCAACAATTTTTTCATAAATATATCTTATAACAATTCTTTTTTTAAGTCAAGGCTTTGACAAATAACTAAAAAATATCATATAAACGTTGTAGGAGTTTTATATGTGTGGAATTTTTGGTTACATAGGAAAGTTAGACGCAGATAGCTTTTTAATAGAAGGTTTAAAAAACTTAGAATATCGTGGGTACGACTCTGCCGGTGTGGCAATTGTGGATAACGGCAAAATTAACGTTGTTAAGCGCGCGGGCAAAGTAAGCGAGCTTAAAAGCGAGCTTTTGAAAAATAAGCTGGCTGGCACGCTTGGCATAGCTCACACCAGATGGGCAACTCACGGCTTGCCAACAGAACTAAACGCGCACCCACACACAGATATAGATAAAAAAGTCACCCTTGTTCATAACGGAATTATAGAAAACTACTTAGAGCTAAAAAAGGAATATAATTTAAAAGTGATATCGGAAGCGGACACCGAAGTAATTGCCGCGTTGCTTGCAAAAATTAATGGTAAAGACAACTTAGAAAAATTAAAGAAAACGTGCGAACTTTTAAAAGGCAGCTACGCCCTAGCCGTTATATTTTCAAACGAGCCTAATATAATTTATTTAGCAAAAAAAGAAAGCCCATTAATGGTGGGCGAAAGCCAAGATAAAATTTTAATTTCTAGCGACGCAAATGCTTTTAGAAAATATTGCAAAAATTTTTATATTTTAAAAAATAATGAATTTGCAAAAATTAGCGATAAAAAAATAGAATTTTTTAATAAAAATAAAAAAATAAATAAACAAACAAATAAATTTTTAAATACATTTAATTTTCAAAATAAAAATAAATATTTAATGCAAGACGAAATTTTGCAAACGCCTGATGCTATAAGGGAAACAGCGCAATTTTTTGAAAATTTTAAAGATATAAAAAATTATTTTAAAAATATAGATAAAATATATTTAGTGGCATGCGGAACGGCATATCATTCCTGCCTATTTGGAAAAAAATATTTAGATTTTTTAAATGTTCCAATTTTTGCAGAAATAGCAAGCGAATTTAAATATTCAAAGCCCTTAATTACAAAGAATACGCTATGCATTTTTGTATCACAAAGCGGAGAAACTGCGGACACAATTTCCTGCGTAAAAAAATGCAAATGTAAAACGCTAGCCATAACTAACGTGCCAAATTCTTCCATAACCTTTGCCTGCAAAAAGACAATTCTTATGAAAGCGGGCTGGGAGCGCGCCGTTGCATCCACAAAAGCCTATTCCTGCCAACTATTAATTTTCTATTTATTAAAGTGCTTATTAAAGGAAGAAAAGCCAAAAACTAAAACGCTCGTTAGTGACGCTAAAAAATATTTAAAAACGCTTAACATAAAAGCTCTTGCCCTAAAAGCTTTAAGCTATGAAAAGATTATGTTCATAGGCCGCCAAGGCGACTACATAACGGCGAAGGAAAGCGCGCTAAAATTAAAAGAAATTTCCTACATAAACTGCATAGCCTGCCCTAGCGGAGAGCTAAAACACGGCACGCTTGCCCTTGTAGACGAAAAAACGCTAGTTATCCTTATCTCCACGCAAAAAAGCCTAAAAGTTAAAAACGACCTAACCAAAAAGGAGATTGAAGCACGTGGCGGCACATGTCTTATAGCAAGCCCGGAAGAAGGCGCGGACATAAAATTCCCTTCACTTTCCCGTGATCTAATGCCAATAATAAGTATTCTCCCTTTCCAAGCGCTCGCCTGCGAAGTAAGCATTTTAAAAGGCTACAATCCCGACAAACCCCGTAACCTATCCAAATCCGTAACCGTGGAATAAAAAATAACTCCCTTTAATAAGGGAGTTGTATTTTTATAGTTAGTTATTAGAATTAAATCAAATACTAAAATGAAATTTGAAATGCTGGACGGGTGCAACCGGAATAAACTCTTTACCGCCATAGCTAATCAGAATCTTTTTTATTTGTGGCGGGTCACGGGAGGAGATCCATTCGACTGCATATTAGCTTATCTTTATATATTTGTAATACAACTAGCAAACTCGACGATTAACACGATTTCTTCCGCTCAGGATGACGCGAAAAGGGAAATCCCTTTTCGCTCGCAGCGGAGCATAGCCTTCGTTAGACTCTTCGAAGAATATTCTTCGCACGAGAGTACCGACCAAGTTCCCAAGCCCAGCTGGAACTTACGTTTGGTCGGTAGAGAAAAATTTCAAGCGTTCACGGCGAGCGTTTGCGACTAGCAAAACCGCCATAAGTGCAGAAATTTTTCTACCAGCTTCCGCCGCCGCCACCGCCGTGACCACCGCCACTAAATCCGCCACCGCCGCCTATGCCACCTATGGTTCCCGCAACAGAACCTATGGTTTTAATTAGGCTTGCAGTTTTGACTACACTTGCTAAGTGCAACGCAGACGAGAAGTTTATCATGGTTCCACGAAGTAACGTGCTTATTACTATAAAGTCTATTAAGTTTGCGTCCGATTCGTACCAGTCTGGCATTTTTACAACAATACCTTCAAATTTCTTACACCATTCGTCGTAAATGCCGAAAACGTAAGCGTATGGAAGCACGTTGTAGAAAAGCTCGGGGTTCTCTTTACAGAGCATTTCAAGACGCTCCTTTTCCGTTACTTCTATAAAGGTCTTTAAACCTATTATGTCGCCTAGCTTTTTCATGCCAAGCTCCGTTCTAACGTTAAACTTTCTTAAAATTATTGAATTTAAAGCAAGCAGCGCTATGATAATTATCAAATTCCCAAACGGGTCTAGGAAAAAGTCGTAACAGAATATAAAGTAACAAACTATTAAGACAATTACCCCTGCCGCCGCCAAAACGGATAGCCACACCTTCTTTTTGTTTACAACTTCGTCTAGATTTGCCATTAGTGACTTTAAGAACAAGTAGCTTACAGCGCCGCCAACAAAACTTAACAACATAAAAATGGTATAATTCATAGTGTAAGCAATTTTAAACAATACGCTTGTGAATATGAAGCTTGTAACAATGGCAATGAACTCTCTTAAAGTAATTGCACTTTTACTGAACGCGTTTTTGTTTTCTATTTCAATTTCCTGCATTACAGTTTGAATAGTGCTAGAAAGGTTTGCCCCCAAACTTTTAAGCGGAATTTCCGCTCCCTTTTCAAAAATCTTTTCAAAGAGCACGCGCTCGTAAAGTTTTAAGTTTTTATCGGCATCTTTTAACTTTATTAGTGTGGTGTTTTTGTTTTCTTCCTTAATTTTTAAATAACCCTTTTGCGCCCATAAAATAACAAGCGAGGCTATATCCTTTTCATGCACATATCTATCTATTAAATATCCAACGTCCGCAGACGTAGTGCCGTCTGGAAGTTCAAACTGTACCACTGGCGTAAGCTCGGACCTATTAGATTTTTTCATGAAAATTATAAGGCTTATTACTGCAATAAGTGCAATTAGCACTAGGTTAATTATATCCCAAGTGTAACTAATATTTGGGTTAAAGTAGCCGTCTTCCAAATTCATTCTAACGGTTAAGGATTCCCCTGCTTCTAAAATGCTATCATGAACGTAGTGTAGCGTTGTGCCGTCGAAGGTAAACCCTTGTGCCGTATTTGTTGAACCATAGCCGCCGTAATAAATGTATGGCGTAGTTTCTGCCTCTTTTGGAAGAATTACAGTAATTTCCGTTCTAAGAATTTCCGTGTCCCAAAAACTTCCAACTAGGTTATAATAAAAGCTATCTTTACCTGAATCCTTATCGTAGCCAAGGTCTATATTATAACTAATTTCGTAGCTAACAATCTGCCCTGATACGTACTCGTAAGGGTCGCCAATTTGAATGTACAAAAGCCCATTAGACGTGAACACTTCAAACTGCTCGTTTACCTTTATATCTGAATACGTATACCTAAAATTTTTATATGTAACGTTTCCATTTTCGTCCGCTTCTCCAACCTGCGCGGAAAGTGGAAGCGTTCTATAAATGCCGTGAGTAGCATAGTTTGGCAAAAATTCCGCCGTTATAACTTCTTTTATTCCAATAACATTATCTTCGCCCACATCGGCAACAATTTCATAGTTGGTAATAAAGTAGTTATCCGCCGGAGCAATCTCATTTCCTCCCGAGCTACCAATTGGTGGACTGTTAATACAAGCGAAAAACCCTGTTACGATAATCGCAACAAGGTATAAAAGTATTATTGTTCCAGTTACACTTTTTCGCATTAAAATTGAACCTTAACGTTTTTCCTTTCTTCTTCGTTATCAACTTCATAGAAAGGCTTTTCTTCAAATTTGAACCATTTAGCAATAAGGTTAGATGGGAACACTTCGCGCTTATTCTCGTAAACCTTAACAACGCCATTGTAGTATTTTCTAGAATTAGCTATTTCAGTTTCTAGTGTTTTAAGTTGATTTTGAAGGTCTAAGAAATTTTGGTTTGCTTGAAGCTCTGGATAAGCCTCAGATACTGCGAACAAGCTTTTAAGCGTGCCCGTAAGAATGTTATCATTCTTCATTTGTTCTTCAGCTGTTGCTGAGTTCATGGCCATGTTTCTAGCCTGAATAACTTTACTTAAAGTTTCTTCTTCGTGTTTAGCATAGCCTTTTACTGTTTCTACAAGGTTTGGGATAAGGTCGTATCTCTTTTTCATGTATACGTCCATTGTAGAAAAGCCTTCTTCTACGTTGTTACGTAGCCTAATAAATGCATTGTAAGTAGAAATAATCCAAGCAACGATAATTACTACAAGTAGAACTACCACAGCCGCGATTACTATTCCCACAATTGCACCAGTAGAAATAAATCCTAACATGTTTTTCTCCTTTTAATATAAATTATATTACACTATTTAAAATTTATTATCAAGCAAATTAGCTATTCTTTTCAAAGCTCGTCTTTTGATAGCAACGTTATTGTTCCGTCTTTTGATATTTTTACCCTGTCGCCAGTGTTTGCACTCTCTAAAATTTCCTTACCAATTTTATCTATTGCAATAATTTTAGAATTTTCCCAAATTTTTGCAAGAAGCACTCCGCTTGCAGCAAGCGAGTCTATTTCCTCAGAGAAAAGCATGGCAGCAGGCGCGATACCCATTTGGCAGATTGTTTGAATTACAAGCCCGCCCGTTGTTGAACCTATGGTCTGCGGAAGAATTAGCGCTACGCCAGTTAAGTTTTTGCCGTAAACGTCTGGATTGTTTTGGTCGGAGCCGATAACCCTTTTAGCATTTTTTAACGCGCTCTTTTGAAAGGTTGCAAGGGTGTTTACGCCCTGCCTTGACACCACGCATTCAAATTCTCCTTCGCCTTCGTTTATAACTCTACCTTTAAATTCTTTCATTACGCTTTTCCTCCTGCTATAATTTTCACAATTTCTTCATCTTTATAATATCTAGATTTTGAATAAGTTCGAAGTTTGTTGGAGTTCGTTATAATTGGCTTACCGCCAGCTATTGGATTGTTCGTATACATGAGCGGACAGATGTTAGAAATCTTTACCCCCATTTTCATAAGCTTTTTATACTCTTCCGTCTGCTTGAACTTTTCTTCCACGTTTGGAGACGTTGTGAAGATTGTTCTAACCTTAACTTTCTTTCGTCCAGCCTCTTTTAATGCGTTTTCCAAATTTTTCGTCCAAGAAATAAGCTGAGAATACGTAAGGTGCGGGCAACCTATAAAGCAAAGGCTAGGTTTTGCCTGCTTATTCTTCCACATAACAGGATAGCTTCTATAAACCCTTTCAAGTTCGGCGTCGTCAATTACATAAGTTTCAGCGTTATCAAGGATAAGTTTTTCTTTAAGCTTTTTAGCTTCCGGAGTTAAGTTTTCCACATGGTAAAGCCCAACGGCGCCGTTTGACGCGCTGGCTGCGCCCATATCCTTCAAATATGCCACTACGTCGTCTGTAAGCTCAGTTCCTAAAAATTTATCTAAGCCCTTTATGTAAGGAACGGCTTCCATAACCTTTAAACCGATTGCGCTACCAAGCACCTGAGCTTCTGGAATTTTAGACGTTTTAACTTCAATTACAAAGCTTGCCTTTCTTCCTTCGTCAGTTAAAAGCCCAAACTCCGGCACTTTGCCAATTATTGCACCAAATATATCTATCATGCCGCTGTTTCTGTTGCATCTAGCGCCTAGCACGGAGTTCGCAAACACCACGGCAGAACTCTCCGCCCAACTTAAAATATCTCCATATTTTGGTGTGTTGCCAACTTCTGGCAAATAGTTTGTACAGGTAAAGGATTTTTCGTCACGCAAGCCTATCTTTTTTAACTGTTCTTCATAGAGCTTTTGCTTTGAATACATAATTTTGCTAAAAATAAGCTTATCTAAAAGTCCGCATTTTACGTTTTCATAGTCTATTGGCCTTGGGTCTACTGTGAACGGATATTTTGTTTTAAGTCCTGCGGCAATAATTTCGTCCATAGTTCTAAAAACCGGTTTCAAAAGCCCTATTCCAAAGGACGTAACAAGGTGACCGTCGTGCGTAACTTCAACTAATCTCTTAGCACCGAAAAGGTCGCCAAATTCTACAAGCGTGCGTAAAATTTTAGCCTTAGTTTCGCCTTCTGCACCATCTAAAATTTTCTTTTCTTCTGCTGTTAATTGCATTTTAATTCCCCCTTAAAGTTATTTTAACACCTAAAGACGCTAAAAACAAAATATTTTATGCGAAAAATTTAAAAAATAGGTCTTGAAAAGTTATAAAAGATGTGATAAACTGCAAGTAGAAAAATAGGGGGAATAAAATGGATAACATTATAATGGCAAAAATAAAAAAGGTATTTGGTGCACAAGAGACCAAAGGCGTAGACCAAAAACTAACCTTTATTAGCAAATTTTTTAACACTCCGCTATACGGCGACGTTTACATGGCAAACGTAGTTTACTCTGGAAGAAAATTAAGGCGCACACTTAGCGTAGATTACATAATAAAGGAAGGTGCTCACGGGCTTAAAGTTTGTGTAGAGCCAAAATTCTTACCAGAGCTTGAACACATAAAAGCAGTAAGTGGTGGCGACCTAACAGATTTAAAAGAGCTATCAAACGGATTAATACAAGATAAAGCTCTTACAAGAAAAATCCAAAACCTAAAATATAGCGAACTTGGACTTGACGACTACACGAAATAATTAAAAACAACCATAGGCTAGAAGCATATGGTTGTTTTTATATAAAAATCCACGGGTTTTACTCCGTGGATTTACTATTATTCAGCCATAATAATTATATATTCAACGCCATTTATTGAAGCTTTTATTGTAAGCTTTTCTTGCGCGAACGTTACGTTTGTGCCTTTAAAAGCCTGCAAAATTGGGTCTGATGTGTTTTCCAAACTGCCCACTGTGCGTTTAATTTCAGGCGTTATAGTTCCGTCTTTATAGGTATAGTCGCCTAAAAAGTACGTGTAATCATCTTCCCCTACATTCATTTCAAATATGAAGGTGTTATCATAAAATTTATACGACACTTCTTCTGTAAAGCTTGCGGTTACGTCCTGCGTTCCAACCCTTACGTTTTCCACAGTAAAAGTTTTGCCAGAAACTGGCGTAGCTCCGCCGCCGCAGCCCACAAAGCAGGTTACAGCAATTAACATAAGCGCAAATAAACTAAAAAACTTTTTCATAATTTCTCCGTTGCTATTATAACAAAAAATTAAACTTTTGTAAACTAAAATCCAGAAGAATTATCTTTCAAATATGTAGCGGTTTTACTTTGCGCATTTCCTAAAGTTTCGCTTTTAATGAAGATATTCATAAATCTTAGTACTTTTTTTACTTATCTTTTTAACAATGGCTTTACCATTTACATAGGAAGTCACAACTACGGGGCTTCCCTTTTTTATGCTTCTAAAACCTTCCGGTAATGCGTCCACTTCAGTGCCGTTTTCGTCTAAAATAATTTTGCCCGTTTTATCTTTGCTAGATATTTTCACGCTTACAATGGCCGTTTGCCCCGCGTGAACCACTGGTCGCCTTAATATAAACGTGGCAATTACTGCGGCAAGAATTCCTACTAAAATTCCAAATATTATTGAAAGAATTGTGGACATGAAAAAGCTAAATGCAAAAACCGCCCAGCCGCCAAAGGCAAGAATTATAATACTGCCACGAATAGCCAGCGCGGATAGCATAAAACCCACAAAGGTTTCGTTAACTTCGTTGGGCATATCTATATCGTCTGAAATATAACTTCTTTTAAGATTATAGTATCCTGCCCATATTAAAACAAGATATATAACAAATAAAAAAGTTCCTATTATAGCTAAAATAAAGCTAATCTTTTGTAAAAGTGAGTAGCTAAGCCAAATTTCATTCATAATTTAAGTTTAATGTGTAAAAAGTTTTAAGTCAAATAAAATTTTTAAAAGTTTTAAGAAAAATTTAAAAAAATTATTGACAAACCATGTAGTTTTATGATATCATGCCAAAGCACATGGGGGATTAGCTCAGCTGGCTAGAGCGCCTGCCTTGCAAGCAGGAGGTCATCGGTTCGATTCCGATATTCTCCACCAAAATAATAACACTGCTTTTATTGCAGTGCTTTTTATTTATATAAACCATTTAATATAAAAAATTTTACTTTTTAAAAAGTTAATCGCTATTGCCAATTAAAAACACAGCAAGTATAAAGCGCGCCAAATATAATACGGAAACTATTATTCCAGCAAGATAGGTTTGTGCGGCAGCTTTTAATACCACTTCGGCTCCGCGAACTTCCGTGGTGTCTAGTATGTTATTTTGAACAAGAAGGTCTAGGGCGCGTTTGGACGCGTCTTTTTCTACGGGATAGGTGGAAACACTGACTATAAAGGAAAGCAAATACAAAATAAATGCCACGCCAATAAAAATTAAGCTATAAAAAACACTTGCAAATATTGTTAGAAAGAAACTAGCTATTATTACAACCCAAAATAAATTTGAACAAATATTATTTACTTTAACAAGCACGTTTCTAACTTTTAACGCCTTATAGCCTTGCGCGTGTTGAATGGCGTGACCTACTTCGTGAGCTGCTACTCCAAGCGCACTAATACTACTTGAATTGTATACTTCCTCAGATAAGTTTACCGTTTTTGTTTTAGGGTTATAGTGGTCTGTTAAATGCCCTTTTGTTGCCACAATTTTAACGTCGGTAACGCCTGCACACTCTAAAATTCTCTTGCAAGCTTCCGCCGTTGTAAGTCCGCTTACAGCCTTTACCGTTTTATACGTGTTAAATGCTTTACTTACTCTCCCCTGCACAATGCTGGCATAAATTATGCCCGGCAAGATTAATATTCCTAATAAATAATAAAGTTCCATTTATTCTCCTTAAAAAATTTTAGTTTTTTTAGTAAGAAACGTCCAAAACAACAGCGCGCTAAAAAACTCTGCTGTGTAGGTCATTCCTGCGTATTTTAAAAGCTTTTTTGCATGAGCAAGTTGCTCGTCAGTTAATATATCCATTTTTTCCATTATTTGCATGGCAAGTTTAGACGCCTGCTTTTCTATTTTTATTGTGCTGACCTTTAACGCCAAAGCAAGTATGAAGAAAATTAAACAAACGCCAGCCAAAATTAAGGATATTATACCATAATTTAAGAAAAAAAGCACAATAGCTGCTAAAAATATTGGAAAAATTAGTTTGCCGAGAACTTTAATCACTTTGGAAAATCTAAAATTTTTTCTAAGCACGTTTGGGTCCTGTTTGTTTTGAAGTGCGTGCCCAAGCTCGTGCGCCGTTACAGCTATAGCAGACACGCTACCGCTATTATACACTTCGCTAGATAACTCTACCAGTTGCCTGCTCGGCGAATATGCTCCGCCAAATATTTTATCATTTATGCTCACTCTTATTCTGCCGTCAAATTCTAGCTCACTTACCCTTGCACAAAAATCTGCGGCAGTAAGGTTTCCGTAAGCAATATCGTTTAGCTGCTCCTTGTAATAGCTATAAAGTTGATTGCCGGAAAAGTTCGCAATAGAAAGCCCAAGCGCAATAAAAATTATTCCAAGACCTATTAAAATGTATATTACAATTTCCACAAAATTATTATATCACTTTTCGACACGTTCTACAACAAAACTACAAACTTTATACTTGATATATTTTAAAATTAATGATAAATTTGAAAAAAATAACTAAAAAACGCGTTTTTTTGCAGAAAATTCAAAAAAAATATTGAAATATATGTATTTCACGTGTATAATTTAAGTAGAGGAAATTTTTATGGATAGCATTAAAAAGACAATTTTAAACAACAATCTTATTAAAAAAGGTGAAGTTATCGGCGTTGGAGTTAGCGGCGGTACAGACAGCATGGCGCTACTTCACTATCTTAATTCCATAAGCGAAGAACTAGATTTTGAAGTTGTTGGCGTGCATATAGACCACAACATTCGCGAGAACAGCTCGGAAGACGCAAACTTTGTTTTAAACTACTGCCGCGAGCACGGCATTAGAGCATACAAATTTAAAGTGGACGTGCCCAAGCTTGCTCAGGAAAAAGGCGTTTCTTTGGAAGTGGCAGCACGCGAAGCTAGATACGGCGTGTTCGACGCGCTAGTTCGCAAGTGTGCCGTAGATAAGATTGCTATTGCACACCACATGAGCGACCAAGCGGAAACGATTCTTTTAAACCTTTTCCGTGGCACAGGCATAGCTGGCGCTAGGGGTATGGATTTAATCCGCGACGGCATTTACATTCGCCCTATGCTATTCACAGATAAAAAGGACATTTTAAGATATATTGAAGACAACCAAATTCCATATGTGGAAGACTACACGAACGCCGACACCACCTTTTCGCGTAACTACATTAGAAATGAAATCTTGCCGCTTATCATGAAAAAGTGGCCAGCGGTTATAGAAAAGCTTGTTTCCTTCTCTAAGGCATGTTACGACGACGATGAATACATAAACTCTCAAATTATAGAGGACGCCTTTATTCTAGAAGAAAAGCTTGTTAAAATTCCAAATAGCTACTTTTTATATCCAAACGCCATAGTTTCTAGAATGATTTTTAAAGCGCTCCGCCAAATTGGCGTTAATAAAGATATAGAACGTAAACACGTAGAGCTAATAAAAGACCTAGCCATAAACGGCAAAAACGGCGCCAAGTTAGACCTTCCGCTAAACGTTACCGCAGTTAAGGAATACGACTATTTAAGCATTTTAAATAAGGAAAAGGAAAAGATTATTCTAGACCTTCCTTTCAAGGTTGGCGAGTTCAGCGTAAAGGGCTTTGGCAGTGTGGAAGTAAAACGCACGCGTTCCAACAAGCTTGAAGACGGCGAACTAATTTTAGACGGCAAAAAAGTGCCAAAAGACGCAATTTGGCGTTTTAAGGAAACGGGCGATGTTTTCCAAAAGTTTGGTGGCGGCACAAAGAAACTTAAAGACTACTTTATAGACAAAAAGGTACCTGCCCGCCTTCGCTCCATAACGCCAGTGCTTGCCAGTGGCAAGGATATACTTGCCATAGCCGGCGTAGAAGTCAGCGACAAGGTAAAGGTTGACCAAACTTCCACCGCAATTTTCAAAATTAGCGTTGGGGAGTAAAAATTTTATTTTAAAAGTTTATTACTAATTAATAATAATTTAACTAAAAACGTCAAGCGTTTTGCTTGACGTTTTTGGTTAACTATTATGCAAATGTATTATTTTGCCATTTAATAAGTTGTTAAAGTTCCAGTGAAATATGAAGCCCGTCGAGCTAGCAGAGCAATATTTTATTTTGCCGAGCTTATTCTCCCCCCCCCGCATTTTTGTCAAGCAAATTAACTTAGTTTTGTCACTTTTTTATAAACTGACGGGCTAGCAAAGCCCGCCGTCATTTCGACTGGAAGAAATATTTGTTTATAAACCTTATTTCGCTTAATGCTAGACGTTAAGTTTATTTTACAATCCTAACTAATATGAAGTGGAGAAATCTCAGCTGCTCTTTATTTTACTTCGCTAGCCCGACGGAGACCCGTTCGACGCGTCAAAGCAAGCTCCGCTAGGCAAGTTACTAATCGTAACTGTGTATATCGCTCCGCGGCTTTTCCTTTCCCCAAAAATCAAAGTATTTTTGGGGACCCCGAAAATTTAGGATGACGAAGCAAGGGCTGCGAAGAGATTATTAAACCTTGACTTTGCTTTTCAATTTCCCAGCGCATTACCCGCCATCATTTCGACCGGAAGAAACAATAAAATATAATCACGCAAAAATAAAAGGCACCCTTATTTAGATGCCTTCTTCTTTTCCTTAATTTCCTTTTTCTCTTCTTTTATTATTATCTTTTCTAACTTTTTAAGCGTCTTTTCGTAATTTATATTTTCAATGCAATAGTCGTAATTTTTAATGTAGCTAAGCTCAAACTCCATTCTGGAAAGCCTTAGGTCTATATCCGGCTCGTGACGCTCTTTAAGCCTTCGAATAAGCTCGTCTTTGGGTACGGTTAGAAATATAGTAACAACTTTTGCCTTGTTTTTTAGCGCCTTCTTTAAATTTAAAACGCCTAGCACGCCAACGTCTTTAATGTAATGGTACTCGCCTTCAATAACCTTTTCAAGTGACGCGTTTAACGTTCCATAAAAGTTTTTATGAATCTCTTCATATTCGTAAATCTCGCCATTTTTTAGCATTTTATCAAATTCTTCACGGCTCACAAAAACATAACTTTCGTCGCCTTCACCTTCACGCTTTTTGCGCGTTGTGCAAGTTTTCATGAACTTGATGTCTGGTCTTTCCTTTAATAGTCCGCGAATTAGCGTGCTTTTGCCAGCCCCTGAACAACCTGATAAAATTATTAACATAAATTTCTCCTTAAAATGTGATAGTGATTAGAGTATATATTTTCTTGTCTAAAAAATCAACGAATTTAAAAACATTCTTAAAGAATTTTTGCAAGATTGACAAAGCTGCGCGAATATAATATACTAATAGCGTTTAACTGGGTGTGGCGCAGTTCGGTAGCGCGCTTGAATGGGGTTCAAGAGGTCGGAAGTTCAAATCTTCTCACTCAGACCATTAAAAAACCATGGACACTATGGGGTTTGCCCTAAGTATTCAATTTTTTAGGTGTCCCAGCCACAGCTTTTTATTAAATTTGTTATAAATTTTTCAAAACTTTTCAAGTTTAAAATTTTTTTAAAAATCATTGACAAAGCTTTTGGTATTTGATAGAATAGAGCACGTGAAATATGGAGGTTTGGCTGAGCGGTCGAAAGCGGCGGTCTTGAAAACCGTTGATGTGAAAGCATCCTGGGGTTCGAATCCCTAAGCCTCCGCCAAAGTTTTTATGCTTTTTTGTTTGCAAATAAATTTAAAATTCGTTATACTACCTTTAAGGAGGGGGTATGACAAAATCTAAATCTAAAACTTTTATCTATTTTTTACTAGCTGTTTCATTAATTTTGTGCTCTATGCTAGCTCTTACGGCTTGTGGAGAGCCTTATCAAATGACGTATGGAACTTATAATTCGTATGGCATTAGAACTTCAAATGCGTCTGGAAATACAGATTTGTCTTTTGAAGAAGCAAGAGAACAAGGAAATATTATTAGGTCGACTTATGAAAAAATTATTTTTAATGAAGACGGTACGGTACAATTTATAGACGAAGATAAAAACGAAACCGATAACGCAACTTATACAGTAGATAATAATGGCTACGTAACCTTTGAAGGTGAAGTAATTGAAAACGACCCAATTATACCAGTTGTGTATGAACATTTTAACAACCATGGTTATTTTGAAAACAACAACTTCTATTTACGAGCTTTTTATAATGACAATCCAAAATCTGAAACACTTTTTATTTTCACCTTAAACCAAGCTGAGTAGATAAATAGATAAATTAAAAACGCATTTTGTTAAATGCGTTTTTTTAATAGTTTGTATAGCCCAAAAAATTCTAGACCATATGTAAACAATACAACCTTCTACCAAAGTTTTAGCCACATGCTTGACAAACTTTAAAAAAAATATTTATTATATAAATAAGGAATGGGCGTATGGAAAATTTTAATAGTAGCGAGATTGAACAGTCTCCAAATTCAACCAATTTAGAAGAGCAAAAAATAGCCAAAAGAGATAAAGCAAGCAAGGTTTTATGTATTATTGGCACAATTTTTTTAGTTATTGCCTTTATTTTTATGTGCTTTTTTGCAAGTTCTGTATATAGATATATCCTTGCAGAAGGTAGCGAGCAGTTAGTTTCCGCCTTAGAATTGATAATTATATTTGTGTATTTTGGCTTTATTGGAGTTTTGATATCAATTATTTCAAGCATACTAAATATAGTAGCTTTTGCAATTTCAAAAAAACAAAGAACATTTAAACTTATAATTATGATAATTTCAATAGTAGTTACACTTTTATATACAATATTTTATATTTTAATGTCTGCTACGTAAAATTAAGTAAATAAACTGTTGATTTTTTTGATTTAATTGAGTATAATATTAAAAATTCGCAACTTAGAGTTTCGTGCTCCGACTGGTTGCGAATTTTTTGTATTTTGTAATTAATAATTTGTAATTAATAAATTGCAATTAAAAGATTTAGTGCTTTATTTTTTTTATTATTTGTGGTAAAATAACCTAAAATTAACCTTTTTAGTGTAATTTTAATATTAAATAAAGTTATTAAAGGAAAATTTTATGTTAGAGCTTAAAAACATTTCAAAACATTACAACGCTGGCGACTTAAAAGTGGAAGCTTTAAAAGACGTTTCCATAAATTTTCGCGAACATGAATTTGTGTCTATTTTAGGCCCATCTGGCTGCGGCAAAACAACGCTTTTAAACATTGTGGGCGGGCTAGACAAGTACACGTCCGGCGATTTAATTATTGAAGGAAAATCTACCAAAAATTTTACAGATAAAGATTGGGACGCTTATAGAAATTCTAAAATTGGTTTTGTGTTTCAAAGCTATAATTTAATTCCGCACTTAACCGTGCTTGAAAACGTGGAACTTAGCCTTACACTTTCCGGCATTAAAGCAAAAGAAAGAAAGGAAAGGGCAAAAAATGCACTTTCCGACGTTGGACTTGGTGACGTTATTAATAAAAAGCCAAATCAGCTTTCTGGTGGACAGATGCAACGTGTGGCAATAGCAAGAGCGCTAGTTAACGACCCACAAATCATACTTGCCGACGAGCCAACAGGTGCCTTAGATAGCGAAACAAGCGTACAGATTATGGAAATTTTAAAGAAAATTTCTAAAAGGCGCTTAATTGTTATGGTAACGCACAACAAAGAGCTAGCTGAAAAATATAGCACTAGAATTATAAACATTTTAGATGGCGTTATACTTAATGACTCTTCCCCCTACTCGCCTAGGCAAAAAGAAAAGGTGGAAATCACGGCTAAAAAAGAAAAAACTTCCATGAGCTTTTTAACGGCGTTTAACCTTTCCTTTAAAAACCTTTTTTCTAAAAAAGCTAAAACATTTTTAACGGGCTTTGCTGGAAGCATTGGCATTATTGGCATTGCGCTAATTCTTGCAGTTAGCTCGGGCTTTACTGCTTACATAAATAATATGCAGTCCGACACTTTAAGCGGCTACCCTATAACAATTTCCAGCGTTGCAATAGACTATTCCGCCCTAACAAGCGGTGGCGGCATGCCGGAAATATCAGAGGGCGAAGACGGCACTTTGAACGTATATAACATTCAAGACATACTTTTAGATTTTGGCAATTTTAACTATCTTTCTAACGATTTTGTAAACTATATGCAAAATTATTACAAGGAAGACCAAGAAAAAAACAACCCAGAACTAAACGCTATGCAAATTCAATATGCCACAAACATGTTTGTGTTAACGGATTATAACAATGAAATTGTAAAGCTTGAAACTAGCGAATCTGTAAGCAGCCTTTCCGGTTCCACGTCTTCCATAATGTTTGAAGGTTTTGACGACAAGGATTACGTGCTTTCCTATTACGACGAAGTTGTTGGGCACTATCCAAGTGATAAGAACGAAGTTGCGCTAATAATTGGCGACAGTAACACGATTTCTACAACGCAACTACAAAGCTTAGGCATAGGCTATACGGAAAGTAACGGCACGTACGAACCTATAAGCCTTGAAAGCTTAATAGGAAAAGAATATAAAGTAATTTTAAATAACGACCGCTACACCGAAGGGCTAGACGAAAATAGCAACACCACCTTTACTGAACGCACAGACTATCAAACGCTTTACAATCTTGAAAGTGCGGAAACACTTACTATAAGCGGCGTATTAAGGCTTAAAGAAGATGCCGCATCTTCCTTATTTAGCGAAGGCATAATGTATTTACCGGAATTTAGAAGAGATTACACAGAAAACTGCAAAAATTCTGAAATTGCTAAAAGAACTGTTCAGGATAAAAAGCTTTACGTACCATACAAACTTGATATAAGCGAACTAAACATGTTTATTCAAGATGATAACTTATTCAATTTTACCGACCCTTACGTTATGCAATATATAATTGTAAATCAGTACGATACAGACATAACCATAGACGAAGTTATAGAGCTAGCGCTTCAAGCAGTTGGCGCAAGTTCAATACCTACGGGAATTTATATTTATCCTAAAACCTTTGAAGCAAAAGAAAACGTTTTAAATTACATTGAAGAGTGGAACGAATCGGAAATCGGTCAAGGGAACAACATTATTCCCACAGACGCAACGGGCTTTTTAACGTCTACGCTTGGTCAGCTTGTGGATATAATTTCCTATGTTTTAATTGCCTTTGCTAGCATTTCCTTAATTGTATCTTCTATAATGATAGGAATTATAACCTACACGTCGGTAATAGAGCGCACCAAGGAAATTGGCGTACTTAGAAGCATTGGCGCTAGAAAAAAGGATATTTCTAGGCTATTTAACGCAGAAACCACAACAATTGGGCTTCTATCTGGCATTTTAGGAATTGTTGTAACGTATATATGCTGCCCTATTATAAATGTAATAATAAACTCTTTAGCAGGTGTAAATGTTGGGCAGATAGCTATGCTAAACCCGCTTCACGCCCTACTTTTAGTTGCAATTAGCGTTGTGCTAACACTTATTTCTGGACTTATACCAAGCAGAATTGCCGCGAAGAAGGACCCGGTTGTAGCACTTAGAACAGAGTAGCAAGTTGTAAAAAAATAGAATATATACTTTCTATGGAAAAAATAGAAAGTTTAAATGGAAATATTATGAAAATAGGAAAAAATTCAAGCGTTTCAAAAAGCGCAATTGTTGAAAACGGCGCTATAATTGGTGACAACTGCAAAATAGAAGGTACGTCACACATTTTTGCCGGTGCAAAAATAGAAAATTCAACTATTATAAATTCCACTATTAAAGAAAAAGCTATAATTTCAAACAGCATTATAACGGACTCCTACATAGGCGAAAAAACAAACGTTGGGCCTTTTACGCACATTAGGGGCGGCGCGAAGATAGGAAAGGAATGTAAAATTGGCAACTTTGTTGAAGTGAAAAACTGCAAAATTAAAGATAGAACAAAGGCTTGCCACCTAGCCTACCTTGGCGACGCTGAAATTGGCGAAGATTGCAACATTGGTTGCGGCGTGATTTTTGCAAACTACGACGGACTTGAAAAATACAAGACCATAGTTGGAGACAGGGTTTTTATAGGCTGCAATTCTACTATTATTGCGCCGTGCACGCTAGAAGACGAATGTTTTATAGCTGCGGGCTCTACTATAACAAAACAGGTAGATAAGCGCGGGTTAGGAATAGCAAGAGCAAGGCAAGTAAATAAAGAAGCCTTTTATAACCCGTACCTCGAAAACTTTAAGCGTGCTAAAATTTATTTTGGCACGGACGGCATTCGTGGCGTGGTAGACAGCGAACTCACAGAAGACCTTGCTTATAGCACGGGTAACGCCCTATGCCAACTTAAAGAAAACCCCAAAGTTATAATTGGCAGAGATACCCGCCCTAGCGGAGAAAAAATTAGCAAAGCCATTATTCAAGGTTTAATAAATGGCGGAGCCGAAGTTTTCAATGTTGGCATAGTTCCAACGTCTGCTATTTCTTATCTCACTAAAAAATTGGGGCTAGATTACGGCATAGTTATAACAGCCTCTCACAACCCAAAAGAATATAACGGCATAAAGGTGTTTGGAAATAGCGGCGTAAAAATTACGGACGCAGAAGAAATAAAAATTGAGAGCAAATTAAAAAGTGAAATTTCTAGCCCAGGCGGTAAAGTGTTAAATTTAAGCGCAGAAGTAAAAGCTTATGAAGAATTTTTAAAAAATTCAATAAAAACCAACTTAAACGGCTTAAAAATTTTATTAGACTGTGCAAACGGCGCTAGCAGCAAAATTGCGCCCAAAATATTTAAAATGCTTGGCGCGGACGTTAAAGCAATAAACATTAAAGGCGAAATTAACAATAACTGCGGCGCTACACACATTGAAAATTTAATAGCTAACATGGAAGGCTTCGACCTTGGGTTTTCCTTTGACGGAGACTCGGATAGAGTTATTTGCGTAGACAAAAATAAAAATATTTTCGACGGCGACAAAATTATCTATCTTCTTTCGCTCTATAAAAAGAAAAATGGCGAAGAGATTCACGATGTTGTTGGCACAGTTATGACAAACAAAAAAATTGAAGAACTTTTAAAAGAAAATGATATTAACCTGATTAGAACGCCGGTTGGAGATAAATATATAATTGAAGAGATGTTAAATAACGGCGAAAAAATAGGTGGCGAGCAGGCTGGGCATATAATTATTGGCGACAAACATATAACGGGCGATGGCATACTATGCGCAATAATGCTTTCAGAAATTTATAAAGAAGATGAAAAGCTTTTTGAAGACGTGGTAAATATAAAAACGTATCCACAAGCTACGGAAGAAATAAAAACAAAAAATTTTAGAGCAAAAAATATATTAAAAGAAGAAAACGTTGTAAAAGCAATAGAAAAGGCAAAGAAAAATGCGCGCGTTGTGGTTCGCCCTAGTGGCACAGAACCAAAAATAAGAATAATGGTGGAAGCAAAAGAAAATGCAGAAAATTATGCTAAAAACATTAAATTAGAAATTGAAAAAATAATAGAAACATTGGCAGAAAATTAAGCAAAAAATTAAATTTTTTGCCTTTTTTATTTGTATTTTTTATTAATTTTTAATTTTTTAATAAAATTATATATTTATTTTTAAAAATATGCTAAAATGAATATATGGATTTTAAAGTAATAAATTTAAAGGAGTTTAATCCTAGCGTAGAGCTTGCTATTGCAAATTTAGAAATAGAAATAGAATTAGCAAAATCTAGTAATATAAAGGCTATTAAATTTATCCATGGCTACGGCTCACATGGTGCAGGTGGAGCTATTTGCCTTGCCGTGAGAAGAAAACTTATTAGTCTTGTAAAAAATAAAAAGATTAAATTTTATATAACAGGCAGCGAATGGACGCTTGAAGATGAAAGAGCCAGAGAAATTATCTACGCCTGCCCTTCTAGCTCACTAGATGAAGATATAGGCCATTTTAACCCCGGAATTACAATTGTGTGTATAAAATAAAAAATGCTTTTTAAAAATTATTTAAAAAGCATTTTTTTAATTAGTAAAATAATTCAAAATTCTTGGTTTTATCCTTCTTATAAAATAGTTTTCCCAATTTTCTTATTGCTTTATAAACTTCTCCGTTTGGTCTTTCTTCGTAGCCCTTTTGCAGTTTTCCGTCTTTAAATTCGCCCATGTGCCTTACGCCGTTCTGAAAACTAAACACGCCCTTACCGTTTGGCACGTTATTTGCAAATTCACCCCTATATATTCCAACACCTTTTTGCGTAAATATGCCGTTTAACTTTTCCTTTGTTTCTAAATTCATAGTGCCTAAAAAGGTGTCTCCGTTGGCAAAATAAAATTCTACAGAACTTTTAGGTTTTCCGTTCTCCCAAACTTGTTTGCAGGCGTCTCCGTTTGTGTAATTTATTAACATTTTGCCGTCTGGCTTACCACCAACAAACTGCCCGCTAAAAATTAAACCTTCTTTATAATAAGTGCAATGCCCGTTTAACTCGTTATTTAAAAAGCTTGCTTCCATACTTTCGCCAGTATGGTAATTTATAGTACCCTTGCCGTTAAGCTGCCCGTTTCTTATTTCTACTATATACACGTCGCCGTTTGGTAAAATAAAACTTGCGCGGCCTTCACGCTTACAAACGTCTTCGTCCCAAATACCCTTTTCTTCAACTTCGCCGCGCGTGAGCGTTCCAAAGCCTTGCCTTTTATTTTCATACCAGTTGCCAGTATATGTGCTTCCATCTAAGTATGTAAAAATGCCATACCCGTGCTTTAAGCCGTCTTTAAACTCGCCCATGTAACTTTCTCCGTTTTTAAAGCGAAATTCTCCGTATCCGCACTTTTTGCCATTCTTAAAGCCACCTTCGTATGTGCTTTGGTCAGGATAAATTAAAAAACCTTTGCCGTCTAACTTGTCTTCTTTCCAATTTCCAATATATAGCGCGCCGCTTTTATACTGCTGAGTTCCGTAGCCGTCTCTTTTTCCGTTTTTCCACAAACCAGAATAAACGCCTTCCTTATCATTTAAAACGCCAAAGCCGTCCTTCTTCCCATAACTAAAATGGCCATTAAAGGTGCTTCCGTCGTTATAAGTTAAAGTTCCTTCGCCGTGAAATTTTTCTCCTTCCGGTGTGTGTATCCAATTTCCTTCGTATACTACATTTTGAAAATAATACGTGCCATAATATCTTCCATTTTCAACAATGTACTCATTTGAATAATCCTTAGAATAATCTACTCTCATATAAACTCCAATTTATTTTTCTTTATCTTCACTTTTAAAGGAATTTGTTACCAAATTTTTTACCAGATTAGAAATATTTTCAAATTTTTTATTATTTTTTAATGTTTTTTTGTAATTTTTGAAATAGTCTTTATAATTTGATTTTAAATAATTTTTATAAATAACATCGTCACTCTCTTTAAATAATTCTAATATTGCTAGCTTTTCCGAGCTATATAGGTCAGATTTTTTAAAATCTTTATCTTTGTTACTAAAAATATTTTTTAACCTATTTAAAAAATAATTTTCTGCCTGCAAATTTAACCTATAACCATTTTTATCTTTTTGCTCTTCTAGGGCATAATTTATTGCACTTAAAATTAACGCGTTATACAAACTTTTTTCTTCCCTTTTAGAAAGTTTTAAACTGCTTTCTAACACTTCATATAAAACGTTTTCAGTAAAATTTACGTTGCCACTAAGCTCTTTTAAACAATTATCTACGTTAAATACTGTAAAAGACAGCGGGCTTAATTTGTTTACTAAAAGGTAATTTGCAGTGCTTTCTATAATTTCGTTAAAACTTAAATCTTTAAACTTAGCAGCAACTTTTTTAACGTCTTCACGAAAGATGGTAAAATTATTATAACCCAAACAATTTCTTATAAAGGTTTTATTAGAAAACGGTTTATTTTTCAAAGCGTCGTTTGCTATAACCCTTAATATAATTTTTATTTTTTCTTTATTATTTGAATAGGCAAAATTTTGCGCACGCTCAGCTAAATTTTCCCTACTTTCAATTCTATTTTGAAGATATCTTCTTAAAATTTCTTCATCACGCTTTGAAATTCCAGTGCAAGCATTTATAAAATCTTCTAGTTTTGTGTTTCCTAAAACACTATTGTTGACATGTAAAAAATTTAACTTGTTTAAAAATAACTTATCTATATCCTGCATTGGAATAAAGGAATAAAGCAAACTTTGCGACGTTGGATCGGATAAAATAAAGCCGCGTTCTTCTCCGTCATTTATATAAATTAGGCACATTTCGTGAAACTCTTCACTATCGCCAAGCTGTACAGATAACGGCAAAGCAGGAATGCCCGATTTATTTAAAAGTTCAGCCAAAACGTTAACGTATCCAACACAAACTATCTTATCGCCTGTTAGAACATTTATTATTCCCCTAGACTCCACCGCGGAGTTTTTTGCACTTTCCGCACTATAAGAAAAGAAACTCGACACCGTTAAATATGCAAGTAAATATTTTGCCTTATTTGAGATCTCTTTTCCATTTATTTTTGCATTTTTTATTAAATTTTCCCAAGCTTGAAGCTTTCTGTTTGCTTCGATTATTTCTTTACAGGTGTATTGATGCCTATAAAGTTTATTGTAAAAATATGTGCTGCAACCTTTTTTTTGTAATAATTTTATATTTTCTTCTAGTTTTTTAGTTTGTTTTTCATTAAAAGTGCAATCTACATTGAACTCGTCGTGCACTTCAAAGAAAATTCTGTGCGGGGTTTTTAAACAGGAAGCAAGGCGCTCAATAAAAGTTTTATCTAAATATCTATTTCTTAAAATAATATTTAATTTATTAGGATTTCCATTTATTAGCTTTTCTATCTCACTTTTACTTTCAATACCGCGCAACAAAATATAGTCTCGCGCTCGCACGCGCGAAATTAATTCCTTCTTTCTTCTATCTTCAAATTCTTGACTTGCTCTATTTTCTATTTCCGCAATATCAAATTCGTCTGCCACAATTTTTCCTCTAGGTTTATTGTATCAAAGTAGCGTCTATTTGTCAATGAACAAACTTTTCTAAAATGTCACGCGCAGACACAAGTCCGGTTGCCGCCGCCACTACAATATTTCCTGCCTTGCCCGCACCGTCGCCAATAAAATATAGGTTTTTATCTTTCACTTTAAAGTTGTTATCTGTTTCTATCTCGTTTGAAAAGAATTTAATTTCTGGGCCATATAATAGCGTCTCATCGTTGTTCACACCTGGAATAATTTTGTCAAGTTCTTCTAAGCCTTCTAAAATGTTAGTTATAATTCTATACGGCATAACAAGCGCAAGGTCGCCTGCTACGCAATCTTTAAGCGTGGGCTCTATAAAGCCCTTGTTTATTCTATGCCACTCGCTGCGTCTGCCTTGACGTAAATCTTTAAGCGTTTGAATAATTGGCTTTTTATCTCCAAGCACGTTTGCTATGCGCGCAATGCTCTCGCCATACTGCCTTGTGTTAGTTACCGGTTGCGTTAAAGTTACCTTGCTAATAAAAGCAAAGTTAGAGTTATTAGATTTAACATTTTTAAGCGCGTGGCCGTTCACGCAAATGTAACCATAGTAGTTTTCCTTTGTAACATATCCGCCAGGGTTTGTGCAGAAAGTTCTAATTTCGTCGCCGTAAGTTTTGGTTTTAATAAAAATGGTTGGGTCGTAGATTACATTCGTTATACTCTCTAAAACTTCCTTTCTAACTTCCACCCTTACGCCAATTTCTATGCTTTGAGAAGTATAGGCAATGTTATGCTTATCTAAAAGCGTTTGTAGCCAGCCTGCACCCGTTCTGCCCGGTGCCACCACCACAAATTTTGCTTCAACTTCTCCCTTTTTACCATTCATAGTATATGTAACTTTATTACTTCCATTTGGTAAGTCCGTGATATCTTCAACGTCGAAATTTTCTAAAATTTCCACACCGGAATCTTCAAGAAATTTAGTAAAATTTTCAATATGCTCTGGAAGCGTATCTGAGCCTAGATGTTTTTGCTTTATAACAAGTAGCCTTGCGCCCTTTAACGTAACTTCCTTTTTTATCTCTTCACATTTATCCATATTTTTAGGATAAACTTCGGCGTCCATGCCAAATTTATTGAAAATTTCTTCCGTGTCGTCTATAAGCTTGTAGGCGTCGCTTTCACCCATATATTTAAATAGATCGCTTTTGCCAAGTTTTGGAATAAAATTTAGTTTGCCGTCACTAAAAGTACCAGCTCCACCATAGCCGGAAAGAATTCCACATGGGTTGCAGTTCACACATTTGCCCGTAGTCTTCATAGGACAAACCCTGTTTTTAGCCCTTTTACCTTGGTCTACAAGGCACACCTTTAAATTTTTATTTTTTGTAATTAGTTCATAAGCTGTGAAAAGCCCAGCAGGCCCTGCACCAACTATTAACACATCGTAAGCCATATCACCCTCCAAGTTAATTGTATTATAAAACGTGCAAAATATCAACAAAATTAGTAATTTTTAAAATTTATCTTTTAAATTTAAAAAAAGTATGTTATAGTAAATAAAACGGAGGGCGGTATGAAAGATATTAAATATTATGTTTTTTATAATAATAATTTAAAAGCTATCACAGTTTTAGACGTAGGGAAATTTACAAGGTTATATAATAATGAAATTCTTTCGCCAAGTTCTAATGATAAAAATCTAGTATTTGCAAATATGTTGTTAAAGTCTTGCAGCATAGCGTTTGACTATTACACTGTTGCAAATGCTACCAAAAATGCAGAACACGATGAAATAGAGCTAATAAATTGTGATGAAAAACCAGATTTAATGTTTAAAACAATCTTAAAAAGCAAAAATAATGCAGATTTAAAAACATATGTATTTTGCTCGTTAAAAACAGTATCAAAAGAAAATAATGAAATAGTATTTCCATTTTTTAGGCACGCGCAAAACATAAATGTTATAGATAACGAAGTGGAAAAATAAAAAAATTTTTAAATAAACACAAAAAAATCGCTAAATATTTAGCGATTTTTTGTTAAAAACACATTTGAAACGCTGGACGGACGTGGCAAGCGGTAGATTTCTAGGTCATTTTTTATTCTTCTTCAAATTGTTTAAGTCTTCCTATATCTTCATTAGATACACTTGATTTTAATTCTTTTGAAACATTTAATGCATCTTCCATAGTTATTAAATGTTCTTCGCCAGTCTTAATACTTTGATTTATGGCTTGCATCTTCAGTCTTTCACAAAACTCTGTAATATCTGCGCCATTAAATCCGTTTGTTAATTTTGCTAATTCTTCAAAATCTAGTTCTTCAGTTGGAATACCTTTCAATTTTATTTCAAACAATTTTATTCTTGCTTCTTTGTCTGGCAATGGTATATAGATTTTTTCATCAAATCTTCCTGGTCTTAGAAAAGCACTATCTATTGACCAAGGCTTATTTGTTGCAGCAATCACAACAATAGTCGAGTCATTTGCAGAAGTTCCAACACCTTGCATTTCGGCAAGAATTTCTGGAACTAAATCATTATTCCCATTGTCTGCACTTTCTGTTCTTTTTGAGCCAATCGCCTCAAATTCATCAAAGAATATAACTGCTCTTTGGGCTTTTCTTGCTTTTGTAAAGATTTCTTTAACTTTCTGCTCAGATTCTCCATACCATTTTGACTTTATATCCGAGCATTTAACTGGCAAAAACAAAGCATCAACTTCATTAGATGCGGCTTCTGCAAACATTGTCTTTCCAGTTCCTGGCAATCCATACAGAAGAATTCCACCACCAGCTTTCTTACCAAATTTTTTGTATAACTCTGGGTGTTCAAAGGGCAAAATTACTTTTTCTCTAAAGGCATCTTTTGCTTTATCAAGACCTGCAATATCGTTAAATGTTATAGAACTTGTTTTAACTTTTTTATTGCTGTCATTAGATTTTTTACTTGATTTTTGCAACACCGAAGAATCTCCACCAGCGTAAGCGACTATAGCATTTATCAGATCAGATTTTTTTGTTCCAGACGCAACAATACCTATTTTATCACAATATTCTGCCAAATCATCTTTTCCAATTTCTTGTAATGCACTTTTGTTTGTTCCACATTCACTAACTAATGCCGTTAGTTTTTTATAATATTTTTCTTCTTTTTTATGTTCAATTTTCTCACTCATTTTTTCAAAAGGATTCAAGTTATTCATATCTAACAATGCTTTTATTCCAGACATCAAAAGACATAATAAGACTGTCGCAACAACTCCAATTAAGCATATTATTAACGGAAACCAATTTGCCGAGTCACTCACAAAAGGAGATATAAAACTTAAAGCAAGAATTACTGCAGTTCCTATCCAAGTTCCTACACTTTCAATAATATTTGACAATTCTAAATCTTTAAATAAAATAATAAAAAGATAAAATAACGCCAGTATAATAGGAGCAATGATTATTATCAGCCACCAAGTTTGATAAGTATTCCAAAGGTTATCAAATGTAGCAGTCCACGAACCAAGTTCCAATTTGTCTATATTCCCGTCAACAACTATATAACTATTTCTTGCTCCATTATTATTAGCTTTAACACCAAAATCCCAATAAAATTTCACATTTTTAACAAACTGATTATCTTTATACAACCTAAAAGTGCAATCTTCTTTTATCATATTATATATGGTATTATTTTCAAAATATAGCAAAAAATCAATTCTTGTTGTGTCATTCTCAGCATTATATGTGTATGTAATTTCTTTTGAAATTGCACCACCAGTTTGAGTTTTATCTGTTGATGCACAACCAGTAAATAAAGTCATAACAAAAAATAATACAACAAATGCTAGAAATATTTTTAATATTAAACTTTTTCTATTATTAAGAGTTTCTAAATGTTCCATAATTTTACCTTTAATAAAAACATCAATTTCATTATAACATATAAAATTGCAAATTGTGCTAACAAAATATAAATAATATATAAATTTTATTATTTGGCATTTAGGCATGTGCTTGTCTTTGAACAAGTGGACTCACTTCGTTCGTCCAAACCAAGCACACGCCACAAACTAAACTTAGTTACAAAAAAGCGAAAGTGTTGGAGGAGCATACACGCTTCCGCTTTTTGCTTTTTTGTTTTCTTTTCTATATTATTCTAGTGTAAACGAATATTCTTTGTTGTCAAGGTCAAGGCGAGTGTCTTATAACTTTTAGGGTTGTTATTCTTACGACAACCTATGAAAACGGCAGAGATATTCGCTTTATTTTGCAGTTAAGAGAGAGTTAGGAGAAAAAAGAAAACATGGTCAGTTTTTCGTCTATGTTTCTCTTTATTTATTCCGCTAGTTTCAAAAGTTAGCGATAAAGCTAAGGTTTTTTTATTACATTTCATAATTTCTTGTATAAGCTTTATTTTTCTTTATTTTTGTAAATCTTCTGTTAATTTTCTCTATTGTTCTACTTTTTCGTTTTTGGCTATTTCTATAATACTTGCTTCTAAGTTTTCCGTTTTTAACACGGAATTTTCTCCAACATAATCGTTGGCAACGCTAGGGCCTTGACTACATAAAAATTCCAAACGGACATAAAAAAACCTTGGAAAAATCCAAGGCTTTTATGCACACAAATATTCTTTAATTTTATTACTTGAGTTCAACTGTTGCGCCAGCTTCTTTAAGCATAGCTTCCATTTTCTTAGCTTCTTCTGTAGGAACGTTTTCCTTAATGGTTGAAGGAGCATTGTCTACAAGACCCTTAGCTTCTGATAAGCCAAGACCTGTAATTTCTCTTACAGCCTTAATAACTGCAATCTTGTTTGCGCCAGCTTCCTTTAATGCAACTGTGAATTCTGTCTTCTCTTCAGCTGCTGGAGCTGCTGCGCCGCCTGCTACTGGAGCTGCAACTGCTGCAACTGTAGCTTGTGCGCTAACGCCAAACTCTTCTTCTAACATTTTAACAAGTTCACTAACTTCAACAATTGTAAGTGATTTGATTTCTTCTAACATTTTATTTAAATCTGCCATTTTAAATTCTCCTTAAAAACAAATTTTAACCTTTTTGAGCAACCGCATTAAGTGCAATTGCAAGCCCCTCAGTTGGGGCGTTAAGCACACGCGCAAGGTTGGTAGCGGGTGCATTTAACATACCTAATAGTTGTGCTATTAGAACTTCCTTTGATGGGAGTTTTGCTAATGCTTCAACAGCTTTACTGTCTACAACTGTTCCGTTTAAGATACCAAACTTAATTTCCATTTTTTTAGTATCTTTAATGGTGTCCATAATAACCTTAGCGGCACCTACTTCGTCTTTGTTGCTAAAAGCAACGGCGGTGGTTCCTTCTAAGTATTTTTCGCAACCACTAATGTTTAGAGCTTCTAATGCTTTAAGCATCAAACGGTTTTTATAAACCTTGTAATCAGCTCCTGCATCACGGAAAGCTTTTCTTATTTTAGTGTCTTCACTGGCAGTTAAACCACGGTAGTCCACGAAAGCAATTGATTTAGCGCTTTGAATTTTTTCTTTAATCTCTTCCACCAAAGCTTTTTTCGCTTCAAAATTAGCGCTCAAATTATAAGCCTCCTTTTATTAAATTTGTGTGCAAGTGTTTAAAAAATAACCCGCGCCGTGGTAAAGGACGCGGGGATAAAATCTCCTAAAAGTTCTTTACCTCGGCAAGCAACCTAAACGGTTTTATGCGAAACGCACTTGCTATCTTTGGAAAAGGTTATATTTTAAATACTGGGCTAGTTTACAATAAAGAAAAAAGTTTGTCAACAGTTTTTAGAAAAAAAGTAAAATAATTTGATTTTATATATAAAATTATATATAATAATAGCGTGAAAGCAAAAAAACATAGTTTTTGGCTAAATTACTATGTGGCAGTTTTATTGGCACTTATTTTAATAATGCCAAGTTTTATTTTTAACTTTAATATTTCCCCTACCCAAGCTGCAATTAGCTTAGAAGGCACAGGAACTTCTAGCAACCCGTATAAAATTAGTACCACTGCCGACCTTACAACATTTGCTAACTGGGTAAACAACGGAAACACTGGTGAAAACCAGTACTTTGAACTTACCAACAACATAAGCGGCGCAGGCGTGCCTGTTATTGGTAGTTTAGTATATGGCGCAGAGCGCAGGTTCAAGGGCACTTTTGATGGAAACGGATTTAGTATAAGCAATGTTAATAGAACGAACAATTCTACAAACCAGCAAGGCGATTTAGGGCTGTTTGGATATTTAGAAGGTACGGTTAGAAATTTAATTATTTTAAATGGCACTATAACACTATCTACTGCTGGAAAAAGCGTAGGAGCAATTGCTGGGTCAACTTATGGCGGAGCGTTAATAGAAAGATGTTTTAACTCTGGTTGTACTGTTCAAATGACAAGCACAAGCATGGATTATGCCCAAGTTGGCGGGCTTGTGGGTGCTGCTGGCGGCAACACAACAATTAGATATTCAGGAAACATAGCAAGTGTAATAAATTACGCCAAAGGTACAGCAAAGGCTGGCGGAATTATGGGTGTACAAAACGAGGGTACAACAACTATAACGGAATGCTACAACAAAGGAAGTATTACGGCGGGAAGGTCTACAACTACAAATGAGGCATATGCTGGCGGAATAATTGGACAGAACGGAACAATAAGCAATTGCTATAATAGAGGTTCCGTAAGTGCTTACGCTAAAACTCAAGAGAGCGAAAATGGATATGATACTGGCAGAAAAGATTTAGTTAATGGCTTTTACTTCCAATACATTAATACCACATATGAAGAAAAAAAGTTTGCTTATGCTGGTGGAATTGCAGGATATTCTAATAATGTTAAAAATTGTTATAACACTGCTTCAATTTATGGCGGATATAATATAAAGGATATCCGTAACCAATCTTTTGATTTTATATATGATTCTTGGCAACCAATTAATGCAGGAAACTACTCAATAAAAAAAGCTACAAAAAATAAACCAGTACATCTGAAATACGAATTATATTCTGGATCAATTGTAGGTTTTTGCAATGGAACTGCACCTAGTAATTGCTACTCTGTAAGCAATTGTGTTAGTAATTATAGCACCGTTTATTCAGCTCCAACAAGTCAAACAATGATTGATAATTTATCCAAATACGTTTATATAGGCACTGGTGGTCTACATTTTGAAAGTGGTTCAGCAAATACCATAGCATCGAACTATAATTATACTATACACTTTCATTCCTATACATATTTTACTGCAGTTTGGATTCCTACTAAAAAAACCACAAAAGATGAAAACATAACAAGTTATTCTTATGCAGATAAAAAAGATTACAACATAACTAATACTTCTATAACAGCAAATAACTTAGGGTCTTCTATTTGGGCTAGTAATTCCTTAATTAATAACGGCTACCCTTATTTAAAAAACACTATGTGGACTAGCGGAGCTCAAAGCTTTTAACTAAACCGGAAAATTTTTAAAAGTTTTCCGGTTTTTTCTTGATTTTATTTAAAGAGAGTTGTAAAATCTTGTAATGGACTTTTTATTTCTTGTTCTAACGGCAGTTTTGGTCTTTGTTATTTTAATAGTTTCCAATAGATTTTGGGGTAAAGACGCACTGTTTGTTGTAGGCATTGGCTGCGCAATAGGCTCTAATATTTACAACGTTGGTGACTACGGCATAGTTATCGGCAATCTAGTTTTTGGAATAGATTCCGTAATTTACACTGTATTTGTTTTTGTTGTGCTTTTGTGTTTAAAAAATTACGACGAAAAAAGTGCGTTTACTCTTCTTTACAGCGCTATGGGGTCTATAATGCTTTCTGCCCTACTTGTGTTTATAGCGTCATGGGCGAGCGCGGGCTTTGCTAGCAATTTAATTTGGGGTTTTGTATCCTATTTAATTAGCGTTATAGCCACCTTTGCCGCCCTATTTACCACAATTAAATTATTTAAATATTTTGAAGGTAAAAATTTAAACGTATATTTAAATTTTTTAATAAACGTGCTAATTGCAAGCTTTATTAACTCACTAATCTACTTTGGCGCGGTAGCAATAATTTCCGGTTTTGAAGAAAACTTTTTGGGCCAGCTTGGAGCATCGTATATAGGAAAACTTATGAGCACAGCATTTAGCCTACTCACCTATTTTATTTGCACAAAACTACCGTATAAAAAAATCGATGAAAATGATAATCAAATTGAAAAAAATTAAATATATTACTTAGAGGCGTATATGATAAAACTTTTAAAATACTTTAGAGCTAAAGATTGGATATTAAGCGTAGTTATATTAGGCTTTATTGTTTGTCAAGTCCTTTTAGATTTAGCCCTTCCAGATTACATGGGGAAAATTGTAGATTTAATTGAACAACAAGGCACAATAAACGAAATATTAATTCAAGGCTTAAAAATGCTTGGAATTGTTGCGGGTTCCGTTCTTTCAACAATAATTGTCAGCTATTTGGCTGCTCGCGTTGCTGCTGGTTTTGCTAAACGCGTTAGGCGTGCAGTTTTTACAAAAATAAATTCCTTTTCCATGGAAGAAATGGAAAAATTTTCCACTGCAAGTTTAATCACTCGTACCACAAACGATATAACTCAAATTCAGCAAGTAATAACCATGTTTTTAAGAATGGCCCTTTCTGCACCAGTAATGGCAATAGGCGCAATAGTAAAAATTGTAGGCAAAAGTGGAACACTTAGCTGGATTACAGCCGTTGCTATAATTTTACTTTTAAGCATATTGATTATAATATTTTCTCTTGTATCTCCAAAATTTAAAAAGATGCAAAAACTCACGGATAAAATTAACGGCGTAACAAGAGAAAACCTTACAGGTATAAAAGTAGTAAGGGCTTATAACGCTGAAAAAATTCAAGAAGAAAAGTTTGATAAAGTAAACACAGAACTTACAAAAACAGACCTTTTTATTAATAGAGTTTTCTCTATCATGACACCAGGAATGCAACTAATTATGGGTGGACTTTCGCTAGCTATTGTATGGGTCGGCGCTTATTTAATTGCTGGCGGTAGTATAAGTTTAGCAGTAATGACAACCTTTACTCAGTATGCCATGAAAGTTATAATTAGTTTCTTAATGTTATCAGTACTATTTATTATGGTGCCAAGAGGCTTTGTTTCTGGCAATAGAATATATGAAGTATTAAAAACTGAAAACAAAATTATAAACGGCACAGTAACTACTTCTGAAGAAGAAGGCACAATAGAATTCAAAAATGTTAGTTTTAAATATCCAGATAGCGACGACTACGTGCTAAAAAATATTAGTTTTTCAGTTAATAAAGGCGAAACTGTGGCATTTATAGGGTCTACGGGGAGCGGAAAAAGTACGCTTATAAACCTAGTACCTAGGTTCTACGACGCCACGGAAGGCGAAGTTCTTGTAGACGGAATTAATGTTAAAGAATATGATTTAAATTCTCTATATAAAAAATTAGGCTACGTTCCGCAAAAAAGTTTCCTATTTAGCGGCACGGTAGAAGAAAACATTAAATATGGAGATGAAAACGCTACTGAGGAGCAAGTTAACCACGCTCTAAAAACTGCGCAAGCAAGTTTTGTTGAAAAACTTGAAGGCGGACTTAACTACCCTATTTCACAAGGCGGCAAGAATGTGTCGGGCGGACAAAGACAAAGGCTTGCAATAGCTCGTGCAATTGTTAAAAAGCCAGAAATCTTTGTGTTCGACGACAGTTTCTCTGCGCTAGACTACAAAACAGACAAAGCACTTAGAAAAGCTTTAAAAAAGGAAACGGCAGGTGCAACGTCTTTAATAGTTGCTCAAAGAATAGGAACTATTATGGACGCCAACAAGATTATAGTTCTAGATAAAGGTGAAATGGTAGGTATTGGCACGCATAAAGAACTTATGGAAAATTGTAAAATCTATCAAGAAATTGCCTATTCACAACTTTCAAAGGAGGAGCTAGCATGAAACACGAACAAAAAATAAATGCTCCTAAAATGCATGGCCCAGCTGGTCGTGGTGGCACAGGAGAAAAGGCAAAAAACTTTAAAAAATCTATAAAACAACTATTAATTCATTTAAAGCCCTACTGGTTACCAATAATTACCGCGCTTATATTTGCGTGCGCAGGCACGGTGTTCTCAATTTTAGGTCCTAAAATATTATCCAAAATTACAGAAGAAATTATTTTAGGAATTTTGCCTGGTGCAAGTATAAATTTTGTTAAAATTACTACTATTGGGCTTTGGATAGTTGCCCTTTACCTAGTAAGCGCACTATTTAGTTTTATTCAAAACTTTATAATGGCAAAAGTAACTGCTAAAATTTCTAAGGGTTTAAGAGAAGACATTTCTAAAAAGATTAACCGTCTTCCACTAAAATATTATGACTCCACTAGCTACGGCGACATTCTATCTCGCGTTACTAACGACGTAGACACAATTAGTCAAACACTTAGCCAAAGCCTTAGCCAAATGATAACTTCTATTACAATGCTTATAGGAATTGTGGTAATGATGTTCACAATCAGCTGGCAGCTAACCCTTGTGGCGCTAATTTCCGTACCAGTTAGCACAGTTCTAGTTATGATATTTGTTAAAATTTCACAAAAACATTTTAGAAAACAGCAAAATGCACTTGGAGAACTAAACGGTCACATTGAAGAAACTTATTCAGCTCATAATGTTGTAAAGGTATTCAGTGGCGAAGAAAAGGCAGAAGAAAAATTTGATGGCATTAACGAAGAGCTATACAAAAGTGGCTACAAAGCACAGTTCTTCTCTGGGCTAATGATGCCAATGATGAACTTTGTTGGAAATATAAGTTACGTTGTTATCTGTATCATTGGTGGTGCTATGGCGCTAAATGATATAACCTTTATTGCTTCAATAGTTGCCTTTATTCAATATATTCACCAATTTAACCAACCAATTCAGCAAGTTGCAAGCATAGCAGGTACGTTACAATCCACTGCCGCAGCAGCAGAAAGGGTTTTTGAATTCTTAGGCGAAGAAGAACTTTCAGACGAATCTGATAAAAACGCAACAATTAAAAACTTTAAAGGTAAAGTTGAATTTAAAAACGTAAGCTTTGGCTACACTCCGGAAAAAGAAATCATTCATAATTTCAGCGAAACCGCCCTACCCGGCCAAAAGGTTGCAATAGTTGGACCAACGGGCGCGGGCAAAACCACAATTGTAAACCTATTAATGCGGTTCTACGAAATAAATTCCGGCGAAATTTTAATAGACGGCGTATCTACTAAGGACATGAAACGAAGTTACGTGCGCTCGCTATTTGGCATGGTGCTTCAAGATACATGGCTATTTGAAGGCACAATACGTGAAAACATAGCCTACGGCAAGCCCGACGCCACAGACGAAGAAATTCACAGAGCCTGCGAAGCGGCAAACATAGACCACTTTATTAAAACTCAGCCCGGCTCTTACAACATGGTGTTAGACGAAGACGCAAACCTTAGTCAAGGTCAAAAGCAGCTTCTAACCATTGCACGTGCCATGGTTGAAAACGCGCCAATGCTAATACTCGACGAAGCCACAAGTTCCGTAGACACAAGAACGGAAGAACTTATTCAAGAAGCTATGGATAAACTAATAAAAGGCAGAACAAGCTTTGTAATAGCGCACCGTTTATCCACTATTAAAAACGCAGATTTAATTCTAGTTATGAAAGACGGAAACGTTATAGAAACGGGCAAGCACGAAGAACTCCTTGCAAAAAACGGCTTCTATGCCGACCTATACAACAGTCAATTCACCAAAAAGCACGCCGAAGTAGACGAAGGGTAAAAAAAGAAAAGAAAAGATTGATAATAACTTATCAATCTTTTTTGTTTAATTAAATAAAAAATTATTTTAATTATTTCTAAAATGCTGCTGAGATTTCTCCGCTTCATATTGGCTTTTGCTTATTTTCCAAGTTTTCATCTAGCATTAACTTTAATTTTAGTATCATTATGTTTTCTTTCGGTCGAAATGACGACTGGGAGTGCGCTGGAGATTTTAAAATAGCAAAGCCCCGCTTTCGTCATTTCGACCGAACAATTTTAGCAGCTTTTTATTTTATTCCTTACATTTATAACTTTGGCAAAAGTGGTGGCCGTTTTCTACTTCGCCTTTACTTACTTTTATTTCTTGTAAAGAACAATCACACCCACGCCTATTATGCTCGCAATCGCATACGTCGCAACATACACCCTTATTCTTCTCTTCCATTTTTTAACCTCCAAAAATTTTTTTGAAACAAATAATATTTAAAATTTATTTATTTCTTATATTATTTTTTGAAAAAAACAAAAAAATATGCAAAATTGCATATTTTTTAACTTAAAAACAACTTAAACTGTTAAAAAACGAGCTAGGCAAGGCTCGGCAAATGAGCCTAGGCAGGCGCGTACATTCGTACGTAACTGTCTAGGCTCGTTGACAAGTTTTCGCAGCATAGCGACGTTTTTTATTTAAAATTTTTCAGACAGTTATCAGACAGCTAAAAAACGAGCTAGGCAAGGCTCGGCAAGTGTGCCCAAGCAGGAGTGAACCTACGTTCATGACTGTTTGGGCACGCTTGCCAGCAAACGCAGCATAGCGACGTTTTTTAGCTGTCTGATAGGTTAGCCTTGAATTGAACCAACTGTCCTTGGGAAAAACTCCACGTCACGAATGTTTGATATTCCAGTTAAATACATTACTAATCTTTCAAAACCTAAGCCGTAACCGGAGTGCACGTTTGTTCCGTAGCGTCTTGTGTCTAGGTACCAAGCGTAATCTTCTTCGTTAAGCCCAAGTTCGTGTATTCTTTGCACTAATTTTTCTAGCCTTTCTTCTCTTTGGCTGCCGCCGATTAACTCGCCTATGCCCGGAACAAGTAAATCCACAGCGCCAACAGTTTTGCCGTCATCGTTTAGACGCATATAAAACGCCTTTATATCTTTTGGATAATTCTTTAAAAATACCGGCTTTTTATATACTTCTTCCGTTAAATATCTTTCGTGTTCAGATTGTAAATCTACGCCCCATTCAACTGGGAACTCAAATCTATCTTTAACCTTCTTTAAAATATCTATGGCTTCCGTGTAATCTAGGCGAACAAAGCTGTTTTCTACAATGCCCTTTAATCTTTCAATTAAGCCAGTGTCTACAAATTTGTTTAAGAATTCTAACTCGTCTTTACACTCGTCCATTACGTATTTAATTACGTATTTTAGCATCTCTTCTTCGTTGTCCATAAGCCCGTCTAGGTCGCAGAAACATATTTCTGGCTCCATCATCCAGAACTCTGCCGCGTGGCGCGACGTGTTGGAGTTTTCCGCCCTAAACGTTGGCCCGAAGGTGTAGGTTTTACCAAAGGCGTGCGTTAACGTCTCTTCATGAAGCTGTCCGGAAACGGTTAGGCTGACCTTCTTTCCAAAGAAATCTTGTGAGTAGTCCACTTTACCGTCTTTTAGTGGAAGGTTATCTAAATCTAGTGTAGTTACTTGAAACATTTCGCCCGCACCTTCGCAGTCGTTAGCCGTGATTATTGGCGTGTGAACGTATACGAAATTTCTTTCGTTAAAGAACTTATGAATAGCAAAGGCGGAAACCGACCTAATTCTAAACACTGCGTTAAATAGGTTACCCCTTGCCCTAATTGTTGGAATTGTACGCAAAAACTCTATGGTGTGCCTTTTCTTTTGAAGCGGATAGTCTGTGTCTGAGCTGCCTAGAAGTGTAACGGTTTCGGCACTTATTTCAAAAGGCTGCTGAGCATTTGGAGTGAGGACAACTTTGCCTACAACAGAGAATGACGCGCCAACGTTTTGCTTTATAACTTCATCGTAGTTAGAAATTTTTGCCTTTTCTACTACTATTTGCACGCTTTTAAAAGCGCCGTCGTTAAGCTCTATAAAGGCAATGTTTTTGCTATCGCGGATAGTTCTTGCCCAGCCGCAAAGCGTTATTGTTTGGTCTGCCCTTTCCTTGTAGCTCTTGTTTAAATCTCTAATTTCTACTCTTTTCATATAAAATCTCCTTTTAAGGTGTAAGCCTATCTGGCCCACGGAATATGAACATTGCTTCCTTTACCGTTGGAACGTTTAGTAGGTTCATGGTCATTCTATCTACGCCAATTCCAAATCCACCGTGTGGCTGGCAGCCGTACTTAAAAAATTGAAGATAGAATTCTACATCTTTATCTAATCCCTTTTCCTTAGCCTGAGCTTTTAAAACGTCGTATCTATGTTCACGCTGAGCACCCGTAGTAATTTCCACGCCCTTCCAAATAAGGTCGTAGCCCTGTGGAACACCGTCTTTTCTCATGTGATAGAAGGCACGCTTTTCCGCACTGTAATCTGTAACGAACAAAAACTCGTGATTATAGGCGTCCTTAGAAAATTTCTCGCAAAGCCTTTCCGCTTCTGTGGAAAGGTCGCCCTTTTCGCTATCTGGAAGCGTGTAGCCATAGCGCTTTTCAAGTTCTACATATAAATCTGCAAGTTTAATTCTTGGGAAAGGAAGGCTAGGAACGACCACTTCAACGTCAAATACGTTCTTTATCTCTTCTCCGTACTTTTCCTTTACCACCTTTAAAGCGTAGGCAAGCATCTCTTCTTCAAGTTTCATTACGTCTTCATAGCTTTCAATTCCTGTGAATTCAAGGTCGAAGCCCGTAAACTCTGTGGCGTGCTTTCTAGAATGTGATTTTTCCGCTCTAAAAACTGGTCCGCACTCAAAAATTCTTCCAAAACCGCTTGCCATTGCCATTTGTTTGTAGAACTGCGGGCTTTGGGCAAGGTATGCTTTGGTGTCGAAATATTTCACTTCAAACACGTCTGCGCCGCTCTCAGATGCTGCGGCAATAAGCTTTGGTGAGTGGATTTCTATAAATTCTCTTTCTTCCAAAAAGTCGCGAAGCGCCTTTGTGAAAAGCGTTTGAACTTTGAACATTAAAAGGTTCTTTTCCTGCCTTAAATCTAGCCATCTATAATCTATGCGCTGGTCTATGTTACTTTCTGGACCAATTGGATAAACTTCTGCCGTGCTTGTAACTTCTACGCTTTCAGCAAGCACTTCCTGCCCGCCCATTTTAACATATTCGCTTTTTACAAGTTCGCCTTCTACGGTAACCGTTGCACCGGTAAGTAGGTGTGAAAAAATTTCGCCAACGTCTGCGTGCGCAAGCTTATCTACCGTAACTTGAATTTTGCCTGAAAAATCTTTAAGTACAACAAATTGGATATTCTTTTTATCCCTAACCGTTTCAATCATGCCTTGAAACTTAACTTTTCCTTCTTTTAATTTTGAAATTTGCGTTGTCATAATTCTCTCCTTCTAGGGCAATAAAAAAGCCCTAATGTAAACTACATTAGGACGAATAAACTCTATCCGCGGTGCCACCTAATTTGCTTTGAAAATTTCAAAGCCGCTCTTTAAGGGTTTTAAGCTCGGAAGTGTCTTTCATATATAGGCTGTTTGGCAATTTTCAGCTACCTTGCCTCTCTTTTAAAACAATTACCTATAACTACTCTCTTCGTCTACGCTTATTTTTAATACACAAAATTTAACACATAAGAAAATCTTTGTCAATTATTTTTTTATTATTTTTTTCAAATTAAACTTTTATAGCAAAAGCTCATAAAATGATAGTGAAGTTTTGTTTAAAATAGGAATTCCTAAAATTAAACAAAAGATAAAAGTTAAACAAACCTTTAATTTAAACAAGGAGAAATATATGGACGAATTTGTAATTACAAGCACAAATGGCCTTAGTTTTTTAAGGTTCGATTCTTTTAGATGTTACCGCGGTTGCAGCAACTATAACTGCTGCAATAGATGTTGCGGCGGTTCACTCTACCCCTGCCCAATATTCACAAACAATTTAGGTCAAGAGATATTTTAATAATATTTCTAATTTATTATAGAAAAATATAAAAAAATCAGGCAAAACCGCCTGATTTTTTATGGTTTTTGTTTAATTTTACTCTTTGCCGCTACCTTTATTCATTACTTTTCTTTGTACTTCTTCCTTTATAAAGGCTTTGGCACTTAATACGTCGTTATCTCTATCTATAATATCATTTAATTTTTTCTCTACTTCTTCAAGTTCCTTTTTAGTAATTTTGCCAACCTTATAACCTATTCTAGTTTCATAATAAGCCTTAGTTGCTTCTTCAAAAGTGATTGGAACAACGCTTTCAGAATTTTCCGCCGCCTGCTTTAAACTTTTTAGAGTTTGAACAAAAAAGTTGCTCGTTTCTGCATTTAAATTAAGTTTATAGGTTGGGTTTAATAAATCTTCACTTAAAGCCAGTTCTTCTATGGCCTTACCTATTAGGGCTGCGGAGAACTTTCTTGCAGTTTCCTTCGTTTTACCCATACTTCTAAACACATTAACTAGCGCGTCTTCGGAAAAGTTAGCGGTTGTAGACAGCTTTGTTATGGAGTTATCTCTTCTATGTTTAGACCTATAAACCGCCCTTTTTGAATTGAATAGCACTCTGTTTACTATTTCTTCCAAATAGTTTTTTTGATTTAAAAACATTGCCATTTTAGACGCTCTTGAAACTTCTTGCTTAAACGCCTTAATGTTTTGAAAATTATACTTCATTACAAAATTAATTTCGTCTTGCGTTAGTTCCTTATATGTTAGTACTTTCTTTACAATATCTGAAAAAGCATCGTAATTTTCTTTGCCTATCTCTTCTAAGGTAAGGCTTGTTTTGGGGGCTTTAACGTTTTCTTCTATTAATTTTTTAATTAAAGAATAGTCTTCTTCGGAAAAACCTTTAATGCTTTGTAGATAGCTTTCTAAAAGCTGTTTTTTACCAACGCTTCCAAGCCCGTTTTTTACAAAGCTAATATTGCCAAAGGTGGCACCAAAATCCTTTAAAGGCATCATGGAATAAGCTAAGTTTTTAGATGTAGGGTCGGAATATATTATGCCGTTACAATTGTAAATTTCGTCGTTTATATATGGAAGGCATACAGCATGACCAGTTTTGGCGCTTTCTACAAGCACACTCGCCCTAATGCATGGCACGCCAACCATGTTAAGCACGCTTGAAAGCAGTTCCGCAAAGCCTACGCAAACTATTCTATCGCCTGTAAGCACGTTTACAAGCGCTCTGGAAACGGACGGGTTTTCATCTTCTCTTTCCATGCTGTAATCAAAATAATTAGAAACGGTAACAAAGGCATAGAGATATTTTTCAAGTGGAGAAAGTTCTCTGCCATCCACCCTTGCACTGTTTATTAAATTTGCCCAAGCATGAAGCTTTCTATTTGCGTCTAAAACCTTATCAAGTGGATATGTTTGCGCGTTTACTTCGCTGTAAATTTGTGCATCTATACCCTTTGATAAAAATATGTTGACGTTGCTTGCAAGCGTTTTTGTTTGCTCTTCATTAAAAATGCAGTCGGAGTTTTCGCTATCTTCATTTACAGAAAATAGTACTTTTGTTTGTTTATTTTCGAGTAGTTTTGCAACTTTTGTGTAAAATTCTTCGCTTAAAAAGCAGTTTGAAAATATAATTGTGTTTATGTCTCTGGAAAGTAGAGTTTTTAAAGTTTCGTCGCTTTCTTGACCTGTTAAAATTGTGGCATCTTTATAATTTAATGCAAAAACCCTTTCTAAGTCATTTTTTAAAAATGACTCAGATTTTATATCTTTTAGGGTTAACCTATATATTGAAAAATCCACATTTTTTAACTTATTATACTTATTTGTACTCATATATTAATATATTAACATAAAACTTAACGCTAGTCAATATTGGCAGGCAACAAAAAATTTTTCTTTAAATTTAGCTCATAATAAAAACTATCAGACTGTTTATTTAACCGAGCGAGGCAAGGCTCGGCTCGGGGTCCCCAAAAAATACTTTGATTTTTGGGGATAAGGAAAAAGCAAGCGTTAGTATGATATTTTGCTTTGCAAAATTCATTAAAGCGCGGCTTTTGACGCAAAAGCAGGAGTTTAGTTTCCTTAAGCCTCTTTTTAGGCGTTTTACAGTAAACGCAGCATCGC
>DVOJ01000009.1 GCA_018713725.1 Candidatus Caccopulliclostridium gallistercoris | reverse complement strand
AGCAAGCGTTAGTATGATATTTTGCTTTGCAAAATTCATTAAAGCGCGGCTTTTGACGCAAAAGCAGGAGTTTAGTTTCCTTAAGCCTCTTTTTAGGCGTTTTACAGTAAACGCAGCATCGCGACGTTTTTAAGCAGCCTGATTATTCAACTGTTTCATCTAAATAGGTAGCCTGCACGTCGGCCATATGAAAGAGCAGAGCTATTGGATACTTATAAAATACATTTTTTAAAGCGTAGCCACCCTTTACGCGCGCGTCGTATTCGCCCATGTGCCAATTTATTATCATGGCTTCTTCTCGCGTAAGCCTAATAAAGCCGTTTATTATGTACACAGACTTCTCGCCATGCCCATATGGGAGCGCGTCGTCTACGGTAAAGTATGGCTTTTGTATCCACTGCCCGTCTACCTTAACGTTCTTTACGTCTTCCTTATAAAAGTTTACCTTACACACGTCGTGCAAAAGCGCGCAAATGACCGCGCTTTCCAAGCTAAACCTTTCCTGCCAGTTTTCGCCGTATTCACTTTCTAAAAGTTTAATAAACCTTTTATACACCTTGATTGTATGGTCTAAAAGCCCGCCTTTATAGTTGGAGTGAAAGTTTGTGCTTGCCGGAGCTTCAAAAAAGTCCGTTCTTTCAAGCCAGTTTAGTAAGTTTTCCGCGCCGTCGCGCTCTATGTTGTAAAATAGTTCTAAAAAATCTTCTTTTGTGTATTCCATAGTTTAAATGTATTACACTTTTAAAAAATTGTCAACAAAAATAGCAGTGTGAATTGACTTTTGCCGCCTTAAAAGCTATAATATCTAACATGAGAATTTGCAATTTAAGCTCGGGAAGCGACGGAAATTTAACCTACATAGAGTGTGGAAATACAAAAGTTTTAGTGGACGACGGACTATCTTCTAAAGAGACAATTAAAAGGCTTATTTTACTTGGCGTAAGCCCGCTAGATATAAACGCCGTGCTAGTTACGCATGAACACTCCGACCACATTAAAGGAATAGATAACTTTTGCTCTAAATATAACATTCCGGTTTACGTACACGAAGACGGCTTAAAGCCGCTTGAAAACAAACTAACAAAACATATTAGAATAATACCCTTTAAAGATACGGGCTTTGAAATAGACGAGCTCGGCGTGCAGAGTTTTGCCGTACCGCACGATGTTGTGCGCTGCACGGGCTATTCTTTTTACGAAAATCAAAAAAAAATTAGTATTGTAACAGATTTGGGGCATACTACTAGCGAGATTATAAACAATCTTGCTGGCAGCACTCTTGTTTATTTGGAAGCTAATCACGACGTTCAAAGGCTTTTAAATAATCCAAGATACCCAAGTTTACTAAAAAGCCGCATATTAGGCGAACGTGGTCACCTTTCAAACAACGCTTCCGCAGAAACTATTTACGAGCTTTTAAAGAGCGGTACGCGTCAAGTTGTGCTTTCACATTTAAGCACGGAAAACAACACGCCAACGCTTGCCTATGAAAGCGTAAAAAGCGCGCTTGAAGAGCACGGCGTTATAGAAGGCACTCACATAAAAATAGACGTGGCAACCGTGAACCCTGGTGCAATATTTAAACTATAAAATAAGCTGCTGGCATAAAAGGAGTTTTTATGAAAGCAGTTTTTTTAGTTTTATTAATGGTGTTTAGCCTAAACCTTTCCGGCTGCACACTATCTAGTAACATCGACACAAGCCAAGACATGACACCTAGGCTAATTTCTGTATCCGACGACCTACAAACAAGTGAAATGGTGGAAGAAGTTAAAAGCGCCGTTGTAGGAATAAGCGCCACGGTGGACGGTGGATACAGCGTTGGTAGCGGTGTGGCAATTGCGTCTGGCGGATACATACTTACTAACCACCACGTTATTGAAGGCGCAAGAAGCGTAAAGGTTTACCTTTCCAACAACGTGGAAAGCTACGCAAAAGTGCTTTATAGCGACAGCGCCCTAGACCTAGCCATTTTAAAAGCCGACGTAAACATGCCTTACTTAGACACGGAGCCTTCAACCAATTTAAAGGTTGGCGAAGACGTTGTTGCCATTGGAACGCCGCTAACGCTTCAATTTAAACACACGGTTACAAAAGGAATAGTTTCCGCCTTAAATAGAACGCTAGAAATTTCTAACCTTGGCGGCACTTCTACCCTTATGCAAGATTTAATTCAGCACGACGCAAGTATAAACCCGGGCAACAGCGGCGGGCCGCTAATAAACTCTGCGGGGAAAGTTGTGGGCATAAACACGCTTAAAGCCACAGACGCAGAAGGCATTGCCTTTGCCATTCCAATTGAAGTGGCAACGTCGCTTTCTAGTAAAGTGATACAAAACGTAAACTACACCGCGCCCAAGCTAGGAATATTTGCTTACGACGTAAATATTGCCCGCTTTGCTTTAAAAACGAAGGCACAAAACGGGCTGTATATAGAAGACGTACAAAAGGATAGCGCGCTTTATAATGCCGGCGTAAAAAACGGCGACGTAATTCTTTCTATAAATAATTTAGACATGAACACGTCAATAGATTTAAGAAAATTACTTTACAGCCTAAACGCTGGCGACGAAATAGAAATTAAAATTTTAAGAGATGATGAAACGCACATAATTAATGCAAAAGTTTAAAATTTAATTAAAAAAGGCTTAATTTTAATAAAAATTAGCCTTTTTATTTAATTTTTTTAATTATTTTGTTAAATTTTTAATATTTTTATTTTCTTTATTTTTCTTAACTGTTTTGCTTAAATTGTCTACAATAAAAATAGCGTCGTTTAAAATTCTTGCGTTTTTATTTAGCCTTTTAGTATCCGTTACACTATCTAAGTCGCCGTCGAAATTTTTAAGTTCTTGATATGCAAGAGCTATATTTTCTCTATCTCCAATATCAAAATATGCGTTCACGGCATTTGCTAGCATGTCAAAATTTTCTACACCTATTTTTTTGGCAAACATAAAGGCGTCCTCGGACATCAAACATTCTTTTATATCTTCTAAATTATCTTCTATAAAATTCTTTAAAAGCGGAAAGGCGTTTGTATAGGTGGACGGAATAAACTTTTCCCCGCCAACTACAAAACCGTCCGCCTTCATCATGTCGTAGACCTTTAAAGCTAAGTAGTCGTTTACAACTTCGTCTAAAAGCTCGTATTGCTTAGAACAAAATCTAAAACCCGTTTTATAACCTAAAAACTCGCCGCGGTCATTGCATACCCTATCAGTTGCAATTATATGGTTACATTCATGCACAAAAGTTTCCGTGCCAAGCTTTGTAAATTCGTTTAAAAAGCATAGCGGATGAAGGGTGTTTTCTTCGTCTGTTGTGGGGCAAGTGAGCCCTGCCGTTTGAAAGTTGTTTATAATAAACTGCTTTATAATGCTTTTATAAGCTTCCGGATATACAAGCAAACCTAAACTATTTAAATAATTAAAAGAGCTATTTATATACACGCATTTTTCAATTAAATTTTCTAGCATTTCCGTGCGTATTTTTTCATAAGTCAAATTTAGTTCTTTATTATTTATTAATTTTTTTATTTCTGCATTTGAATTTAATTCTTCAAAATTATTTACATTAAAGCCTAAAAAATTAAATAATTCTAAACAGTCTTGTTTTCTTAATTTAGATGTAATTTTTTTCTTGGAAAGAAGTGCTTCTAAGGCAGAAATATAGGCGTCCTTTTTTATTTTACTAACGCTTGTAATATCTATATTCCTATGCTTTAAAAAATAATTTTTAAAAAGGTTTTCTATTTGTTTGTCCGCATCTAAATATATTTCTTCAATATCTCTTTCTATTTCGCCTAAAACAAGGCTAGTTTTGCGCTTTTCTTCTCTTAAATAATCTAGTTTTTCTTTATAGTTTTTATCCCATAAAGCCTTCATATTTAATAGCTCTTCTTCTAAAACCTTTAAAGCTTCGCTATCTTTTAAAAGCTCGCTTGCGCTCTCGTCTTTTCCTAAAAAACCTTTAAAAATAAAAATTTGTTTAAAATTTTTCTTGGCGGTTTCGTAAATTTTGCCATATTTTTTAAAATAATCAAGTTCGTCAAGCATTTCATCTATATTTTTAACGTCTAGGTTCAAATTTAAGGGCAAATTATTTTCATTTAAAAAATCTTTGTAAAGGTTATTAATTTTATCTAAAAAATATATGTTTACGTCCGTTTTTGTAGTCATTTTGGAATACGGGCTAAGCCTGCCTAAAAATAAAAATGTAGTACTTTTTAACCTTTCTTCTATTCTTTGCCTATATTTTTCGCCATAAAACTTAACAAAATATTCTATTACTTTGTCAAGTTTTCCTTCTATTGGGTTAAAAATATTCGTGCCTTCTACTATGCACTCTAACATTTTTATTTTCTCCTAGTCTTTAATAAAGTCTAAATTTACTTTTCGTTTTACGTTCTCCGTAACCTTGTCTACGGTAACAAAAGCGTTGTATAAAATTGTTGCATTTTTAGATAGCGGCTCTTTAAAATTATTTTTTTCCTTAGCGTTTATTTCGTTATTTGCAGCAAGTATCTCTTTTTCGCTTAAAAAGTAACAATCTTTCATTGCGTTATTTAGCATGTTGTAGTTATTAAGCCCTATTATTTGAGCAAACAAGTTTGGGCTTTCCGACATTCTGCACCTTTTAATTAGCTCTAAATTATTTTCTAAAAACTCGCCTAATATTATAAACATCTTAGAGTATTCCGATTCTATCGGCTCTCTTGACCCCACTTCATAGTTATGACGCTTAAAAACATCATAGGTTTGATAGGTAATATAATCGTTTATCACTTCGTTTAAAACGTCGTTATCAGACCTTTGTCCATTGGTAAGAGTGTAGCTTATTCCACTTTTATACCCTACAAATTCGCCGCAATGAAATATATAGTCCGATTCTAATATGTGGTTCACTTCATGAATAAACGTAGGGGTATCCAACTTTAAATAGTTTTTGCAAGCGCAAACAAATTTTGGAATGCTACTGCCGCTATATTTTATAGTTGTAGCCCAACCAAGATTATTATCTCTACCCACAAACGTTCTAAACATAGACCTTACAAGGTTGTCGCTAAGTGGCACGCCGCTATTTTTTAAATCTTTATACGCTTCGTCTAGATACGCGCAGTACGCTGCCTGATTGTTTAGCTGGGTGTCAGAAAGTTCGTAATACTTATCTAATATCTCCGGCGATTTTAAAAGCTTAATTAAAAAGGTGTCGTTCATATAAGCATCGTAGTCGTCGCCATGATCTATGCCCATAAATTTAAAAAGGTCTATTCTATCTTTTTTATCATAATCTGTAATAAACTCTTCTCTCTTCTCTATTATATCTATAAAGGTATCTATATAATTATTTATATCTTGTTTTACGTCTTCTAAGCTCACGCTTTTTACACGAGCTATAACGCCTGCAAAAAATTCATTTATTTGATTTTTATAGTACTCGTTTATTTCCTGTCCGCTTTTTTCAATAGCTTTTATAACGTTTTCATTTTTACTCTTTTCAAGACCCACAGATAAATATTCACGTTGATATTTAAGCATCCACAAACTTTTAGCCTTATTAAATTTTGCTATGAATTCCGCACGCCATTCATTATCCGCTAACAAACTTTTAAATTCTTTAAGCGTTACAAGAAGGTTCTCAAGAGCGCCACCATTATATTCTATTACGCCTAAAATATTTAAAAATTTAAAAAGATTATCCGCATTTTCCTTAGAAATTTCAGAGAGCTTGTTCTGTGCAATATTGTTTACGGAATTTGTAAAAAGTTGAAAACTATCCATGTTTAAACTTTTAATATAGCTATTTTCTTTGCAGCCTAGTTCTTTAAAAAAATTTTCTCTTATACCTGCAAGCCTGAAACTATAGAAATTTGTTAAATCTGAAAGTGTGGAAATCTTTGTATTTTCGTCTATCTCTCCAAAAAATAAAAAGGTAGTGTTATTTATGCGTTCTGTAATTCTTTGCCTATATTTTTCTCCGTAAAATTCAACGAAATAGTTTATAATGTCGTCTAGTTTGCCGTTTATAGGGTTAAAAATATCTACGCCATTTACTACGCATTTAATCATTCATCACCTCGTTAATGAGAGCAGTAAACTGATGGAAATTTTTAGGAAATTCGTTACTTCCATAGTAAGTGTACGTCTTCCCATCTTTTATAATTTTAACTTCATAGGTTAGTCCGTCTATAATAAGCGGGTTAATGTAGCTATCTTCCCAAGATGATACTATTCTTAAAAGGCGGCTAGCAACTTTATCTACATTAACGTTTTTTTCTTCCCCGTTTACCGTGCAACTCTTTTTTTCGTCGTCTAAAAGAATTTTTGTATTGCCCCTTAAATTTGTTAAAATTATTGATATTTGCATAAATAACTCCTTAAATTTTAATTATTTTACTATTTTTTTAGTAAAAATCAATTATTTTAAAAGTTCTTCAACTATTTGACTAGAATTTTTGCTTTTTTTATCTTCTGTTTTAATAGCATTGTTTTGCTTTAAATTTTGCCTTACTTTTCTAACGTTATTAAAGGCGTTTAAAACTATTTCTGCGTTTTGTGAAAGCGGGGTTGTTAAATCTTTTCTTTTTTTAATTTCCTTTATTGCCTCATCTACTTCTTCCCATTCTAATTTATTAAAGTTATTTAACGCCGTTGTCAATAATTTTACGTTATTTTTGCCAAATTTTTCTATTATCATATTGGGCTCGTCTGAAATAAAGCATTCTTTTAATGTTTGCATGTTTTCTTCAATAAAGCCTTTTAAAAGCATAAACATCTTTGAATAGCCGGAAGGTTTATAGCCAATAGCCCCAACTTCAAAATTATCCTTTTTACATTTTTCATATATTTTTAAAGCAAAATAATCTGTAATAACTTCGTTAAGTAATAGTCTTGGCGAATCTATTAAAAGTTTACCCATTACCCCTAGCTTTTCATTAACTATTTTTTTATCCTTAAAAAATTTACCCCAAGATACTATATGATTCTGCTCGTGTATTAAAACTTGCGTAGATAAACTAAAATAGTTTGTACAAGCACAAATATAGCGTATTTTATCAGTTTTCACCTTGTTAAATAAATACGTCCAAGCAGCGTCATTGCTCAATTCCATAACGTATCTGTAAACAGGTACATATAAATCATTTTTATTTTCATCTATTCCATCTTTATTAAGCCTATCTATTACATCGTTATAAAATATGTTAAACATTGAATGTTCAGAAAAAGCATTATTAAGTAATATATAATAAGATTCTGTTATTTTATCATCATTTAAAATTTCTTTTAATTTTTCATCTTTTAAATATTCGTTATAATCGTTTCCATGGTCGAAACCTAAAAACTTAAATAATTTAATTCTTTTATTAATATCATAATTCGTAATAAATTTTTCGTTTTTTTCTAAAATGTCGCAAAATGTATCTACATATTCTAAAAGCTTGTCTTCATCAAGTTTATTAAGTTCTTCCTCAGTAAAATTTTTAACATTAATAAAATAATTTGTAATTAAATCAATAATTAAATCGTTATAATGGTCAGCAATTTTTTTAGCGTTTTCTTCTAAATCCTCAAAAAATTTTTTCGCCTTATTTTCTTCTTTAGCAATATTTAAATATTCTTTTTTAAATTTTTCATTCCATAAATTATTTGCTTTTATTATTAAATTTGCAATTTTTGTATAAGTTTCTTTATCATTAAAGGTTTTTACACCTTTTTCTATGTATTCGTCAAATTCGCCATTTTCATCTAAAAGATTGCAAAAATTTAAAAATACGAATAAATTTAAAAGTTTTTCTTCTTTTTTTACGTATTTTTCTGTATCATTATTTTTAAAATCTTTTACTACTTTGGCGAGCTCTACAAAAGGTTCCTTACTTAACCTAAAATATGAAACATTTTCTAAACTTTCAACGCCAAGCTCTTTAAACAAATTTTCAGCCACCACGGCTTTCTTTTTATTGAAATATTCTTCTAAATCGTTTAAAGTGGTATGCTCCACGGTTGCGCCGATTTCTCCCGTAAAAAAGTATGTAGTATTTTTTAGCCTGGATGTTATCTTTTCTCTATTCTCTTCTCCATAAAAATCCACAAAATACTCTATAAGCCTATCTAGCTTACCTTCTATTGGATTAAAAACGTCAACACCGTCTACAATATAACTTAACATATTCACCCTCTTGTTATTAAGAGTGTATCATACCTTTTTCACTTTTTCAATAGTAAAAATAAAAAAGCATGCCAAATGCATGCTCAATTTGTAGACAAATAATAAATAAGACTGTTCATTTAACCGAGCGAGGCAAGGCTCGGAAAATGCCTAAAAGCAGGAGTTTAGTGACCTAAATGACTGTTTTTAGGCGTTTTACAGTAAACGCAGCAAGAAAAATTTTAAAAATTTTTCGTTCGCGCAGTTTTTCAACAGTCTAAGTAGCTTGTTTTTTAAAAAATGTAGCTTTAGTCTTCCTTAGGTTCTTCTATCTCCACTTCTATCACTTCCGGGGCTTCTTTGTCTTCAACAAGTTCTTCCATTTCTATTTGCTCAGTTGATTTGTCTTCTGTTTCTTGCTTTTTCTTGTTATGCTTTTTAGGTTTTTCTACTTCAAGCTCTTCTTTAATATCCTTTTCCACACTTTCCTTAGCTATAAGCGACAACCTTTCTTTTTTTTGCGTGTAGATAACAATAGAATTACCGCTCTTAGATTTAATTTTTCCGCCAATTTGCTGATAAACTATGGCGCTGCCCATCATGAAGTTTACGTTACCATCGTTCTGAGTGTTGATTTCTGCGCCGTCGCAAAGTTCGCCAACTTCACCCATGTTCATTGTGCCAACACTAGCCTTATTTAGCATATAGCCAATATTGCCGTTCATAAGCGTTGCTATGTTCGTTCTATCAAGCATGCCTATTATGCTGCCGTTTATCATAGTGCCAATTTTTGCATCATTTCTAATGAACATAATTTCCGCGTTGTTTATAGTGGAAATTTCCGCCTTGTCGTCTATAAACTTAATGCTACCCTTGTTAAAAGTGCCAATTTTGGCTTTACCTTTAACGTAGTCTATGTGTGCGTCGTTTATGGTGGTGATATTAGTTTTATCCTTTACCATATAAATTGAACCCGTTTTAATAAGCCCAATTTTCGCCTTGCCGCCAAGCGTTCTAATAGAACCCGAGTTCATTATTTGAATTTTGGAGCGGCCTGCAACTTCAATATAATCGGAATTTGTGCTTTCTAAAACTATGGCGCTGCCCGTTAGGCTTACGTTTTTGCAATCTATAAGCACATGTGCGCCTTCGCTAAGAAGAAGGTTGTCTTCTGCTTCATGTGCGGTTGGTTCTGTAATTTTTTCTTTAAAAAGGTCAAAAAAACTCATAAATCTCCTTTAACACTCCGCGGAAAGCAAATTTTGCCCTGCAAAATTTTAAAAAGCTGCGCTTTTTCCTTGCTCCGCAAGGCTTTCCGCGTTATTTATAGAATATTATTACATATTTTATTCAAAAAACAAAACAAAAAGAAATAAAATTAAAAATAAATTTATTACTACAATAAGCAGCTAAGATTTCTCAACTAGCTTTTATATATTTTCTGAGTTTTCATCTAGCTTTAACTTTAATTTAAGTATTACCACATTTTTTTATGGCCAAAATGACGAAAGCTGGGCTAGCTAAATTTATAGTTAAAAAAATGCCAAGCACGAAGCTAGGCATTTTAGTTATAAATCTTTATTATTTCTCTGGCTCGTCTATGTAGGAAGCTATTTTTCTTAAAATGTGTTTGGCTATGTGATCGAGCTGGGAGCCGTCGCGGTAATCTGCTGGCGCATAGCTGTTTACACGCCTATCTAGGTAAAGCTTGCGGGCTTCCTTTTTAGATTGCTCGTTATTTCCCTTATATACGCAAACGGAATTGCCGTTATACATGGTGAGTATTTTCATGCAAGGCACGTCAGTGATGCCGTCGCCAAAATATACCATGCGCTCGTATGGGATAACCTTGCTTTTATCTTTAATATACTCGTTTACGTCGCCAAAATCGGACAAGTTTTCAGTGAAGCCCTTTCTTATTCTATACATAAACTGCGTTTTGTTGGTGTAGTTCACTGAATGCGCTGGCCAAATCGCGTTGCCACTTTCATCGTACACATAGCAGCAGCCGAATATCTTTTTTAAGTGCGGTGCAATTTCCGTGGCTTCCATTATTTCGCGAAGCCCGCTTGAAATTACATAGTGGTCTATTTCTATGTTTAACGTTTTTGCATAGGCGTTTATTCTATCGAACCACGTTGTAACGCCTTCAAAAAATTTTACAGTTTTGCCATAACTATTAAAAAAATCCCTAGTTACCTTAATCCCCTTCTTTTCAAGCTCCGTTTTAAAACAGTAGAGTGTTGCTAAAATTGGGTCCATGTTGTGTTTCGCGCCAAAGGCGTTTACTTTTGCCCACCAATCGTTTGGCGTGGAAATTCCTAAAACATTTTTAGTTATTGCCATTTCTGACGTACCGTCTATAAGTGTATCGTCGAAATCGTACATAAATGCTACTTTTACCATGCTTGTCTCCTTTTTAAGCATTTTATCATGAATTTATGGTTTTGTGAATATTTAATTTAGATTTTTTTTGAAAAAGAGTATTAATTAAAGGCTGAGATTTCTCCATAGAAAAATTTCTGTGCTTATGGCGGTTTTGCTATCGCAAAAGCACGCCGCGAACGCTTGAAATTTTTCTTAATACCGACCAAACGCAAACTCCAGCTTCGCTTGGGAGTTTGGTCGGTACTCTCGTGCGAAGTTATTCCTTCGAAGAATAAAAAAAATTTTTTACTCTTTTGCGTTTATTATAAATCTTACCTAAACGGCAATAAAGCGAGCTCAGCAAGGCTCGACATAGTAGAAACGCATTGAAAAGGCATAAAAGCAAGCAGAGCAAGGCTCGGCAAGTGGGGTCAGGCTAGACAAGACCTAAACGGCAGAAAAGCGAGCAAGACAAGGCTCGGCAAGTGCGCCCAAGCGGGAATAACCTAAACGGCAATAAAGCGAGCCCAGCAAGGCTCGGCATAGTAGAAACGCATTGAAAAGGCATAAAAGCAAGCAGAGCAAGGCTCGGCAAGTGGGGTCAGGCGGAAGCGTACCAAAATGTACGTGACCGTCTGACACCGCTTGACAGAAACACAGCTATGCGCCGCTTTTATGCCTTTTCAAAGATTTTGGCAACTAACACCGTCATATCATCTCCCGCAGAACCACCGCTGTTTTCCACCGCCTTTTCCACTAGCGTTTCTGCTAGCGTTTGCGGATTTGTGGCTTTAAGATTGTTGATAAATTCTTTTAATTTTTCATTACTTTCAAAGCTATCTGTTATGCCGTCAGTGCAAAGAAAGACGTAGTCGCCGGTAGAGAGAACGGTTTTATTTATTGCTGGCGGAGCATCTTGAACTATGCCTAGCGGAAGAGCGCCGCTTTCTACCATGCTAATTTCGCTTTCATGCTTGATAAAGCTATTTGGCGCACCCATTTTTATAAAGTCCGCTATGCCTTGTTTTAAATCCATTACGCAGATATCTAGCGCGGAAAAAACTTCTTCCCTGTTTAAGCTTAAAAGTTTGTTTACGCTGGAAAGTATTATGTCGTTATCAAAGCCCGCCTTGTAGAAATTTTCAATGAGCCCTATTGCTAGGCTGCTTGCTTTCTCCGCTTTTTCACCGCTTCCCATGCCGTCGCAGAGTGCAAACATGAACTTATCGTTCTCTATTCTTATTAAAGAGAAGCAATCTCCGCTCTTTTCCGAGCCTTCCTTGGTGCAGCTGGACGAGCCAAAGATAACATCGTATTTAGGCGCCGTTTTTAAAGTGAGCACTCGGTAGCCCGACCTTGACGACGCGACGCTGTCTGCTACCACCATTTTATTTCCGCAAACTTTGCTTACTATGCTTGGAATTTTAACCTTTTCCGCATCTTCGTTTCTAACAACTAGGGTTGCACTTGTGACGTCTGTGTTCTGCTCGTAAATTACGGCATCAGCGCAAACTATGTTGTTATAGGTAAGCTCGTCTATTAGTGTGTTCTCTCTGCCTGCGTCGAAAATGACATTTTTATTTACTTCGCCCGCCAAATTTTTCATAATTTTAGACACCCCTGAAAGCTGCTCGGCAATTAGCACGCGGCTGGCGTCTAGATTGTTCATAAAGCTTGCGTATTGCTTATACTGCGCCGTTAAGTTGTTTATTACGCTAACCAAATTGCTTACCCTTGAACACCTTGAAGTTAAGTGGCTTGGAACGTCTAAAAGCGTTGTTCTACCCCTTTCTAACGCGCAGTTCACAAGCTCTGAGAGCACCTTTTCTGTCTCCGCTTGGCAAACTCTGTGACAATAATTTTTTTCTTTACAATCCGCGCAGACCTTTTCTTTAATTTCTCCTAGAAGAATTTCCTTTACTTCTTCCTTGCTCATGCCGCCCTTTATCATGGAGCGGAACACATAGTCCATTTCTCCGAATACTTCGGATAAGTTATATAGCCTTCGCGTTAAACCTTCCCTGCTTCTATTTACCACGTTTCGCATTGCCACGCTATTGGAGTTTGAAGATATTACCCCGCTAACATTTTCTAATATTCTATTTGGAATAAATAGGAAGGTTGCCGCCGCCAGCACGCATGGAATTACACTTATATATGAATAGGAATAGTACACGCCCACAAAATAGCCAAGGCATAGGTCTACGGCAATTAGCGCCAGCGCTGGAATAAACTTATATTTACTTTTAAAGGTTACTGCGGTTAAGCTAAATAATGAAAAGGGCGCCAATAGCTCTGGATTATTTGCAAAAAGTAAGCTACCTAAGCCCATAGTTATACCTACAACAAGCGTGGCGGACACATTGAAGGTGTAGGCGGAAAATAGCACCATAAACACGGCAAAAAGCTTGATGAGTTCAAAACCCCAAAAGTTATATGCCGTAAGCCCACAAGAGATTGCGCCGAGTAGCACGCAAGCGGAAATTATTTCTAGGCTAGATAGCTTATAGGCAAAACCGCGCACTAAAATAGCGCTAAAAATTTGATTGCAACACTGCATAAATAACACGCTCCCCACAACGCTTAAAAACGTCGTTAAAACCGCGCTGTTAAAATAAACTTCACTAAACACAAAACCTATTTGGCTGATTAGTGCGTAAACAAAGTATAGCGAAAGTTTTACTTGCTTTTTTAATTTGTAATGTATGCCAGTAATAAGTAGTATACTAAGCGCGGTAAAGCTAGACGATATTAGTGCTGGCACGCTGAACCCGTGAAGTAGCGTAGCTGCAATAAATAGCGGCGCTAATATGTAGCATTTTTCTCCACACCACACAAGGCTTAAAAATAGCCCGACGGCAAATGGAAATATGGCGCCGTTTATTCCCGCCCCTGCAAGAATATATAAAAGCGCAAAGTAGCCAAGATATTTTAAAACACTATATAATTTATTCATAATTCAATTTTAAAACTCTTTTTAAGGCTTAATCTAGCAAAAAAACGTCGAAAAAACGTCTTTTTTGTAATTTTTAACTTTAAAATACAAACATTTTCTTTACAAAGCGTATTGACAAAAATATGCCGTAAGGGTATAATATAACCAAGATTAATTATAGGAGTTATTATGAAAAGATTTTTAATCTATGTAGTTGTACTTATAGGTGTGCTTTTTATAGGCTTCACCACATTTTACTTTGTACAAAACAAAGAAAGCATTTATTTAAAATATGGTAACGACACAATGCTTCAATATAACGTAAACGAAACGTTTACCCTTGAAGATGTGCTTGTACACACTCAGCCAGACAAAGGAACAACGGTTGAAGTAAACTCTGACAACTCGGATATACTTTCATATTCCCAAGACACCAAAACCTTCTTAGCAAAGGCTGGCGGTCTTGCAAGAGTTACTATCACAACTTCTAACCCAAATTTCGACCGTTTTACCTTCTCTGTTCACGTTGGAGATGGTACACCAAACAACCCATACTTCATTAAAACGGCAGAACAGTTAGCTAGCATCGGCGGAGAAACTTGGACACTTAATAATAGCTATCAAGTTGTAAACAGCATAGACCTTAACACGCCTACTACTAGCGAGTGGACTCCAATTGGCGGAAACACTTCCTTTACAGGAACGTTCGACGGTGGCAACTTTGATATTTACAACTTAAATATAACCACCGATGGAACATACGCAGGGCTATTTTCTATGATTGGAGAATCTGGCAGAGTAGAAAACGTTAACCTTGTAGACGCTAAAATAAATGGTTCTTTCACTTATGCAGGAACTGTTGCTGGATTAAATTACGGAAAAGTAGGTCTTTGCTCCATTGAAAACGCAAACGTTGTAAACACTAACGCAAACGGCATAACAGGCGGAATTGTTGGTACTAGCCAATATAGAAGCTCTCGTGCAGAAGTGTATATGAGCACGGTTGAGAACTTAAACCTTACCGCTTCTAACATTTTAGGCGGCGCGGTAGGAAGTGCCACTGGCGCAGTTACAACGGATATAAAAGTAACATTTAACACACTTACAGCAAACGAAAGTGCAAAAGTTGGCGGAATTGTGGGCGTAAACGCAGCTTATAAAGATGCAGACAAATATCGTCATTCAATGCTTAAAAATTCTTACACCGTTATCTCACAAGAAGACCTTACAAACAACGTTGGCGCGATATTAGGTGAAAACCAAGAACAATCTAACGAGTTCGGGCTTTCAAATATATATCAAAACAACCTATACTCAGCTGCAAACATCACAGGCTTTGCTGGTCAAACTGACCAAACAGGCGTGGTAGAATCTAGAACTATTGAACAACTCTACACACAATCAGCTTACACAAACTACGATTTCGACAATGTATGGACAATTGAAGAAAATTCTTCACTTGCTACAATAGATTTCTCTAACACATATCTTGGCACATCTATTTACGACCCGGGTAACAAAATTACAAGCGTAGACGCTTTAACCGACGCACTTGAAGTGTTAGTGACAAACCCAACAAGCGACACAACTTATGAAATAGAACTTTCAGAAGACACAGTTTACACAATGGCAGATTTTAGCGAAGGTATGACAACTTGGGAGCCTATTGGAACTATAGGTTCACCATTTAGAGGCAAGCTTATAGTTACAGGCGACCACACACTCACCTTTAAAGGTTTTGTAATAGAAGACGAAACCTACGCAGGCTTCTTTGGTTACACAGACGGAAACGCAGAAGTTAGCGGAATAAACTTTGAAGATTTCAGAATATTAAATTCAGATAGCTTCACAAGCAGTTATACAGGAACAATCATAGCATACGCAGGCACGGCAATAGTTTCAAATTGTACGGTTACCGGCCTTGACATAACAACAGGAAACGTTATAGGCGGCGCAGTTGGATATATTGCAAATGGTAGAATTAATAACGTTTCAGTTCAAAACTCAGCCACAGAAAACTACGCTAATAGCATTAACTACACAAAAGCAGTAAACGGAAGAATCGGCGGCGTGGTTGGCGTTAGCGAAAGTGCCACACTTGAAAATTTAAGCATGGGCATTAACACATCTTCACTTGAAGCTTACCTAGACACAACGGCACAAGTAAACGTTGGCGGCGTGGTTGGCGAAAACGGTGGCAGAGCTACAAGCCTACTAAATGAAAGCTTTATTATAACAGAAAACGCAGCAAGCACAGTATACGCTGGCGGCGTGGTTGGAATAAATCGTGGCAGAGTTGCACTTGCTACCCTACTTGTTAACATGAACTTAAAAGATAACTCTAGTTCCTATGTTGGCGGCGTGGTTGGCTCTAACGAAAACGGCGCAGAAGTAAGAACAAGCTACATGGAAAACGTATCTATTACAGGAACTTACATCGGCGGCATTGCAGGAACAAACTCAGGAACAGTTACAGAAAGCTATTCAGCTGGTGAAATTAATGGTAAATTCATAGGCGGACTTGCAAGCATAACAACAGGAAGCATCAACAACTGCTACACAATAGCAACACTTAACGGACAATACTCCGACGGTTCAGTATCAGGACTTGTATACAGATTAAATGATGGCAAAGTTGATTACTGCTTCAGCTCAGCAACAATTGGCGGACAAGGAAGTTTATACGCAGAAACATCTTCAGCTTTCAGAATGAGCGGAATGATTAAATTCTTCACAAGCAACACAAGTTTAAAAACTGGCGAACTTTCAAATTGTATCATAATTAACTACGGAACATCGGAAAGACAATCTTCAGGAACAAACGGTGCAACAAACGTAATCAACCAAATCATATACTTCTGGGAATTCTGGCACAACCCATACGCAGGTTGGATAGATTGCAATGAAACAGAATGTACAGCACAAGGAAACTACTCAGCCTTTACAAACGCAAAATTCTCTTCAGCAATTTGGAACTTCGATTCAATAGACCCAGAAGCTTACCCAACATTAAGGAACATACCAGTAACTGCTGACGAAGTAGTAGAAGAAGCTTAAAAATATTTGATTATTAAGAATACTAAACAAAAATACCTAAACGAAAACGTTTAGGTATTTTTTTGTACGAATAAACCAGCCAATATAAGCTTTGTAAGAATTTTTATTAAATATTCGTTGGAATTAGACTTAAAGCTTAAAGAGCAAAGCGGGGCGGACGGCGATGTTCTCATAGTCCGCATAGGTGGTTGCCACCATACCAAACTCCACAAAACTTACGCTGTCACCAGAGCCGTAGTCCGCGGAAGATGTCCAGTAGCTCGAGCCTCCTATTCCATGAATATCTTCTAGCATTAGCTTTAATTTAAGTTTTGCTTCACTTTCTTTCGGTCGAAATGACGACTGGGAGTACGCTGGAGATTTTAAATAGCGAAGCCCTGCTTTCGTCATTTCGACCGGAAGAAATTTTCGTTTATACTTTCTATATTCTTAATGCCAGACGTTAAATTTTTTTACTACAAAACCCAATATGCAGTGGAGAAATCTCGGCTGCTTGTAAACGCTCCGAAGAAAAGAAGCTTTATTTCCGCTCAGGATGACGCGAAAAGGAACAAGTCTTTTCGCTCGCAACGGAGCAAAGCCGTTGTAAGACTCTTCGAAGGGCTCTTCGTTGGCCCTGCTTCGAAGCATTTGTTTCTCTCCCCACTCTGTCAAAAAATATTTTAAGTAGTCTTTCCCCAAAGGTATTTGAGAAATTTTTTCTTACATAGCCTTGCCCGCGTCGAGAATCGCTCCGCTAGGCGAGTTGCTCTTCGCAACTGCGCATACCGCTCCGCATTCTCTCCTTTTCCCCAAAAATTAAAATTTTCGGGGACCCCAATGGTGACAAATTTCGAAACGAGCTTTGGGAAAGACTATCTTAAAATATCTCCTTACCTTAAAATTTTTTTGACACCTAATTCTACCCCCCCCCGCAGCGTCGAGACTCGCTCCGCTAGGCGGGTTACTGTTCGTAACCACGCATACCGCTCCGCGTTCTCTCCTTTCCCCCAAAAATTTAAAATTTTTGGGGACCCCGTACAAAAATGCTACTGCACTTTTCTTTTTTACTTAAATTTACATACGTTTTTGTACTTTCTGCTCGTTTGGGTAAAATGACCTTGCAAACTTATTTTTGCAAGGTCATTTTACCCCCCCCGCATTTTTGTCAAGCGAAATTATGGGCTTAATAAAAATTTTTTAATATTTTCCGTGTCCGTTTTATACTTTTTAATTGTTATTAATATATATCTAAAAACACAATATATGTAAATATAACATATAATGAACCACAATATATTGTGTTTTTTACAAAATGATTTTTAAAAATTTTACATTTTTTGCTTGTAAAATAATAGCCCTTTGTGTATACTATAACTTGTAGGAGAAAAATATGGAGAAAACAGAAGAAATTTATAAAGGTTTTAAAGGCGACCTTTGGAAAAAAGAAATTAATGTTTCAGATTTTATAGACAATAACTATAAAGAATATAAAGGTGACGATAGCTTTTTAGTGGGTACAACTAAAAAAACTGACAAGGTTTGGGAAAAGTGCGAAAAGCTTCTTGCCTTAGAAAGAAAAAAAGGCCTTCTAGACGTAGACCTTGAACATTTTTCTGGAATAAACACAATTCCAGCGGGCTACATCGACAAGAAAAACGAAGTTATATTCGGGCTGCAATCGGATAAGCCACTAAAAAGGCTTGTTAACCCCTTTGGCGGCGTTAGAATGGTAAAAAATGCGCTAGGCGCTTACGGCAAGGAAATGAACGACCAAATGAAGTTTATTTTCGACAATCGCATTAGAAAGACACACAACGACGGCGTGTTCGACGCGTACTCTCAGGATATTAGAAGAGCTAGAAGCGCTGGGCTTTTAACAGGCTTGCCAGACGCATATGGCAGGGGCAGAATTATTGGCGATTACAGGCGTGTGGCGCTATACGGCATAGACAGGCTTATTGAAGAAAAGCAAAACGAGCTTAACACTGCTCCCTATCTTGAAATTACAGACGAAGAGAGCATTAGACTACGTGAAGAAGTTTCCGAGCAAATACGCGCGTTAAATGCAATGAAGGAAATGGCAGCAAGCTATGGGTTTGATATAAGTTTGCCTGCTAAAAACGCCCAAGAAGCTTTCCAATGGACGTACTTTGCTTACCTTGCCGCCGTAAAGGAAAATAACGGTGCCGCAATGAGCTTAGGCAGAGTTTCCACTTTCCTTGACATATATATTGAAAGAGATATTAAAAACGGCACGCTTACAGAAGAGCTTGCGCAAGAGCTTGTTGACCAATTTACAATTAAGTTAAGGCTTGTGCGCCATTTAAGAACACCGGAATATGATGAAGTGTTTGGCGGCGACCCAACTTGGGTTACGGAAAGCATTGGCGGAATGCTAAACGAGAAAAAGAGCCTAGTTACAAAGAACTCTTTCCGCTTTTTACACAGTTTAATCAACTTAAAGCCAAGTCCAGAGCCTAATTTAACAGTGCTTTGGTCTAAGGGTTTACCGGAAAAGTTTAAGCGCTACTGTGCTAAAATTTCCATACTCACGGATAGTATTCAATATGAAAACGACGATGTTATGAGCCCAATTTACGGCCACGACTACGCAATTGCGTGCTGCGTTTCAGCTATGAAAGTTGGAAAGCAGATGCAATTCTTTGGCGCAAGATGCAATTTAGCTAAGGCACTACTTTACAGCATTAACGAAGGCGTAGACGAAAAGAGCTGCAAAAAGGTGCTAGACGGCGTTAAAAAGTTAAGCACGCAAACGTTAAACTACAAAGAAGTTAAAGAAAACTACTTTAAAGTGCTAGATAGCGTTGCAAAAATTTATGTCAACGCCATGAACGTAATACACTTTATGCACGATAAATACGCCTATGAAGCTAGTCAAATGGCGCTTCACGACACAAAAGTAGAACGTCTAATGGCGTTTGGTATGGCAGGGCTTTCCGTTGTGGCGGACTCGCTATCTGCAATTAAATATGCAAAAGTTAAACCTATAAGAAATGAAAACGGGCTTGCCGTAGACTTTGAAGTTAAAGGCGACTTCCCAAAATACGGCAACGACGACGACCGTGTGGACGAAATTGCAGTTGAAGTTGTAAAACACTTTATAGCGGCACTTAAAAAGCATAAACTTTATAGAAATGCCGAGCATACCCTTTCCGCCCTAACCATAACTTCTAACGTTATGTACGGCAAAAAGACGGGCAACACCCCAGACGGAAGAAAGGCTGGCGAGCCGTTTGCACCGGGCGCTAACCCAATGCACGGTAGAGATTCTTGTGGCGCGCTTGCTTCCTTAAACTCTGTGGCAAAAATCCCATACGCATGCTGCTGCCAAGACGGCGTTTCAAACACCTTCTCCATTATCCCAAAAGCGCTAGGCTACGACGAAAATTCTAGAATTAAAAACCTTGTAAGCATACTCGATGGCTACTTTGTTCAAGGCGCGCAGCACATAAATGTGAACGTACTCGACCGCGAAAAACTAATTGACGCTATGAACAATCCAGACAAATATCCAACGCTTACAATTAGAGTATCCGGCTATGCAGTAAACTTCAACAAGCTTAGCCGCGCCCATCAAGAAGAGGTAATTAAGCGTACTTTCCATGAAAAAATTTGATTTACAAGCAAAAAATGTCAAAAAATATATAAAAATCAAAAAAAGATGTAAAAATATTACGCTTTTTGAGCCAAAATCTGCTACATTATTATTGACGAAATTTCGTAATGGGGATGAGATGAGGGACATAATAGGTCATGTTAGTAGTGTAGAAACAATGGGCACGGTGGACGGCCCCGGGGTAAGATACGTACTTTTTATGCAAGGGTGCAATTTAAGGTGTAAGTATTGCCACAACCCAGAAACTTGGGCGCTAGACGGCAAGGCGCTAAACATCACGCCCGGCACAATGATTAGGCGAATTTTACGCTACAAAAGCTATATGTCCAAAGATGGCGGCGTAACGATATCCGGCGGAGAACCGCTTTTGCAACCCGCCTTTGTAACCGCCCTATTAAAGCTATGTAAATTCCATGGCATGCACACAGCAATAGACACTGCGGGCGTAGGAATAGACCACATATCTGAAATTTTAGACAACACCGACCTTGTTATATTAGATATAAAAGCCACAAACGAAGAAAGTTACAGAAATATTACCGGGCACTCCATGCAGCGCTTTAACGAGTTTTTAAAAATTTTAGATACAAAACCCTGCAAGGTGTGGCTAAGGCAAGTAATAGTGCCAGGAATTAACGACACGGAAGAAAACGTACTTAACTTAAAAGAGTTTGCTAAAAAAATAAAGAATGTGGAAAAGATAGAACTGCTTGGCTATCACACGCTAGGCGTTAGCAAATACGAAAAGTTAAAAATCCCCTACCCGTTAAGTGGCGTTCCCGAAATGGACGACAAAAAACTAGAAAAACTACAAAAATTGTTAAAATAAAAAATGCAAACTAATTTAGTTTGCACTTTTTTTATATAAACTCAAATTCTGTGCTAGATTGAAGAGCGTCGCGAAGCTTATCCCTTTGTTTGTATGGTGTTATGCTTTCCGTGAACTTTTTTACTAAAAATTCGTGGTTTTCCTTTAATAGATTTTTTGCAACTTCGTCTGTTCCTTCAACTATAACGCGTACGTGTGATGGTATGTGTGCGCCCTTAACTTTAAACGCAAAGTTAAAACATGCAAGCGGCTCTTTGGATAAAAGAACTAATTTTTCATGCTCCCTAACGTTTGCATTCGGTACGTTAGCCGCATAAAGCATATTTAAAAACGGGTCTTTATCTTCAAGAACTACTTTCCCGTGAGAAAGCGCATTTGCACCCACAACGTTTAACGCCCACTTGTAGTTTAAAATAGGCTGCTTACTTTTAAGAATTCTCTCTGAAAGTGCCTTGACATTTGCGCCCTTAAAATTTTGTACGGCAAAATCGTAGAGCTGATTTAAATTGCCGTATTTTATAACTGCATTTTGCATTTTAGTAAAATACGGCGTTGGCACGAATATTACCTTGCCATTTACAAAACTTATTTTAGCCTTCTCTGCTTCTTCGCGTACAAGCTTTAAAAATGCCTTGAAATTTACTACTTTAACCATGTTTTTCCCCTTAAAGTAATTATAACAAACTAAACTACTTTGTCAAGGCTGAAAAAAGTGGAAGATTGAAAATTTCCAAAGTGCTAGAAGTTGACATGACAGAACTTTTTGATTAAGGTTTGCTTAAAAAACTAAAATTTTCATTCTTTAAATTAACTTCATACTTTTTAGATAAATCTAAATTGCCACGATAAAAAATTTTGGCTGTTTTTATCATAGTGTCATTTTCTAATTTATATTTTATATCATAAAAATTATATCCTAAAATATTTAAAAAAGGATTAATATAAAAAAGTTTATTATTTATATACACAATTCCAACTAAAATTAAAATAAGTGCAAACACGCACGCTTCGCTAACCTTTTCAAGTTCAAAGGAAAGAGCGAATAAAACAAATAAGGAAAAATATCCTAAAAAATGTTCGTCGGTGGTGTTTTTCTTTTCTATTACTATTATTTTTTTTGTTTTGTAGCTATTAAATTTAATTGCCCAAACAACGCCAAAAATTCCAGAAATAATAAGAATAGTAAGCGTTATACACATGGTGGTATTAAGCACGTTAAAAGTTAAATTATGGTTTAAAATATCTAAAAGAATATTTACCAAAATTAAAAAATACATTGGTATAAAGGCGCTTATATAAAGAAGTAAATTTTGAATAAATTTCATGTAATTATTTTAATTGTTTTTTTAAATATTATTTAATTAAAATAAAAAAAGTTCAAAAAAATTGAACTTTTTTTAATATTTTAATAATTTAATTCTATCTTATTTTCTATCTTATTATTTTTCTCTATAATAAACGGCAAAATTTTAGAAATGCTTTCTCCGCGAACTACGTTCGTCCAAATTTCTTTATTGGTATGGTTTTCCGTTTCCGGATTAATGCAAATTGTTTTTACGCCCGTTTCCCCAACCTTTTCGTCGTTATAAGAGTTTCCAACGAAGGTTATATTTTTAGCGTTCACTCCGCTTGTTATTAAAAGTTCAATAAAGCGCTTTTTGCCGTCGAAATCAAAACGTGTAGGGTTGATTTTTTCAAGAATGCCGTTTGAGTCAAACAAAAAGTCGTTAGCATACACTGCGGAAAAATAGTTCATGTTATCTTTAAGGCAACTTTTTATAACTTGCTTTATAGAGCCGGAAACTATTATAAGCTTGTAACCATTTTCTCTTAACGTTTTTAAAGTGTTTTTAATCCCCTTCATGCTTGGCATTAGCGCGCCAATTGTGTAAACCTTAATAGAACTTAAATTGCCCTTTCTTAAATATTCGCAAGTTCTATCGTTCCACTCTTTGTAAGAATAGTTACCGTTTATGTACTCAGAAAAAAGCCTTCTATATTCCGAGCCTTCTCCAATAGAGTAGCCTGCACTTTGCCAAATAGACTGCCATGCATTTTGCCCCTTTTGCGTTAATGTTCCATCAAAATCGAATACGACAAATTTTTCCATATTTTTATTATATCATAATAAAAATCATTGTCAATACTTAAAAATTTTGAATATACATAACGTGTGAGGTGAATATGAGTTTTTTTTCTAAACTTATACAAAATAGAACTGCTAGCGGCAAGCTTGAACTTTCTGACGCGGAAAAAGAAGTGCTTTTAGACCTATCCCGCACGGGCATTGTGAGCTTTGAAAATAATGTGGTTAAACTAGAAAAGGATATTTCCTTAGTTACGGAACATAACACCTTAAATAACGTTTATTTTTGCGAAACTTTGCCGTTTTTAGATTGTTACCTATACGTTTTTACGGCAGAAAAGCCCGTGCTACTTACAAAATATAATTACACAAAAAGAAATAAATATAATAATAAGTTAGACGAAATTAATGCTAAAATTTTTGATAAAAACAAGTTCGTTATTTTAATGGACTATTGCACTGCGCCTAAAAATAAACAAAAAATTTACACAATAAAAACAGTTCTTGCCACAAAGAACAAGAACTATCTTTTAGAACACACATTAGACACGGAAACGCTTTTCCAAACTAACGTGCCGTTTAAATAATTTTATCTCTACGCCTTGAACATACAAAGTACACAACTAGCGCAATTACTATAAAGGCTGCCATGCCGCCTATAAGGTAAGCGCCGTATTTTTCTAAGAACGCCATATCCTTTACTACAATTGTGTAGGTATCCGACGTTACAACTCTGGAATTTCCAAGTGAATCCGTTGTCATGGCTTTAACTTCTAACTTATACGTGCCCGCCTTATTAAAGGTGTAGCTTCCGGAATTTAAGGAAACTTCTTCGTCGTTTATGTACACCACGTAATTAAGGTTTGGGTCTATATAGCTAAGCTTGTTTTCCGGAACAATTGGAGAAATTTCAAACGTAGTGGTTGAGCCGGTATAGAGCGAAGTTTCTAGTTTTACATTTATTCCACGGATTGGGTAGTAAATAACATTTACTATCCTTGTTATTTCTGAGCTTAAATTTCCAGAAGAATCTTTTGCCTTATAGGTTACAGTATATTCACCTATATTAGACGTGTTAACCGTGCTATCTACAATTACTTCAACGTCTTCACCTTCGTAGCTATCTATTGCCCTAACGCCCTGGTCCATGAAGTTGTCGCCTAAAAATACGTAAATTTCTTCCCTGCCTATAATAGTTATTTCCGGTGCTATGGTGTCTTGAACTATTGCAGTTTGAACAAGGTCTAACACCTTTTCGTTATCTTCTTTTTCATAAATTGAATATGTTACGTCAAAGCTTCCAAGGTCTAGCGCGCCCTGCGGAGCACCGGAAACTTCTATATAAAAGTCCATGCTATCTAGCCCTTCTATAATTACGCTGTCGCGAACAAATGGAAGTCCGGCTTCAAGCGTGTATTCTTCGTTACTTAAAGAAATGTTTCCGTATTCAACCTTTTTAGTGTGTGTAATGCTAGCATCTTCTTTGTACGTGAAGGTTATGGTGTAAGTGCCATATTCTTGAAAAGCGTTTAAATCTGCACTTAACATACTCATACCGTGTGAAGAAGAAACGTCTTTTGTAATAGTGTAATCAAAATATTCTGCGTAGTCTTCGTTTATAATTATGTTTTTGCCAACTTCTGGCCTTTCGTTTATAAACTTATCTTTCAGGCTTTGAATACCGTAAACAAAGTTATCTGTAAGCGGTTGCTCTTCAATATCGTTAAATAGTAATAGTATTGTTACGTTAGAGTCTATAAAGCTTTGAATAGAACTTATGCTTGTTAAGTTGTTATCCGCTGCGTCTATTATGGTAGAAGAATCGAACTTAAAATATTCAAGGCCTTTAAGAGATGTAAGCCCTAAGCCCGAAATGTCTATAAAGTCTACGCCCATAAACACTTCTGGATATAGTATTAGGCTGCCGTTTGTTTCGGCAATTGCTAAAAGTTTACTATATAGCGTAGAACTTGCAAAGTCGTTTTCTTCAAGCACGGAGCTTGGAACAATTATATAATGAATATAAATCTCTTCGGATACGTTGCCGCTATTGTCTACCGCCCTTAAAACAATTCTATATTCGTCGTTTATTGTAGTGGTGATAATGCTAGTTACCGTTGTCCATGTGCCATCTATATTCTTTTGAATTATATAGCTTACAACTTTTCTATCCGAGCTCGATAAATTTCCCGCCTTTAAAGTGTAGCTTGAATCTGTAAGCCCGTTATCTGTAATTACGTAAGTTAGGCTGGATATTTCAAAAGTTTGCCCTATTATTATGTTGTTTTCACTTTCTGTAAGCGCGCTTGAAATTATTGGCGCCTGAGTATCTACAACGGAATATGTGCCGCTAAAAGTTCTATAAACAGACGTATTGTTTCTAATTGTAAGTCTGTAAGTTACCGTGGCGTTTTGCACTTCCGTGATTGTGCTTATTGCGCCTGTTGTAATAGAGTATTCCCCTTCACTAATTCCACTTACTACAACTCCATGCGTAAACGCAGAATTTCTTTCAATGTTTACGTGCTGCACCTTTACGTCTATAATATAGAAGCTAATTGTAAAACTTGTGCCTATATTGGAATTTGTAAACCTTACGTTATATTCGTAGTAGCCCGGCGTGGTTGTATTGTTATATATATCTACAAAGCTAGTGCCAAAAGACGTTCTTAACATGCTATCGTCGTTAAAGTAGTAAGAGAGTATGTTTGTTTGAGCGTCTGAGCTGAAATAGTATTCCGTTTGGTTTAAATTGCCAGTATAATTTTGGAAGCCAAATATATATTTTGTGTTGTTGTAAATAGGATTTTGCACATTAATTTGGATATTATTTAAGTTAAAGTTCACGTATTGAAGTTTGGTTATGTTGTGAACTATTGAATTTAAGTATTCTACATCTTGACTATTTAATTTATTCTGCATTAAATTTATAATTGTAATGTTTGATAGGTCTAAGTTTTCTAAGCCTGCAAGCGAAGAAATGTCTGCATTAGAAAGGTCTAAAACGTTAAAGTTTTTAAAGTCGTTTGAATAGATTTCTTGTACTGTTGTTCCCCTGTAACTACTTAAAATGCTTAAAAGCTTATTATATAAGTTTATATCTTCAAAATAACTAGCTTGAATAAGTGTAGCAGGCTCTTCAATTTCTGGGTCTGGAAGGTTGTCCCAATCCACTTTAAACTGAATTTTACCGTCTGACGTTGTGCCCGTAACTTCTATGGTTATGCCAGTGTTTACGTAGCTAACGTTTGATGGAGATATGCTAGCTTGGTTGGAGCCGGAATATACTTGATAGGTTATGTCGCCAGTTTGCCAAGTGAAATCTATGAGCGTGTTGTAGCAAAGGGTGTGTTTCGTTTCAATGGTTGGCGACGCGCCTATTTTATTGCCAATTTTGGATAGCCCTACGCCAGAACCCGTTGCCACCATGTTTGCAAGTGCTTTACTTGATTTTGGACTTACATAAGAAAAATTCCTGCCGTTATTTGCGTAGTATACAGCGCCATATTCTCTGCCAAAATAGTCTAAATACTGTGAATTTGTGCTGGACACTTCGTTTCTCATTATCTGTATGCTATAAGGTGGAGCCATGTAATTTCCGGGGAAAACGCCGCCATACGTGCTATTAGTAACTCCCGTATCCACTCTATAAACTACTAGCCCACTTGTTGGCAGTTTGTCGTCAAAAAGCCCGTCGTTTTTTCTATATTCTATATAAAAGTATTGGTCGGAGTACTCGCCTTGCCCTTGAATATAGTAGGCTGCAACATCGTTATTTGTAATTTGATTATTTTCCCAGTACGACGTTGGATATAATTCGTAAGTGTTATTTTCTTCTATTTCTATAACGTTGCTATCTTCTATGTATCCCATTTGTAGCTTATTGTAAGCTAAACTATGTTGCGGCATTTGATAGTAGTTGTATGCCATTAAATCCCAGAGCCCTACCGGAACTTCTTCCGAGTCGGAAGCAGAAACTGTTGGATACAGGGTATCGTAAATATAGTAATCTGAAAGCCCTAAAACGTGGCTTAGTTCGTGCGCGTAGGTGGAACTTTCTGCTATTTTTATGCCGTTTGAATCTTCAATCGGGTCGCGAGCGACGTTATTAGCTTCGTCATAATCTTCTATTTCCACTGTGGCAAGGTTGTATTTACCAAGTTTTAAGCTTTGACCAGAGCTGTCCACAACGGAAGAAGAAAGTGTTATTGTAGAGCTATGTGGCCAAAGCGGAGTATTCCACTCCACCTTTCTCTCTTGTGGATCCGCGGTAAGTAAAAAGGTTATAGAGTCTACAAAGCCGTCGTCGTTTGCATCTAAGTCGTAACTTCTAGCGTAAAGGGTAAAAGCTTGGCTTATTGCGCTCCAAATGGCAGAAATAAGCTGCGAAGTAGTACCCGAGCCCGTTAAAAAGTGGCTACGCGTATAGTTTAACGTAAAAGGCGTTCCAACCGTGCCATTATATATTATGTTCGTTTTAAGGCTTAGCTTTCCATTAGACGTAGTTTCAAAGTAGTTCTTTACTGAATATTCACTATTATTGTAGGTGTCTTCAATAATCTTGTAAGGGTATTCGTTATAAAGCTCGTTTTCAACAAGTAGCGTGTTTGTTTCGCCTTGGAAGTTTATAAAAAATAGATTGTTATTCACAACCGTGGTCTCGTCGTAACCGTGAGGCTTTATCACTCCGTCAAAAGTTTGCGGCGAAGAGTACGTTGCGGCAAAAGCTTTGTCCGCCGTCAAGAAACTTGCTCCTAAACAAGCGGAGCAAGCTACAAATATTAATGAAAATATATATAGTGAGACCTTTTTCATAAAAAACCTTATTTTCATTTTATCATGATAAATTTTAAAAGTAAATAAAATTGTAAGTTTTTGTAATTTTTTGTAGTATCTTTTTTAAGTAGTATTTGCCAAAAAGCAAAACTTAAACAATAAATTTTTTAGTAAACTTTACTTTCTACTTGCAAAATTGGCTCTAATTTGATACACTCTTCCCCGAGAGGTAAATATGGCAAAAATACTTATAACATCAGCTCTTCCATACGTAAACAACGTGCCGCACTTAGGGCATATTGTGGGTTGTCACTTGCCAGCAGACGTGTTTTATAGGTTCAACAAGGCTATTGGCAACGAAACATACTTTATTGGCGGAGCAGACGAACATGGCACAGCTACGCTTATTTCGGCAAATGCGCTAAATATGGCTCCGGACAAGCTTTGCTATAAGCTTTCCGAGCTTCATAAAAAGATGTACGATAAACTTAACATTAGTTATAGCCTATTTTCTGGAACTCACACAAAGTACAACGAAGAGACTACGATAGAGTTCTATAAGGAGCTAGACAAAAACGGCTACATTGAAGAGCGCGACGACGACGTTATGCTATACTGCGAAAACGAACACGTTGCACTTGCCGACCGTTATGTAAAGGGTGTGTGCCCATATTGCGGCTACGAAGACGCCTACGGCGACCAATGCGACGCCTGCGGAAAAACGTACGATATAACGGAACTTAAAGACCCAAAATGTAGGTTTTGCGGCGAGCCGGCAACTTTTAAAAAGACAAAGCACCTATACCTTCGCCTAGACAAGCTTCAAGATAAGTTAGACGCCTACATTGAAAGTAGAAAGGATATCTGGCGCCCAACGGTATATAAGGAAGCAAAGCGCTGGATAAACGAAGGTTTAAAGCCAAGGTGCATAACGCGCGACATACCTTGGGGCATAAAAGTGCCAAGAGAAGGTTTTGAAGATAAGGTATTCTATGTGTGGTTCGACGCGCCTATTGGCTACATTTCCATAACAAAGGAGCTTGGCGGAGAAAAGCTTGTAAAAGAGCTTTGGCAAAGCGACGACTGCAAAATTTATAACTTTATTGGAAAAGATAATATTCCTTTCCACTCCGTTTTCTTCCCAGCAATGGAGATAGGTTGCGGAAAATATAACCTAGCCTATAACGTAGTGGGCTTTAACTTCATGAACTTTGAAGGTCAAAAATTTTCTAAGAGTAAAAATGTGGGCGTGTTCTGCGACGGGCTTCTTGACAGCGACATAGATATAGACGCGCTTAGAGCTTACCTTGTTACCATGTTCCCAGAAAATAAGGATACAGATTTTAGGTGGGACGGGCTTAAAGACAACACAAACTCAGAGCTTGTAGGCAAATTTGGCAACTTCTTCAATAGAACGCTTAACATGATTTGGAAAAACTTTGAAGGAAAGCTAAACTTTGAGCTTACGGATAGCGCTCCGCTTGACGAAAACGACAAGGAAATGGTTAAAGCAATAGAAGAGTATCCAGATAAAATTGCAAGCCTTCTTGAAAACACAGAGTTTAGAGAAGCCTACAAAAAGGTTATGGAGTTTGCCACCGTGGGCAACGGATATCTTGAAAAAGTTGCGCCTTGGACGCTTATTAAGAACGGCGACATAGAAGGCGCTAAAAAAGTATTGTACCTAGCTTTAAACATGGCAAAAGCGCTATGCATTGTGGCTCACCCCTTTATTCCAGCGCGCACGGAAGAAATTTGGAACGAACAGCTAAACTTCCAAGGCAATTTAAATGACCAAGGCTTTTGGAAGGAAGCAAAGCGCATAAACATAAAGGCATCACATTACACGCGCGCACCTAAACCACTTTTTTCTAGAATTGATGACGAAAAGTTAGAAGAATACAAAGCACATTTTAGCAAACGTTTTGATTTATTTAGTTTAAAGGATTAAGCATTATGAAGAAAATTTTAATAGCATCAGGAAATATGGGCAAGGTTGCCATATACGCACAAATTTTAGACGAGTTAAAACTTCCCTACTGCTCGCTTAGAGATATAGACGTAAATATAGAAGTTGAAGAGACGGGCGAAACAGAACTTGAAAACGCATATTTAAAGGCAAAGGCATACCACGAAGCTACCGGACTTCCGGTGATTTGCAACGATAGCGGCTTAGTTATAGAAAAGTTTGCGCCAGAAGACCAACCCGGCGTGTTTGTAAGGCGCTACGGCGGACACGAACTTTCCGACGAAGAGACAATACGTATATTTTCAGAAAAATTAAAGGCAGTTGGCGGAGATAGCGATAGCTACTTTAAAGTGGCGCTTGTGCTTTGCGACGAAAACGGAAACTACCACTCAAAAGAATTTAAAAGTTATAGATACATGATAGCAACGCCAAGCCCAGTTGTAATTAAAGGCTTACCACTTCGCTCGTTAGACTATTCCAAAGAAAAGCACAAATATTGGAGCGAAATGAGCATGGAAGAAGCAAACGCGTGCGAAGGTAGCGCTATAAAAGAACAGTCCGCTTTTATTAAAGAAGTTTTTATGAAAGATAAAAACGTAGAGATTGCTAAATAAACTATAAAAAATTTGCTTAATTTAAAGCAAATTTTTTTATTTTAATTTTAGTCCCCGCAATATAAGCGACTTTTCAATAACGTTCACCCTTTTAAAAAGGTTTGCAAAAAATAATATGAAAATTATATGACTTTTAGTAAAAAAGGTCTTTAAATTAAATTTAATATTTCTTGCCTTTAAGCTTAATTTTAGTGTTTTAATTTCATTTTGAATAATATTTATAAAATTAAGCGCAATTACAAGCATTATAGCAATCTCATCGGGGTTTACTTTAAATATTTTTAACGGATATAAAAGTTTAGAAAGACCTTCCGCCAGCTTTGTTTTAGATATAACGCTAGAAAAAATAAAGGCAAAATTGGTAACAATTAAAATTTTCCACGCCAGCATTAAACAATCTAAAATAGGGCTAAAAATTAAATTAAATAAAAACACAAAAATAGTAAAAATTAAAATATTTAATATGTTTTTTACTATTTTTTTAAAATTAATTTTAAAAATTAGCATTAAAATTATATTAAAAATAGTGAAACCTATTAAAACAAATAAATTATTTATTAAAAACACGGCAAGCGAATAGGCAATAAAAAATAAGATTAAAAATATCATTTTAATATGCCTCCTATAAGCTTTAAAATCTCTTCGTCCGAGCTTTCGCATAAATTTAACATATTTAAAAGCTTTAATTTTAGTGGCAAATTTTCTTCTTCAAACACGCTTAGGTTTTTTATAATATTGCGGGTCTCATCGAAAGCTTTTACCCTTCCACTCTTCATAACTAGAACTTTATCGGCATACACAATTTCTTCTAGCGCGTTGGTGGCAAAAATAACAGAGACGCCTTGGGCTTTTAATTTTTGAAATAGTTTATAAATAATATTTTTTGTAGTTTGGTCTAAGTACGCCGTGGCTTCGTCGAAAATAATTAGCTTTGGGCGAATAGCTAGCATGTTTGCAATTACCACCCTTTGCTTTTGCCCTGTGGATAAACTAAAAGTTTCCGAGTTTTTAAATTCTAGCATATTTACTTCACTTAATGCGCTTTCAATTCTATCCTTAAACTCTTCCTTGTTTATCTTATAGTTTTTTAAAGTAAAAGCTATGTCATCGTACACTTTATTAAAAATTATTTGATTATCTGGGTTTTGCTGCACAACGCCCGTTACAATTTTACTTTTACTTAATTTTTCTCCATCTATTAAAATTTGCCCACTTTTAGCTTTAATTAGCCCGCTAAGTAAATTAATAAGCGTAGTTTTTCCGCTGCCGTTTTTGCCAGTTATTGCAAGAATTTCTCCGCCGTTTAAGCTAAAACTTACATCTTCCAAGTTAAACTCCGGATATTTGTAGCTTACGTTAGTTAGAGTTATCATCATCTTGCATCTCCTTTTCTTTAAGGCTATCGTACACCTTTAACTTTCTTAAACCAAGGTCTATAAAATAGATGCTGACAACTTGAATTGGAAGCATAATTAGTTGCTTTAAAAGCCTTGTAGGAAGAATTGCAAAGAGCGCTTCCTTTGTGGTGATGTATATCCAGATTGTGTTTAAAAGGCAGTTGCAAACTATAAGCACAATAAGCGTGCTTAAAATAAGGCGCAAAATAAAGCTTTTATTTGAAAATTCCTTTTTTCTATACAGAAAGAGCCCATATATAAGCCCGCTTATTACAGCGGAAATTGTGTAGCCCACAAAATACGCACCAAACGGAAATAAGAGCGCCCCTATTAAATCGGCAAAGCCGGCAATAAGCATTGTGTACCATGGCCCAAGCATAATTGCCGAAAGCATTATAGGAATATATGAAAAGGAAATAACAAGAATTGGTGTTTTTATAGATAAAAATCTATTAAGTACAATAGTAGTTGCAAGAAGAAGCCCAGCGAGTATCAATTTCTTTAATTTAGACATAAAAAAATCCTCCTTAATTAAGAAGACAGAAAAAAAGTATTCCGTCTACAAATTTTAATTAGAAGGATATTATTTCGAATTTAAGTTTTTTCTCTATTAAACAAATATACTTTCTCATTGGCATATACCTACCATGGAATATATTATGCTTTAAAAATTAAAAAGTCAACAGTTTTACAAAAAAAGTAAGCTAAAAAGCTTACTTTTTAAACCCTTTTCCAAGAATTATAATATTGCTTTACCAAAGCCTGTGCCGCACTTTGTAAATTAGATAAAGTTGTACTATTAATTGTGGTGCCGCTTGTAGCAAATATATCATCTGTTTCAAACCAGCTTGATTTGTTTTGGAATTTTGCACTTGTTAACCCGCTATCTGCAAACGCCTGATTTTCAATTAACACTACACTAGAAGGAATTGTTATTGAAGTTAAGTTTGAACAACTATAAAACGCTTGATTACCAATATATCTTAATGTGCTAGGTAATGTTAAACTTGTTAATGAGGAACGATGACTAAAAGCATTTCTAGCAATACCAATAGTTCCTTCTCTAATGGAAACTTCACTTAAATTAAATTCGTCGGAATAAAAAACCCAATTGTCAACATAAGCTACACCACCCACATATTCAAGTGCTGGGAAATTTGAGCTAGCGCCTATTGAAACTACGCTTTCTGGAATAACTAAATTTTGAACACCAGAATTTGAGAATACACTTCCACCTATCTCTTTAACACCTTCTTCAAGAACAACGGTAGTTAAATTTTTTGAACCTTCAAATGCCCATTTATCTATATATTCTACTTCTCCAGAAACATTAACTTCTTTTAAATTTGGGCATTGCCTAAAAGCAGATTCTCCAATTTTTGTTACACCGTTTGGTACGTTTACGCTTTCTATAATGTCGTTGCCATAGAACGCGCAACTATAAATTTCATAATCTCCGCCACCAAGGCTAGTTGGAAGAGTTATATTCTTTTCAGTACCAGTATATGAAAGTAGATAGTTAGTTCCGTCATAATTAAAATACTCGTAATCACCTGATGTTCTAATAATGCTTGGGCTAGATAAAGAAGTATAAATAACCTTTGCAAGACCTATGCCATTATATTTGCTTTTATTTGTTGTTAAATCTAAATTTGTTAAATCATATACTTCAATTATTTTGTTGCAAGACGTAAATGCATTAGCTGATATGTCCGTTATGCTATCCATTAATGTTAAAGTTGTTAAGTTGCTACAACTATCAAAGGCATGCTCAGAAATATAAGTAACATCTTCTCCTATAACTGCAGTTTTTAAGCCGTAATTATAACAGAATGCATACGCATTTATAGTTGTTATACCTGCTGGAATTACAAGGTCTGTTAACAATTCACCTTGAATATATAAGTTGCCACAAACAGCAGTATCAAAGTCGATTGCAAGCCAATCTTCTAATCCACCATTATAATAAACATTTTTAATATTGGTGGTGTTAATAAACGCTCTTCTACCAACTTTTTTAAGGTTTTCACCAAAAGAAATATTTTCTAAATTAGGACAATTTTTAAAGGACTCTTGACCTATTTCTGTAAAAGTATCAGCTAAAATAATTGTTTTAAGGTTTGCGCAGTCGTTAAATTGGCTATTAACTACTGTTCCTAAATTTATATTTGCCACTTCTAAGTTTTTAAAGCCCTTTAATTCAATTAATGGCGTTGTTATTTCTTTAATGTTATCACAACCATGAAAAATCGAAGCAACACCTTCATTTGCAGGAAGTTCAACTTTTACTAAATTTTTACTGTTACAGAATGCATAAGAACCCATTTCGGTTACACTATCAGGAACTTTTAAAGTTGTTATGTCTAAACCATAAAATGAATATTCTTCTAAGTTCGTAACGCCATCTGGAATAACTAAGTCTCCTTCAACAATTTCCCCATCTATATAAAAGTTTTCAGTGATTGGTAATATATAATTTTCTTCATCTCCCGTTGATTGAACGGTTATATCACACCATTCTTCTAGTCCGCCCATAAAGTATGTATTTTCAATAGAAGAAACATAGATTGCACCTATTTGTGTTACAGTTTGCGATATGTATAAATTTTTAAGGTTTTTTATAAGAGTATCTTCAATTTCTAACGTATCACCAACTATTGTTAGAGTCTGTAACTTAGGTAGTTCAATAGATCCCCCACCATCAACTTTATTTAATAATTCACTAGTTATTGTAAGCTCTTGTAAATTGTTGCATTGGTCTAAAATTTTGTTATCTTCTGAACTAATATTTGCGCCCATTTTAAGTGAAGTTAAATTTTCGCATTTAAAAAATGCAGTACCGGATAATTCTATAACGCTATCTGGCAAAACAACGCTATTTAACTTTTTATATCCTGCTAAAAAATTCTCGCCAATTTTTGTTATGCCCTCTGGAACAACAACATCTATAACTAGTTCATTGTTTATGTATAAATTATCTGTATATTGTAAAGTGTCTCTGCTTTCAAATTCTATATTACAAAATTGTTCTAACGTACCGTTAAAATATATGTCTTTTAAGTTATCACAATAGTAGAAAGCTTCGCGTCCAATTTTAGTTATAGTAGAAGGCAAAATTACTTTCTTTAAAGAATTATTTCCCCACATAAAACTACTTGGAATTTCATCTTCTCCAATTATTGTAACAGTTTCGAAATTTGAATATCTAAAATTATCAATAGCGCCAGCAGTTGCTGTGATATCTTTTACTTTCTGCCCATTAAAAATGTCTCCTATATGAGATGAACAGTTTGCCGACAATTTTAAAGTGGTAACGTTTTCACAACCATGAAAAGCGTCTTCTTCTATTTTCGTTACGCTGTCTGGAATTATTATTTCGGTTAAACTTGAACAGTTTTTAAAAGCGTACATACCAATATTTGTTAAAGCATTTGAAAAATTAATAGAAGTTAAATTTGTACAATCTTTAAACGCTTCGCCTTTAACAATTGTAATAGTATCTGGCATTGTTAAAGAAACGATATTTTCTCCATCAAAAGAAGAATAGCCAATTTCCGTTACAGGAAGACCTTTATATTCACTGGGAATAACAATATCTGTTTCCTTAGCCGTTCCTATACCTGTTACTGAATAGGTGTTATTTTCAGTTAATGCAAATTTCAGCCCACTAGTAGCACCGTCTTGATTATTTGCCGGGTCTCCACAAGCACTTAAAAAAATGCCTCCACCAAGAATAAGTGTAAAAGCACAAATTATAGATAATAACTTTTTCATAAATCCCCCAAATTATTATTATGACTATATAATAGCATACGTTTATTAATAAAGCAATATTTTAAACAAAAAAATTTTAAACAAAAAAGAGCTTTATTTTAAAGCTCTATCTTGCAAAAGTATTATTATCTTTCTTTCTATCTGAAAGTTCTTTTATTGGGTGAGGTTTACCCTGAACTCTGTAATCCTGCCCAAACTTTTCTATATGCTCTTCAACTACCTTATGGCTAGCCACCTTGTCCGCGTCTTTTATTATCTTGTTCTGATATTTATAGAAATCCGCATCTTTTGGAAGCTTAGATAGTTCTATATAGCCTTCGCGGTTTGCCGTAAAGGTGGCAGTGTTTGTAATAACGTTTCTAATATATTCTTTATTAGATTTAAAGGAAATAAGTTCTGGGAACGCGCCGTCTGGAATTACTTCGTCGTAATCTTTCTTTTCATACTTCTTTAAGTTTTTAACCGCTGCATGAAGGTGCGCTATTTCCTGTTCTAAGAGCATCTCCCAAACTTTTTTAACGTTTGGCTCGCTTTCGTCACACATCATAGAGTAATATAGGTAACATTCAATATACTCATGCATCAAGCACATTTCAAACCAACTTGGCATTGGGTCTATTAAACTTCCATACTGAGTTACGTGCTGCTCTTCCACCATGGCTATTTCCGTGTAAACTTCTCTACCCTTTTGATTTTTATAGAAGTCGCCCAAATTCATATAGTAATTCATGGTCTGCTGTTCTGCCGCCGTTATGATATTTACTGCGCATTTATCAAAAGGCGTTGCCGTTTTGTTACAAATAGGCTCTTTTACGCTATCGTATGGGTGCCTGTGATGTGCAATAGTTGGACGCGCAGGCATAATCTCTGTATAGTCGCCCACGTAATCTTCCGCCTTTGCGCCAAAATCACTTTCAAGAAGATTGGCGTATCTATACAAATGGTCAAAGTCTTCTAGTAGCGCGAAATCTAGGGCATCTTTTACGTGTTTATCTTTAACGTGCTGAGCTAAAAACGCCGTTAAATCTACGGCAAGCTGCTCGTAGCCTATTGTAGTTTCAAGTAAATTTTCGTCTACTGGCTTTAAGGAAGAAATTAATTTTTGTTGCTGTTGCTCATTTCTTCGAACAAGCGCCAAACTTCTTCTTAAGTCGTTATCAATTGCGTGCCTATGAAATTGATGCCCAAACCAAACGGACTCGTATTCCGTACCATTCATGAGTATGCAACGCACTCTGGTATACGGGCTTGCTTCAAGCTTTTTGTACGGCTTTGGGCTAAGCTTTTTCCAATCCATTATACAGCTTTCCAAACTTTTTGCTTTTTCTTTAAAAGGATTAAATTTCATTAAAAAAACCTCCAAACAAATTTTGTCCGTTTTTTAAATTAAAAATACAAAAAAATTGCTTAAAAAATTAAATTTTTTAGCAATTTTTCATAAATTATTAATATTAATCTTTTTTATGATTGTTTGGCTAATTTAACAATCTTTCGCAGCTAGACGACGACTCTTTTCCCACTATTAAACCCAAGTAGAAAATGTCAAAACGCATTAAAGCGGGGCTTGGCAAGGCTCGACAAGTGCGGGGTCCCCGAAAATTTTTAATTTTTGGGGAAAAGGAAAAAGCAAGCGTTAATATGACATTTTGCTTTTAGCAAAATTCATTAAAGCGCAGCTTTTGACGTGGGCAGGAGTTTAGTTTCCTAAATGACTGTT